>NZ_JBSFHW010000021.1:0-175548 GCF_053597275.1 Streptomyces sp. NPDC001492 | reverse complement strand
CCCGTGAAGGGAGTGGAACCACCGGGCCTGAACGAGGGCGTCACCGCGTCGCTTCCCCGCCGCGGTTTCCGCCTATGCGCTGCCCGTCAGCCGCGGCGTACGACGGTGAGACGGTCCTCCGCTCCCTCGGGCAGCGTGCGGCGCGGTACGGGGCCTGGTGCGGCGAGCGAGGAGGCGAAGGCCGCGACCAGCTCGTGCGGGGCGCTCGCGCTGAAGCTCGCACACCACAGGTACGCCGCCCCGAGCACCGGCTCCGCCCACGCCTGCCAGCCCAGAAGGTCATCGCGGGGGTCGGCGTCGTGGATGAGCTGCGGCAGCATCTCCAGCGAGACGTTCGTGGAGAAGCTCGGGTCGGTGGCGGTCGTCCGCGGGCGGTCCATGTCGCGCAGCCAGCCCCGGGCGGTAAGCGCGGTGAGCACCGACTCGGCGCGATCGAGCCCGGCATCGGGGGTCTCACACGCGTCGAGCGCGAGCAGGAAGTCGGTGAGCGCCTCGTGCGGTACGCCGGCAGTGAAGTACGCGTTCCACTCGGTCAGGGCCGAGGCAGAGTGCGGGCGGGCAGAGAGCTGCCAGGCCACCGGGAGGCCGCCCAGCTCGAACGGGTAGGCCGCGAGGATCCACTCGGCGCCGCGCAGGCCATCGGGACTCACATACAGCAGGGAGTTACGGGAGGTCGGCCACATGCGCCAGCCGAGGTCGGCCAGAGTGTCGCCAATCCGTTCGGCGAGGACACCGTCATCGCCGGCCAGGTGACGCGGCGTGACCCAGTACATCGGGTCCGGCGAATGGGTGTGGGAGGGGTCGATGGGGTGGTGCGGGTGCAGGGGCGCCTCCGTCAGTTCGAGGGGTAAATCACCGGCTGTCGTTTGGCCCGGTCGCGCCGCGCCGACGGCGCGGCGGCGCCTCGACCGGCTCCTGCCAGGTCAAAGCGACGGCCACAGCGGGCGGCAGGGGGCCGAACTGCTGGGCCTCCGGCGACTCGGCGATGTAGACCAGCGGCCGGCCGCGCTCGTCCACCGCCTTTTCCACGCCCCCCAGACGGTGGGCCATGGGGAAGAACGGGTTGATCGCGAGACGGACGGGCGTGTCGCGGTCGCAGGCGGACAACAGGTCGAGGATGTCACCGACGGTCATCTCGGGCGTATGCGGGTCCAAAGCGTTCTCCTAGCGTTAACGGGCGAGGCCGCGAGAGCAGAGGCAGGGTACGCGGCGCGTGTGCAGAGAAGGGGCCGTGCCCGTCACAGGGGCCGGGAGGTGGACAAAATCCGAGCCACGACATCGGCGACGATCTCCGCCGGCGTGTCCGTGCCGAAGGCCATCCGGTAGCCGGGGACGTTCGCGGTGCCGGTGACCGCGATCACCCAGCCCTCGCCCGTCACCCAGTCCTCGTCGGCGCCGCCGGGCCGGCCGTTCGGGAAGTAGCCGAGGTAGAACCGGCCATCGCGCGAGCTGATGTGCACGTCGGCGCGGTCATCGACGATGTGGGTGAAGTCGGCCTGGGTGAACTGGTCGATCACCTCCATCGCATGGCCGGCACCGAGCTTCCAGGAGCGGAGCCGCAAGGCCGCGACCGATTGGGCGAATCCGGGTTGCGCTGCATCCAATGCCACAGCATCACCTCTCTGACCTGGGATTTTCGGAAGGTCGTTCAGGTTGACATGACGTTGCGGCGTCTACCAGTCCTTTGGACGATCTTCCTTGTCTGCCACCGGCGAACTGTGTTGTCCTCGGACATATGGGATCTCATGCCCCACGGTCTCAGCGGGGTCTGATCAATCTCACCAGCGGGTAAATGGCACCTCCTCTACCGTGTCGCACCATGACCATCCTGATCATCGGCGGCAGTGGATTCCTGGGCACCGAGCTGGTCCGCCAGGCAGCAGTAGCGGGCCATGCGACGGCAGCGACCTTCGCCACCCGGCCTGGCAGCACTCCGGAGGTCTCCTGGCACGCCCTCGACCTACACGACGTCGACCGCATCGAAGCAGTCATGGCCAAAGTGGAACCTCGCGTGGTCGTCAACGCCACGAGCGGCGGACCCGATTGGACGGTCACGGCCGAGGGGCCGGTCCGCCTGGCGATGACCGCGGCGAAGCACGGCAGCGGCTTGGTCCATGTATCCAGCGACGCCGTGTTCTCCGGCGTCCGCGTCCACTACGACGAGTCCTGCCTCCCCGACCCACTCACCCCCTACGGCGCCGCGAAGGCCGCGGCGGAGACCGGCGTCCGCCTCGTGCACCCGGGCGCCGTCGTCGCACGAACCTCCCTGATCATCGGCGACCGGCGATCGGAACACGTACGCGCAGTGCACGACCTCGCGGCCGGCACCCGTACCGGTGTCCTGTTCACCGACGACATCCGCTGCCCCGTACACGTCGACGACCTAGCCGCCGCCCTCCTGGAACTCGCGTCCAGCGACCGCTCCGGCGTCCACCACCTGGCAGGAACCGACGCCGTGAGCCGCCACGAACTCGGCACTCTCATCGCCCGGCGTGACGGGCTCGACGCCTCCCAACTCCCTGCCGGCCTGCGGGCCGACAGCGCACTTCCCGGAGCACTCGACGTCCGGCTCGACAGCCGTGCCACCCAGGACCGGCTCCGGACCAGGCTCCGCGGCGCCCGGCAGTTCCTCGCCCTGGGGACATGAGTTCCTCGTCCAACGCGATGCGAACTCGGCTGTAGTCGGCCAGCCCAGGAAGGCCCGAGGCCACCGCACGTTTCTCCGCCTCGAAGCCCGTGAGCAGCACAGGTCATCCGTTGTCGGCGGTTCCTTAGCCGTATGTCCGGGTGCCGAGGCGGTAGCCGGTGACGAGGTCGGCGGAGATGCGGATGCTCCGGGCAAGCGGCACCGGCGGGCAAGCCGCCCCGCCATCGAGGCCCTGACCTGGGGCCGCCCGGTCTCGCCCAGCTCGCGCGGAAGGGCGGCTGGGCGTAGATGTGACGGTGTGGCCCTGACCCCTCCGATCGAGCCGATGCTGGCCGAAGCCCGGCGGCAGCTGCCGCCGGATGAAGCACTGCCCCGTAACTGGTTCGCGGAGCAGAAGCCGGACGGCTTCCGAGCCATCCTCTTCGCGCGCCCCGGTCTGGTCATGGTCCAGTCCCGCCAGGGCGCCGACCTCACGTCGGCCTTTCCCGATATCGCCGCGGCGGCCACCGGCCTCGTCGAGGCCCTCGTGCTCGACGGAGAGCTCGTCGTCCCGCATGCGGGGCGACTGCACTTCGGTGAACTCCAAAACCGCGCCCGTCGCCGTGGCCGCAGCGCCGTCCAGGCTGCGGCTGACCGCCCTGCCTATTTGATCGTTTTCGACGTGCTTGAGGCCGCGGGAACCGAGTTGCTGAGACGGCCGTATATCGAACGGCGCGCGGTCCTGGAGGACCTCTTCGCCCGCGACGTGCTCGCCGCCCCGTTCACCCTGTGCCCGTCCACGACCGACCGGGCGACCGCGTTGGACTGGCTGGACCCGGCCTGGGGTACGGTCGGCATCGAAGGTGTGGTGATCAAGGGCAGCCAACAGCTTTACCTGCCAGGGAAGAGGGCCTGGATCAAGGTCCGTTCCCGGACCACTTCGCAGGGAATGATCGGTGGGATCACCGGGGCGCTGGCGTCCCCGGCCACGCTGCTGCTGGCGCGGTACGACGCCGTCGGCACCCTGCGGCTGATCGCCCGGACCGCGCCCCTGCCCACCGCCATACGCCGCAACCTTGCTCGCCAACTGCATCCGGCCGCCCCCGACCACCCCTGGCACGGGCGGCACTTCAGTGCAGGCTGGGGTACGCGCGGCGAATTGGAGTACCACCCTGTACGGCCGGACCTCGTGGCGGAGTTCCAGGCCGACACGGCGATCGATGCGGGCCTGTACCGGCACCCCGTCCGCTTCCTGCGGCTGCGCGACGACCTGACCGTGCAACAGGTTCCGCCCTTCGGCGCGTGACCGCGCCCGACGTGACGGTCGGGCGGCGGCGGGGATGCCGAGCTCGGCGCGCAGGCCGCGCACCCGCTGCTCGATTGGCGTCGCGGATCGGTCGGACAGCCTCGACGCCCTGGCCCGCCAGGTCGACCACGTCGGCAAGTCCAGGGGTACCGCTTGCCGGGGAAGACCGGGCAGGCGTCGCCTCACCGCATGGTGATCACCACGTCCGAGGACTGCACCGCCTCCGTCGTCTGGGCAGCGGCGTCCGTCAAGAGTCAGTGGTCCGCCAGGACGCGCCGAGGTCCGCGAGCTGCCCACGAAGTACGCCGCGCTGCTCCTCCAGGTCCTGCGAGGCCGGCGACAGGAGATAGATGTTTTCGCGGTACAGGCGGAACCCGATGCGCTCCCACCCCTGGGCGATCTTGGCATTCACGCGATCCCACTCGGATCGGTCCGTCAGACGCTGACTGCTGAGGTCGGTGATGCCGGGTGAGCAGGCGATGGCCCGGCAGCCGGGCATGAGCCGGTGAATCGCCTCGCAACCGAGTACGGCCGCCAGGCCATGCCCGCGCCACTGCGGATCCAGCGTCACGCGATCCATGACGAGCAGTGCGGACCCGACGTACTCCAGCAGTTCGCCGACCTCACTGGTGAAGGAACCCGTCTGCGGGTCGAGGAGGACCTGGGCGATCTCGTACAGCTCCTCGGAGACCTCTTCCATGGCCCAGTAGGCATTCCGGCCGCGGTCGAGATGCACCCGGTAGAAGGTCATCTCCCCGACGGCCACATCCTCCGTCGTGCACGACGGGCATCCTGCAGTGGCGCAACCCCTGCCCTCCTCCGGGCTCTGCCCGCCGTCATGCGTACGGCGGCGGTGCAGGACGGCGACGTTCCAGCGCTCCAGCGTGTCGGCCTGCGGGGTGTCCCTGAGTTCGTCGTCGTAGGAGATGCGCAGGTGCAGCTCGGTGGGGTCGCCGGGCAGCGACTTGGACTCGATCACTGCGGCAGCGTAGCGAGGCACGTGCGTTCGACTGCCCTTCGTCCGCTCCGCGGGCGCTGCCCTGCGCAAGCGAGAGGTGCCGGGCGACTTCAGGCAGGGCAAAGCGAACAGACCGGCGCCCGCCGTGGTCGTTCCAGACCGCCACGGCTCCGGCCGGAGCCGTCAACCGCAGTCGGTCGCGAAGGCTCGCGGGAGTGGCATGCCCCTTGGCGGCTTGCATTTCTCGCACAAGGAATCGAACATGTGTTCATGCACGTCGTTTCGCCTGGTGAGCGAGGGACTCCGGAGGCGACCGGAGTCCAGTCCGGCACGCTCTCCAGCCTGCTCCCGGGCGGGCAGCTGCCCCACGGCGCGGTGGTGAGCGCCGGGGGCGATCTGCCCCTGCTGATCGCGTTGGCCGCGGAGGCCGCGGTCGACGGCGGGGCCTGGGCGGCGGTCGGTTTGCCGCAGCTGGGCGGGCTGGCTGCGTCGGATGCCGGTCTGGATCTGGCGTGCGGGCTGGCCGTTCCTGAGCCGGGGCGGCGGTGGCCCGAGGTGCTGGCGATGGTGTGCGAGGCGGCGCCGGTGGTCCTGCTCGGCCCCGTCGGGCATGTGGCCCTGCGGACCAGCCGCCGCATTGCGGCCCGCGTTCGGCGTTCCGGTACGACGTTGCTGACCTGGCAGGACTGGCCGGAGGCGCAGCTGCGGCTGCGGGTGGCCGAGGCCCGCTGGGAGGGGCTCGGGGACGGCTTCGGTCTGCTCGCCGGCCGCCGTGCGCGTCTGATGGTGGCCGGTCGGGGCGCGGCGGCGCAGCCGCGGCAAGCCGAGGTGTGGCTGCCGGGGCCGGAGGGCTCGGTAGCGCTCATTGCCGAGCCCGCTGCCGGCCTGGACGCGGATGTGGTGCCGCTGCGGCCCGTCACCGCGGGGTGAGTCGGCCGTGCGTGCGCTAGTGATCTGGGTGATGGACTGGCCGGTGGTGGCTGCGGGTGCGGATCACGCCGAACCTGTGGCGATCATCGCGCGGGAGCGGGTGCTGGCCTGTTCGAAGGAGGCCCGCCGGCAGGGGGTGAAGCGGGGGATGCGGGTACGCCAGGCATCCGGGCGCTGCCCCCAGCTCAGGCTGCTCGACCGGGACCCCGAAGCGGAGACGCGGGCGTTCGAGCCGGTGCTGCGCCTGCTGGAGAAACGGATCGCACCGCACATGGAGGTCCTGCGCCCCGGTCTGATCGCCCTGCCCGCGCGCGGACCCGCGCGGTACTTCGGCGGCGAGCCGGCCCTCGTGGAGCACATCACCACCGTGCTCACCGACGCCGGGATCGAATCACGTACCGGCGCGGCGGACACCGTGTTCGCCGCCGCCCTGGCGGTACGCGCCGGACGGGTCGGCCAACTGGTGCCGGCTGGGCAGACGGCCGAGTTTCTGGCTCCGTATCCGGTGGGGGTGTTGGGCAGCCCGCGTCTGTCTCAGCTGTTGCCCCGCTTGGGCATCACCACCTTGGGGGCGTTCGCGGCGCTGCCCAGTGATCGGGTGCTGGGTCGGTTCGGCCACGATGCCGCCGCGGCCCAGCGCACCGCAAGGGGCTTGGAGGCCCGGCCGCTCAACACGTCGGGGGCGGACGTGGACTACAGCGTGGCCGAGGCGTTTGAGCCGCCCGAGGACAATCTTGAGCCGGTCGCGTTCATCGCCAAAGCCCTCGCGGAACAGCTTCACGTCCGCCTTGCGGGAGCCGGCGCGGTGTGCGCCAGGCTGCAGGTCGAAGCGGAACTGACGGGTGAGCGGCGCCTGTCGAGGGTGTGGCGGCACGAGGGTCGGCTTTCTGCGCTGGCGGTGGCCGAGCGCGTGCGCTGGCAGATCGCCGCCTGGGCCGAGACCGGGCAGCTCGACGCCTCCGTGGCGGGGATCACCGCACTGCGCCTTATCCCGGAGGGGCTGTCGGCGGCCACCGGTCGGCAGTCGTTGCTGTTCGGGCCTCGGATCGCGCCGGAGGAACTGGAGCACGCCGCAGGACAGCTGCAGGCGATGCTCGGCCATCGCGCGGTGGTGCGCCCAGAACTCGCCGGAGGCCGCGGGCCGGGCGAGCGGATCGTGCACATCCCGTACGGCGATGCACGTGCGCGCCCGTTGGTCGAGGGGACGTGGCCGGGCCGGCTGCCGGCCCCGCATCCGGCGGTTGTCTACCCGACCCCGCGCCCCGCTCAGTTGGTTGGGGCAGAGGGCGGCATGGTCGGGGTGAGTGGACGCACCCTGCTCACCCAGGCGCCGGCCACGCTGTCGGTCGACGGCGCCGCGCCGGTGGCGGTGACCGGGTGGACCGGGCCGTGGCCGGTGCTGGAGGACTGGTGGATCCCTGCGCAGGCCCGTCGCCTGGCGCGTCTTCAGGTCGCCTGCGCGGACGGTCGTGCCTGGCTGCTGCACATCCAGGACGGCCGGTGGGCGGTGGAGGCCCTCTATGGCTGACCCTCGCGGGAGGGTGCTGAACTTCCCCGGGACGCGTGCCGCGCCGACGCCCGTGGACGGCGGCTGGGCAGAGTTGCACGTGCACTCCGCCAGTTCGTTCCTCTTCGGCGCCAACCACGTGGAGGCGTTGGTCGCCGAGGCCGTCCGCCTCGGCGTCGAGGCTCTGGCGATCACCGACACCAACGGGCTGTACGGCGCGAGACGTCTGGCGGAGGCCGCCGGCGCATACGGCATCGGCACCATCTACGGCGCCGAACTCACCCTCGACAAGGACCTCGGGTCGATCGTGGTGATTGCCCGCAGCCTGCTGGGCTTCACCCGCCTGTCCGCGGCGATCAGCGCTGGGCAGCTGGCGGGCGCCAAGAACGCGCCGGTCTACGACCTCGACGCGCTCGCGGCTGCCGCGTACGAGGGAGAGTGGGCGATCCTCACCGGCTGCCCCGTCGTCGGCGAGGCGGCCTATGACAGCGACGCCGTCCACGCACGCATCGACCGGCTGGTGGACCTCTTCGGCCGCACCCATCTGCACGCCGAACTCGTCGATCACCGACTGCCCGAAGACGGTCCACGCAACGCCGCCCTGCACGCGGCGGCGCAGCGATGGCGGCTGCCGGTGGTGGCCACGAACGCGGTCCGGTACGCGGCCCCGCGCTCGGCGCGGCTGGCGGCGGCGCTGACCGCACTGCACCGCCGCGAGAACCTCGACACCGCCATCGGGGAACTGCCGCCGGCCCCGACGGCGCATCTGCGCACCGCCGAGGAGATGAGCATCCTGATGGCCCGCTACCCGCAGGCCGTCGCGTCCACTGTCGACCTCGCCCGCAACAGTGTCATCGACCTGAGCAAACTGCGCCCGCAGCTGCCGGACTTCGAGGTGCCCGCCGGGCACACCCCCGAAAGTTATCTGCGTCACCTCGCCGAAGAAGGCTGCGCCCGCCGCTACGGGCCGCGCACCGACCCGGCAGCCGGCGCGGCCTGGAAGCAGCTCGACTACGAGCTGTCCGTGATCACCGACATGGGCATGCCCGGCTACTTCCTGATCTGCTGGGACATCACGCGGTACGCGGCCGAGCAGGGGATCTGGTGCCAGGGGCGCGGCAGCGCCGCCTCCTCGGTGGTCTGCTACGCGCTGGGCATCACCAGCGTCGACGCGCTCAAGCACGGCCTGCTCTTTGAGAGATTTCTGCACGCCGAAAAGACCGACCCGGATATCGACATCGATTTCGAGAACGACCGCCGGGAGGAGGTGATCCAGTACCTGTACGCCAAATACGGCAGGTCACACTGCGCCCAGGTCGCGAACCTCATCACCTACCAACCTCGCCTCAGTGTGCGGGATGCCGCGCGCGCCCTCGGCTACCCCACGGCGCGGATCAATGAAATGACCCGCCACATTCACCACGAACCACCAGGGCCGGAGGCCGACATCCCCGGCGACGTGCGCTCCCTCGCCGCGCAACTGCATACCTTGCCCCGGCATTTGGGAATCCACGTGGGAGGAATGGTGCTTACCCGCCAGCCCATCGGGGAAATCATGCCGGTCGAATGGGCCACCCGAGAAGGACGCTCGGTCCTGCAAGGCGATAAAGACGACGTCGCATCTGCCCGACTCCTGAAAATCGACATCCTGGGATTGGGCATGCTGGCCGCATTGCACACTGCGTGCGACCTCATTGCCCAACACCACGGAATCAGCCTGGACATGGCCTCGATTCCGCAGGACGACCCGGACGTGTACGCCATGATTGCCGCAGGTCGGACCATTGGCGTGTTCCAGGCTGAGTCGAGGGCGCAGGTCTCGACACTGCCGCAGTTGCAGCCGCGGTGTTTCGAGGACCTCGCGGTGGCCGCCTCGATCATCAGGCCGGGCCCAATCATGGCGGGATCAAAGCATCCGTATTTGCGGCGGCGTGCCGGTCTGGAGCCAGTGACCTATCCGCATCCGCTTGCAGAACCAGCGCTTTCCAAAACGCTCGGGGTCGCTTTGTGGCAGGAGCAGGCCATGGCTCTGGCTATCGACTGTGCTGGTTTCACCCCGGGCGAGGCGGACCGTCTCCGTAAGGCGATGGCCGCCAAGCATTCTCCCGAAAGGGTGGCACAGCTGCGCGGACGGCTGCTTGCCGGGATGGCCGCCAAGGGCATCGACCAGGCCGCCTCCGAGCGCATTGCGGGCATGATAGAAGCGTTCTCAGATTATGGATTCCCGCAGTCTCACGCCCAGTCGATGGCGGGCATCATTTATGCCAGCGCCTGGGTTAAATACCACTTTCCGCACGCCTTGCTAGCGGGGATTATGGCGCATCTCCCGATGGGATTCTACGACTCCCAGACGCTCATTCAGGATGCCAAGCACCATGGCATCGAGGTCCGCAGTGTCGACATCCAGCGCTCCGGCGTGCACGCCACGCTGGAGCCTCACGCCGACCAGCCGGAGCAGCGGCCGGCGATCCGCCGCGGGCTGACCTCCGTGACCGGGATCAGCGAGGAGATCGCCGAGCACATCCTGACCGCGCGCGGCGCTGCGGCGTTTCGCTCGGTGGCCGACGTTGCCCGCCGCACGCGGCTGTCGGCGAAGTTGATGGAGCAGCTGGCCACCGCCGGGGCGTTCGATGGCCTCGGCGTGGACCGGCGCACCGCCCTGTGGTCGGCCGGCGCCTATACCGGTGAGATCCAGGACGTCCTTCCGGGCTTGGACGACCTGGCGCCCGCGCCGGAGTTGCCGGTTATGACCGCGGCCGAGGCCACCGCCGCCGACCTCGACGCCTCCGGCGCCAGCGCCACCAACCACCCCGCGCAGCACCTCCGTGCTCTGCTGGCCTCACACGGGGCTCAGCCTGCGCACGAGGCCCGTGACCTGGCCGACCAGACCCGGGTGCGGGTCGGCGGACTGGCCAAGTACATCCAACGGCCCCCGACGGCCAGGGGAGTTGCGTTCGGCGCCCTGGAAGATGAGACCGGCATGATCAACCTGGTCTTCTCTCCCCCGGTCTGGGAACGCACGCGAGAGGCAGTTCTCGGCGCCCCTGCAGTGCTGCTGGAGGGGCACATCGAGCGAGACCGCGGCTCGGTCAACATGATCGTGCACCGCGCGCATGCCCTCGCGGGCCCTGCTCGGGCTCATCAGCCAGGGCGCTTCAGGTGACGATCCGAGGGAAACGAGGCTTCACCCGCGCCCGCCACAGGTCATCGTGAAGCCCATCGGGCATCACGCCCGGCGCTGCGGGTCGGGCGCGAGCGTGATGGCCATCCAGGGCGCCGCCGCATCGCGGTAGCTGTGTCCGACCGGGGTCAATTCGGTGCTCCGGGTGAGGCTGAAGATCGTCACCATGATCATGTCCGAGCCGTCCGCGATAGAGATGAGCTGGGTGTGGCAACGGCGGCAGGACCCTCGGTGCAGTGTCGGCCAGGTGGAGAAGTACGCCGGCTCTCCTCCGGGGCCTGTCCACTTCAGAGCGTCTCTTCGAAACCCCACCCATGCCATCGCTGGCGCCCCGGACAGGCGAGTGCAGTGCTCGCACGAGCACAGGTGGGGGTCGTCCGGGATCCCGTACGCCTCATACATGTGGTCGCCGCACTGGCAGCGCCCAGTCCACAGGTCGGGGACGACGATTCGCTCGGCCACGGGGCGGCTCCTTTGGCGCGGATGAGTTGATTCCGGCGGCAGTGTGCCGCACCGCAGCGACATCGCGCTGGTGTTCGGCACCAGCCGACCCCAACGGGATGGCGAGTCCACCCTTGAAGGCGAACATCCGTAGGAGCCTTCACGGTTCGACGTCGCACTACGCACAGGCCACGTGTGGCGCCTCGCCCCCGCTCGCATCGGATAAGCACCCATGACAAAGCCCCCGGAATCAATCGATTCCTGGGGGTTTGTCATGGGTGCTGCGGGTGAGGTCAGCTGGAGGTGGAGCCGTCGTCGGTGGAACTGTCCGTGCGTCGCCGACGGGCCGCGAAGAGGGCGCCTCCGCCGGCGGCGATCAGAGCTCCGGCGCCGCCGATCAGCCACGGGGTGGCGTCGGCGCCGGTGTGCGCGAGCGCGCCGGTGGGAGCGGGCGCCGCAGTGCTCGATGTGGCCTCGCCAGAGGTTGGAGTACCCGATGCGGACGGCGCCGGGGCGTCCTCGTCCTTGCCGGGCTTGTCCGCGGAGGGCTCGCCGCTCGGCTTCTCAGTGGGCCTGCCGCTCGGCTTTTCCGTGGACGGCGGGCTGGTGGCAGTCTTGGCGTTGGTTACGGTCACGGTCACGGGGCCGCCCGGCTTGGCCTTGAATGCCTTCGAGGGCTTGTAGAGGTCGTAGCCAGCGGGTGCCTTCACCTGCTTGACCCAGAAGTCACTGCCCGTACGGGAGTTGACGGGCAACTTGCCGCTGGCCGTGCCGTCGGACCCAGTGGTCAGCGTCAGGAGGGTCGTGCCGCCGCTGCCGATGTTGACCGTGGATCCGGCGAGCGGCTTGCCGGTCTTGTCGTCCTTGGCCTTCAGCAGGACCGAGGCGGCTTTGAACGGGTCGACGATGGTGAGCGGGGTGTCCGTGGCGGGGGTGACGATGACGTCCTGGTCGTCGACCGTGTCGTACAGGTTGCTGCCGCTGGAGGTCTCCTTGAGGCGATAGACGCCTGGTGCGAGGTCCGTGAAGGCGAGCTTGCCCTGGGTGTCGGTCTTGCCGGTGGCGGCCTCCGTGCCCGCGGAGTCGAGGAGGGTGAAGGACGCGCCGGCGAGCACGTCGCCGGCGGGGTCCTTCTTCAGGATGGCCACGCCGCCGGTCTCCGGCTCGGCTGCGTTGCGCGGAGTCGGGGACGTGGATGCGGACGGGGTGGGATCGGTGTTCTGGGCCGAGGCGGTCGGCGCCCAGGACAGGCTGCCGGTCACCGTGGCGGCGACGGCAACAGCGACCGGGAGGGTACGAGCGGAACGGATACGCAAGAAGGAACTCTCCAAGGAATACAAGGGAACAGGCAAGGCAGGCATGTGGGTCAGTGGTTCAGCGAGAGCGGCCCGGCGCCGGGCGCGGGGGCGACGTGGGCGGTCCGTTTACTGAACGGGAGGGTGCGGTGATCGCGTAGCGGCGGGCGGCGGCGCGGACAAGTTGCTGCTGCCGCTCGACAGGCAGTTGTGTGATGCCGGCCAGGCCCTGGGCGATGGCCAGGCCGAAGGGGGATCCGACGTCCAGGCCGGCGGCCTGGACGATCTGTGCGGCGGCCTCGGCTTCGACGAGGATGCCGTAGGTGCGGGGGACGCCGAGCAGGTGCTCGGCGTGGTCGCGGGCGCCGTCGAGGATGTCGGTGAGCGGGAGGTCGTCGTTGAGGCAGTCCTCGACGATGTCGAGGAGGGTCAGCGTCGCGCTGTGCAGCCGGTCGCGGAAGTCGGGGTCGGTGATCCAGAAACCGTTCGGGCCCGCAGGCGCAGGCGGGCCGGGGACCGCGGCAGTCGGCGCCGGTGGCCGTCGGTGCGAGCGGAACCAGTGGGGCGGGGACATCCAGACTCCATGGCGTGGTAGGCGGTTTAGCGGGTGCGGGGCGAGGCCCCGGTGGTGGGTGTGGGCGGGGCGACGGGTCGGGCTGCCGGTCGGGACGCGGCAGGTGGCGGGAACCAGAAGTGGGCGTACTGCTCGATCGCGGTACGTAGCCCCGTGCCGTCCGCGCCGTGCCACGGCGGCAGACTGCTGTGGGCGTGCCAGTCGCGGATGACTGCGTAGCCGTCTCGGCCGGGTACGAGGTCGCGGGCCGTGTCGCGGCGGGTGAAGGTGCCATGGTCTGCGAAGCGGAGGATCGCGGTGTCGAGGACGCCCTGCTCGGGGTGGATGACACGCAGGAGCAGTCCGTCGTATTCGCCGTGGCGGATGCTGGGGGCGAAGTCGATGCGTAGCCGCAGCGGCGAGTTCGGCTGCGGGACTGCGTAGAGGGCGTCGCCGACGATGGCGTACTGGTGGAGGGACAGTTCGATGACGTCGTCGAAGAACTGCTGGGCGTGCAGAGCCAAAGCGCCTCTCTCGGACGGAGGGGATCTGGTCGGTCAGCGGCGAGGGCCGGAGCTTCGGGTGGGCAGGGCTGCCGACGGAGTTGTCGTGGTGCTCCAGCGCGGGATGCTGCGCGTGGTCAGCGCTGGCGCACGACGGGGGGCGGTCCGTCGGATGTCCAGCGGGGTCGGAACGGGGGGCGCAGGCGGTGTCACAGGAGTGAGCTGTGCGGCCTCCCGCAGCCCGGGGAGCATCGAGTCCCTCCAGCGCGGCAGGGGTTCCGGGTCGGACACGCTCTGGGTGATGGCCTTCACCAGGGCTGTTGGGGTGTTGGTGGTGGCGGTGGCGTACCAGCAGGCGTACCCGTTCTTCGGTCCGCCCCACAGGTGCCATCGGGCCTCAAGGGTGGTGAGTTCCCTTTCGGCGTCGAGGCGGCCGGTGGCGTACTCGCACGTGGCCATCCCATCGGGGGACTGCAGTTCCATCACCCCCCAGCGCGGGTGCTGGAACTGCCAGCCGTTCTTGATGAGCGGGACGACGGCGTCGAAGGCACCGAGTTCAGGGTCTGTGAGATCGGGCTCGGCGAGGTAGGTATCGGGGCCGACGGTGTACGCCTGGGCTAGGGCGGTGGTGAAGGCGGCGACGAACTCCGTGGGCGCCTCGTCGTTGAAGCTCACACCCCATGCGGGCGGGCCAAACCGGTCGCGGTAGGCGTTGATCCGCCACAGTCCGTCATCGTCTCCCTCGGGCAGATAGCCGAGTCGGACGCGGTGGTCGGGGGCAGTGACATAGACGTTGCCGAGCTCGTCGTGACGGAGGTCGAAGCCGAGCGCGAGGAGCGGCTCCAGAGCGGGGTCTCCGGTCCAGGTGCTGCCAGCCAGGTAGCGCGGGGATACATAGACGTCGCCGTCGATCTCTTCACTGTTGGGCACGAAAGTCCTGGGGTCGGGGCTGATGGGAAGCAGAGCGGGGAGAGCGGCCAGCCGTCAGGAACCGATGCTGTCCGCCAGGGCGGGCAACAACTGCTCTTCCAGATCGGCGGGTTGGCCGGTGTAGTGGAGGGTGCGCAGGCCCAGCTCGGCGGCGGCCCGGCAGTTGTCCTCGCGGTCGTCGACGAACAGCACGCGTGCCGGGTCGTCGGCGCCGGTGGCGGCCAGGGCGTGTTCGTACGCGGCCCGGTCGGGCTTGCACCGGCCCAGGCGGGCGGAGAACAGGGCGTCGGTCATCAGGTCGCGCCGCCAGTCGGTGGCGTCCAGGACGTCGCTGAGGTGGGCCGGGGCGTTGGAGAGCAAAACCATCGGCAGCCTCGCGGCCCAGGCGCGGTAGAGGATGTCAAGGACGTGCGGGTCGGTGCGGGTCCACATGGCGGTGTCGGCATCGCGCAGGGTGCGCAGCCAGCGCGGGCCGGGGTGATGACCGAGCACCTTGGCCCAGTAGGCGAGATCGCTCAGTTGCCCTGCGTCGTAGGGGTTGCGGGGAGCCCAGAAGGCGTCCTGGAACGAGGGGAGATGCCGGTCGGGCCACTCGGCGAGGTCGGCCAGGCGGGTCCACATGGCAGCCGGGGGGTGCAGGCCGGCAACCCCGTTGTAGTCGAGGATCAGGGCTTCTACGCCGGTCCGGGAGTCGGAGGTGCGGGTCAAGGGGTCGTTCTCTCCAGGGCTTTGGGGGCGAGGGCGGCGACGGTTACGGCGAGGAGGGCGGGCAGCAGCAGCGCGTTTGGGAGGGCGGTGAGGGTGGCGAGGGCGCCGATGAGGGCGGGGCCGGCGAGCAGGCCGGCGTAGCCGGTGACCGCGACGGTGGCGACCGCGCGGGGTCCGCCAGCGCCTGCGGCGGTGATCAGGCTGGGGATGGTGACGGACAGGCCCAGGCCGAAGGCCGCCCAGCCGAACAGGGCGAAGGCAATGGTGGAGCCGGCCAGTCCGGTGGCGAGGCCGAGCGCGGCCAAAGCGGCGCCGGCGCGTACGACGGCTGACGCACCGAAGTGGGCGGTGAGCCGGTCACCGGCAAGGCGGCCTGCGGCCATGGCGGCGCTGTAGAAGCCGAACGCCGCAGCGCTGGTCGCGGCCGTCGCGCCGAGGTCGTGCAGGTGGACGGCAGCCCAGTCGGCAGCAGCGCCCTCGCCCAGCAATGCTGCCGCCGCCAGGACGCCCAGCAGCCACACCCGGGGCCGCGACTGGCCCCCGCGTTCGCCCGAGCCCTGTGCAGCAGGATTGTGAGCGGGCTTGAGTCCCAAGCTGACGAGAGTCCGGGTCGGAGCCGTCGTAGCTCCGGCCGCCACCGCGGCGCAGATGGCGACCCCGGTGAACAGAACGGTGTGCGAGGTGTGGGTGGTGGCCGCGGCCAGCGCGGCGCCGAGGAGGGCGCCGAGGCTGTAACTCGCGTGCAGCCGACCCATGATGGGGTAGCCGTGGGCGTCCTGACAGCGGACCGCCGCGGCATTGGCCGTGACGTCGAGGACGCCGTGTGCGACGCCGAAGACGAACGCCGCCGCGCACAGACTTTCCAGACTGGAGCAGGCCCCGAGGACGGCGAGCCAGGCGGCGAGAGCGATGGCGCCGCCGGTCAGCAGCGCGGGCAGGCGGGTCGGGCGGGCGAGGCGCCCACCCGTCTGGAGTCCGGCGACCATGCCGAGGGCGGCGGCCAGCAGGACCAGGGCAAGCCCTCCGGTGCTCGCCTCGGCGGCGGCCTGGACGGCGGGCATGCGGGCCCCGAATACGGCCATCACCACGCCCAGGCCGGCGAAGTACCCGGTCAGCAAGCGGCGGCTGCGCACCACCTCGATCGCGACGGTCTTCCTCACGCGGCTTGTTCCCCGGTGGCCGGAGCCGTCTGCGTGGCGGCGGCCACCTGGACGTCGAGGTGGCGGTACGCCTCCTGGGCGCGGTCCTGGGCGGCCGTAGCGGTCGGCCCGGTGGTGATGACATAGCCGATGCGGGCGGTGAACAAGTTGCCGCCGTCCTGGGGAAGCACGAGCTGGTCTCCGGGCTGTCGTTGGAAACGCACGCGCTCCACTCCCCCGGTGGGCTTCGCGACACGGCAGGCGGTCAGGGTGCCGGAGTAGGCGGGGTAGATGAAGCGGATCGCGGCAGCCTGGCGGCGCGTGGGCGTCAGGTCGGGGGTACGTCCGCAGGCGATGTCGGCGGCGGCCCGGGCGAGATCGACGCCGGTGGCCAGGTGGACGAGGTGGCCGATCATGTCGCCGGCGATGCGCGCGTTGACCTCGATTAGGCGGGGCCGGCCGTTGACGATGCGGATCTCGACGTGGCTGACGCCGTCGGTGATGCCGACGGCGTCGAGGGCCGCGACGGCGACCGGTGCCACGGTGGCGAGCAACGGGTCGTTCGCGTCGACCACGTGCGCCAGCTCCTCGAAGAAGGGCCGCATCCCGACGGTCTTGCGGGTGACGGCGACCACGGTGGTCTGGCCCCGGTGGGTGACACACTCGACGCTCACCTCCGGGCCGTCGAGGTACTCCTCGACCAGGACCTGGGTGCTCTCCACCCCGTGGCCGGCGGTGCGCGCGGCGAGGGCGTACGCGGCCGGAAAGTCGTCGGCGGAATCGACGCGGATGACGCCCATGCTCGCGGCGTGGGCGGCGGGTTTGAGAACGACGGGATAGCCGATCAGCGCAGCGGCATCGGTCGCCTCCCGCTCGGTACGCACGCTGACGGATACGGCGGAGGGCACTCCGTGGCGGGCGAACAGGCTTCGGCTCGTGTGCTTGTTGCGGCAGCTCTGGAGGGCTTCCGGAGCCGTGGTGGGCAGGCCGAGCTGGCGGGCGAACCGGGCGACCGGGACGAGGTACCACTCGGTCCACGTCACCACGCCGGCCAGCTCATACCGTTCGGCGAGCGCGCGCCCAGCCGTGGCGAGTGCCGCCAGGTTGGTCGGGTCGACGACGGCGTAGTCGAGGAGGAACTCCTTTTCCCAGGTCGGCTCGGCGCCCGAGATCAGGACGACGTCGTAGTGGGCGGCGACGTTTTCCAGGCAGGTGCCGCGGTACAGCTGGGCCTCCATGTCGGCGGCTGCGACAACCAGGACGACGGGGCGAGAGGACAACAAGGCTCCAAACAGTGGCAGGACAAAGGAGGTTGACGGCACACGGCCGGGGTCAGAGGGTGCGGCGGCGCCGCAGCTCGAAGGCACCCGCCCAGTGCGGGTGGTCCTCGATCAGCTTTCGGGCGTACAGGGCGGTGAAGGAGTTGTTCAGCCCGCGCACTCCCGCGGGCAGCTGCCAGCGCAGGTCCTCGAACAGCGCCTTCAGCCCGACCCGGGTAGCTCCGGTGGCAAGCCGATCGGCTGTCAGGCGCTCCAACGCGCGGTAGACGTAGGGGTGCTCGGCGTCGAAGGCCAGGAACCGGTCGGTCAGCGTGGGGCGCGATCCTGCTCGAAGCGACGGTCGGGATATCGGCAGGACCACCTGGTCGGCCGGGGCGTGAGGCAGGGGCATGGCGGGTCTCCGTGAGGTGTGCAGGAAGTCGGTCAGGCGAAGGAGGCGCGCAGGGCGGGGGTGGTGCGCAGCCGGGCGAAGGCGGTGAACAGGCCCGCGGCCTGGAGCACGGCGCAGCCGGTGATGACGTGGCCGAGCTGGGCGGGCGGCACCACGGCGACGAGGACGCCGGCCAGCGGGAAGGGCAGCAGCAGCACCAAGATCGTCAGGGAGAGGGTGGCGCCGAATACGTCCGTGGGGATGAGGCGGGAGCGCAGGGTGCGCAGCACGACGGTCATGCCGCCCTCGCCGACCATGAGAACGGCGATCAGGGCCAGATAGGCGTGGTAGGTGCCGGCGAAGGAGACGGCCAGGCAGGCGGTAGCGGCGATCGTGGCGGACACGACGCCGACCGGCCACAGGCCGAAGCGGTCAATCGCCCGGCGGCACAGCACGACCGCGCCGAGCGAGGCGACGGCCGCGATGGACCAGATGAACCCGACGTCGGCTGTGGAGTGGCCGAGCTGCTTGACGATGATCACAGGGGCTGCGGCCTGCAGCAGGCCGACGGCCAGGTTGGACACGGTCAGTCCGGCCACCAGCCAGCCGAGCGCCGGCAGTGCCCGCAAGGTCGACCAACCGGTGCGCAGCCCCTTGCCGACAGACGGCACTGCGGCGGGCTCCGGGCGGAGGTACTGGCGCGGGGCCAGGACGCTGGTGAGCAAGGAGAAGACGGCGATCACCAGCAGCATGCCGCTGGCACCGGTCCACTGGAGCAGGAGGCCGGCCAGGGCGGGGCCGAACAGGGTGGCGACCTGGTCAATGCCGAGCAGCACGGATTGCACCCGGTGCGCGCGGGCGCCGGCCGCACGACCGGCCACCCCGCCCGCAGTTTCGGCCGCGATGTACGCGCACTCGGTGAGGATCCCGGTGGACGCGGCGAGCACCATGACGGTGGCCGTCTCCCCGAGCCCCGCCTCCTGCGGAGCTAGGAGGAGCGCAGCTACCAGGACGACCAGGGCGCGGGCAACGGAGGCGGAGCGGAGCACCGCGGTGGTGCCATGACGGTCGACCAGGGCGCCGACGAAGGCGAACGCCCCCAGCCTCGGCACCCATTCCAGTGCGAAGGCAAGTCCGGTCAGGGCTGCCGAGTTGGTGGTGGCCAGGACCAGCAGCGGGATGCCGTACGTGGCCATGGCGAACGCGGCGGCGTCCGTGCTGCGCGGCAGGTAGATGCCGCGCAGCACAGTGGGGACCGGGCGGCGGGCATGCCGCGGTCCGACACGGGATCTCACGCAGCGCGCCCCGCTTCCGCCGGCAGCGGCGCGGAGCGGGCGTCGGCGTGGTGCAGGACGCGGGGGTTCGCCTGCAGAAACTCGGCCAGGGCCTCCTGCGGCGCCGACGGTTCCAGACTTGAGCCGGACGCGTGCGGGCTGCGGCTGTGCAGCGGGAGGGTGTGCTGGACGCGGGTGACGAAGTCGGTGCTGGTGTCGGGGAAATGACGGGCGCGGGCCCAGCGGGCCGCGGTGTCGTACACCTCGGCCAGGGCCTCGCCGCTCGCGGTGAGACGGTAGCGGTCGGGGGCCTGTTCGTCGGCGTGGATCAGGCCGAGGTCGCGTGCGACGTCGATGGCATGGCGCAGTTGCCCGGGGGTGAGGTCGCCGAAGGCGCTCTGCAGGGAGCCGCGGCGGTGGCTGATGGGGCCGTTGTCGTCGATCTCGGTGACCAGTCGGATTAGGCCCGGCAGGGTCAGGGTCCGGATCGCGCGGCGTTCGTGCAGGAGGGTCTGGGGCAGGGGGCGGGTCATCGGCGCGGGCCTCCTGCCGGGGAGATCGGGCGGGCGGGTATCTGGTGGGAGAAGAGGTCGCCGGACTTCCACGCCGGACCCTCCGCAGGCGTGGTCGTCAGGGCGGAAGGAGCGGTCGCTGGGGCCGGAACTGGCGGCGCCGGAAGGCGAGTCGGGGTGGTAGCCCACGGGCCGGAACGGTTCTGCGACGGGGCGCCGCTCAGCTCCCGAGGGCGACGGGCATCGGCTTCGGAGACCGGGGCGGTGGCCCAAGCGGAGATCGCCTGGAAGACGGGGGCGAGTGCCCGGCCGCTCGCGGTCAGCCGGTATCCGCCGGTTCCGGTGGGCGTGACGAGGCCGTCGTCGACCAGGCGTTCCAGCGGCTTGTAGACGGCGGTCAGGCCGTAGCCGGGCATGGCTTCGGTCGCCAGGGTCTTGGCGGTCGCCGTGCCCCGGGCCTGCAGGGACCACAGGATCGGGGTGGCGTGCCTCGGCACGAGCAGCGCAACGGCGTCTTCGATGTTCTGGGCCGGTGCGATCCGTTCGAACTCCACCTCGCCGTTGTGCTTGTTGGCGACCATCTCCTTCTCCAGGTACCTGTCGCCCCAGGACGCGATCACCGCGAGGACGGGCAGCAGCGCCGCACCGCGGCTGGTGAGGCCGTAGGTGACATGGCGCGGCGCGTACTCCGTACGCTCGATGACGCCGGCATTCGTGAGGTGACGCAGCCGGGGGTGGAGCTGCCCGTCCGCCAGCCATGGAAGCCTCGGCTTGAACTCGGCGTAGCGCAGCGGCTGCGAGGAGACGGTCATCAGCACCCACACACTCCAGCGCGGAGCGAGCAGGTCCAGGGTCTTGGTGACGCCCAAGAGATCGTTCGGTGTGGCGGGCGGCGCGGTGGTGGCCAAGAAGGGGGCTCCTCAAGCGGTACGGGTGGATCAGCGGGTGCGGGAGGTGGTCGCCGCCGGGGCAGCGGGTACCGGCGCAGCCGGCGGGTGGGCGTCCGGGGCGGACACGCGGCGCAGGCCGCCCAGGACCGCGCTGGTGCTCTTGGCGTAGGCGTCGCGGGCGGCGACGGACTCGGCGATACGCCGGGCGCAGTCGAGGATGTGACCGGCGTCAAACCGGCCGATCTCCCGCTCGGGGGCGGTGAGTTCGCGCAGCCGCTGAACTTGGAAGGCGATGTTGCGTTCGGCGAGGACCAGGTCGCTGTGGGTGCCGGTCAAGGCGCCGAGCAGGGTGGTCTCGGGAGTGGCGCCGGCGAGCGCTTCGAGTTCAGCGAGCGGCTGTCCGAACAGCGCCTCGATGCGCTGGGCGACGAGCTGGGAAACGGCGTGGGACGAGGGGTCGGACGGGGGCAATCGGTGGACTTTCAGGGACGTCGGGCCCGCACCGCCCCGGCGCGGGATGCTGCCGGGGCGGGCGGAGCGGTGGCGGCGATCTTGGGGCTCAACCCGAGGCGTGACACCGCTACTTCGGTCGGCGGAGGCATGGTGCGCAGCAGCTCGTCGAGTGCGGCGGTGTAGCCGTTCCGGCCGGCCAGAGCCGCCTCCAGCCACTGGGCGTCCATCCGCATGGCGGCGGCGGACAGGTCGTCCATGTCGCCGTCGGCGGCCGTGGCGGCATGGATGCGGTCACGGACACGGGCCACCTGCTCCTCGGCGACCGCGAGGAAGCTGCGCAGTTCCAGTGCCCGCTGGAGTGCAGTGTTCGCCTCGCCGCGGGCTGCCTGCGCGTACAGGTCGGCTGCTTCGGCGCCGAACGCTTCCTGCAGTGCCGCATCACGGCTGCTGGACCTTTTGATGACGCTCACCGCGTGGCCCCGCGCGCCGTAGTGGTCCGCGCACTGGGCAGCGTGGGCGCAGAGGTAGGCAGGGCCGGGGCGCGGCGGGCGGCGGCAGACGCGCCGCGCCACACCCCGGGTCCGCGCTTGCCGGGAGCGTCGGGGTCCAGGAGGTACTTCACGACCATGACGCGGCCGTCGCGGGCGGCGACAGCGGCGTTGACCTGGTGGGCCAACTCCATGACGGGGTCGTCGAGTACGTCGGGCGGCTGAGTGCCCAGCGCCTCGACGAGCGCGTCCTCCGCGGTGTTGAGGGCCTGCTGCGTTTCGGCGAGCAGGCCGTACCAGTGCACGACGGTGGTGGCCTCGGGATCGGCCTGGGGTGCCGCCTCAACAGCCCGGCGCAGGTCGGCGAGCGGCATCTGGAATCGGTCCTCGATGCGCTCGGTGATGACGCCCATCACGTCGTCGCTGGCGTCGAGCACGAAGAAATTCCCTTCGTTTCGGTAATTCCGGTGCAGGAATGGGAAATGGGGCGCCGGTGGGCTAGTCCAGGCACACGCCGGCCGGGCGGTAGACGTACTTGGCGGACACCCAGCCCTTGACGCCGGTCGTCCTGTCGGTGATGTAGCGCCAATTTCCGCTGGTCTTGTGCACGGTGAACTTGTGGCCCCGGTACAGAATCCCGAGTGCCTCGGAGTTGACGGACGCCTTGGCGCGGATGGTGACGGCCTTGGTGCTGAGCGTCCACGGTCCGGGCTTGGTGCAGGTCGGGTCGATCACGGAGGGCGCCTGCGCGGGTGCGGCACTCGCGGTGGTGGTGAAGGCCAGCGGCAGCGGCAGCGTGAGGGCGCCGAGCAGCGCGGCGGAGATGGCTATGCGGGTTGAGCGCATGGGGAATTGAGCTCCATTTCGAGGAAAGGGCATACGGGAGAAGCAGCCCCAGGCGGGTGCCGTGCGGGCTGAGAACAAGAGTCCGGAGAATCCCCGGTTTCGGTAACCGGGGATTGCGTGCTATATTCCGCGCCGCCTCGCACACGGCTGATGGCATTTCGCTGGGGCAGGAAGACGAAATGCCAGTGGTTTAGAGGGAGTTCAGCGACCCGGCCCGGGCGGCGGGGCTGGGCGTATCGGCAGGCCGGGGGCAGCAGTGACGGGCCGGGTGGCCGGCGAGGCTGTCGGCAGCGGGGGCTGTTCGCCCCTCCAGTGCGCTTCCCACCACTGTGTGGCGGCCTCAAAGGTGGCGAAGCCGCCCTCGCGCAGGGTGTGCGTCAACGCGGTGCTGTCGACCTCTTCGAGCAGCACGCGAAAGGGCATGGCGGCCTTCTCGTCGAGGGCGCGCAGCATCACGGTCGTCTGGATCGGGTCGCTGTCGTGGGTGTAGCTGATGAGCAGGGCGAAGTGGTCGCCGTCGCTGCGCAGGCGCTGTTCCAGCACGCGGGTGGCCTCGTTAGCGGCCTTAGTGCCCATGCCGTCGGGCAGGAGGATCTTCTCCTCGGGACAGCCGCGGGCGATCAGCCAGGACTGAGCCATCGCCGGCAGCGGCAGTTCCTCGTGGGCGAATCGGTAGGTACGTGTGGCCGGGTCGCGTTTGAGATGCAGGGCGACGAGCTGCGGATCCCCGGGGACGCCCCAGGTGACGGCGCCGTTGTGCATCAGGTAGAAGCTGTGCTCGGCATCCTCGCTGTGGTGCTCGGCAAGGACGGTCATCATGTCCTGCTCGCTGCCGATGCGCCCCCAGAACTGGTCGGCGACGTGGTCATTGACGGCTTCGTATCCGGCGAGGCGGAAATCGGGTTCGTAGCTGGGCATCGGTGCTTTCGGTCGTGACGCCTGCGGCGCCGTGCGCGCAGCACGGGCGCCTGGTTCAGCGGCGTGTACGGGAGACGGCGGTCAAGGCCGGCGGCAGGGGCACGGGCGTGGTCCCGGGCGGGCCCGCGCGTCGGGGCACGGTGAGCGCGGCGCGGCCGGCGTCGGTGAGGGCGACGGGCTGCCCGGCCTGCACCGGGTGCGCCCTGTCGCGCTCCACCAGGCCCATCGCCTCCAGGCGCTGCAGCTGGGCGTAGGAGATGCGGGTGCGCGTGCCAGTCGCCACCGCGAGGCGGTGGGTGACGAGGTGCTCGTGCAGCTTCGCGCCCTGGGCGATGGCGAGCAGGGCCGCGACGTCCTTCGTCGCGATCTGCCGGGGCACCTGCCGAGGAGCGGCGGCCTCGATCGGCTCCAGCGCCGCGGCTGCCGCGGTGTGCTTCGCATCGCGCACACCGGCGGCCTGCGCCAGCTGGTCGAGCGTGCGGTGGATCCGGGTGAACAGCGCCTGATTCACGGGCAGTTCGCTGGAGGCGAGACGAGCGAGGCGCATCCGGTGGAAGGTGACGTCCCGCTCGGCGGCCACCAGCTCGCGGTGAGCGTCGGCCAGGGCGGCGTGTGATGCGTCGAGCAGTCCGCCGGCGCGGTGCCTGCGCAGCTGATCGACGCCGTATCCCACGGCTGTCTCGATCCGCTGGTCGAGGACGGTGGGTATCTGCCCGTCGAACGGGGGTGAGGTCATGGCGGTGGGGTTTCTGGATCCGGGGCGAGCGCGTCCAGGGCGACGCGGATCTCGACGTACGGGCCGTCGCGGGTGTGCGACGTCGGGCCGAGCCGGTCGAGGAGCCGGAGCATGGGCGCATTGGACGCCTGCGTGAACGCGGAGAGGGTGTGGGCTCCTCGAACGCGGGCGAGGCGGGCGGCCCGCCGGGCGAGAGCCGTCCCGATACCCTGGCACTGGCGGTGGTCGACGACCTGCACTCCGAGGTCGAAGACACCCGGTTCCCGGCTGACGGGCCCGACGCTGACAAGGGCCACAGGCCGGTTGTCCGTGCCGAGTGCGATCCAGCACTGTGCGTGGGCGAGCAGCCGGGACAGGTCGCGAGGCGTCAGGCGGGTGCGGCCCCAGCGGCGCAGCAGGTTCGCCTCGGAGCATTGCGTGTGGAAGGCGGCAACCAGGTCCCAGTCCGCCTCCGTCACCTGCCGGGTGCGCGCGAGGGCTGGATGCGTCAGCAGGAGCAGGCGGGGCGGGCGGCCAGCAGGTCGGCGCGCCGGTAGGCCCGGTAGCGGCTGCCGTCGGCCGCCCGCGGCTTGCAGGGCTGCACTCCGTAGCCGCGCAGGAGCAGCCCCAGCCGCAGCGGAGTGAGGTCGGCGTAGCTCCAGCGTCCATCGGCCTGGCCGGGCAGGTGGCGCAGGCGCTCGACCAGCTGAGCGGTGCTCACGTACTCCGGGGCGCCCTCGTCGTCGAAGACGGTCAGGCAGGCGTGGACGATCGTCTGCGGGCGGCTGGGGCAAGAGAGGAACTCCTCGCACGCGTCCTCGTGGAGGTCGTCGGCGCCGTCCAGACCTTCGATGTCGTCGAACCCCTCCGTGTCCTCGAAATCCGGGTCGAAGTAGGGCTCCTCGACGTCGTCGAAGTCCGGGTCGAAGTCTGGCTCTTCGTCGTCCAGTGGCTCGTACTCGGCTGGGGAATCGCCCTCGTACGCGGCGGCGCAGCAGCAGGAGGTGGCCAGGAGCGCGCTCAGCTCGGCGCCGGCTGCCATCCGTTCGACCAGCAGGTCGGTCAGGGTGCTCAGCTGCTCAGCGGCGCTGACGCCGGGACGCTCGGCGGCGGCGAACTCGGCGAGCTGCCGGTCGAGTTCCTGGACCTCGACGAACACGTCGAGGATGGCGCGGTGGTGCGGGTTCTCGGTGACCTGGGCCGGCGCCATTACGGCGGCGGCGACATGGTCGATCAGGGTGGGAAACTGCGTCAACGAACGGGGTCCTTCAGGGTCGGGGGCAGTGCGGGTCGGGGAAGGCCGGGCATCGTGTAGGCCGGCGGTCCCGGCTTGGGGACGGGCTGGCGCGTGCCCAGCTGCGGCGAGCGGGTGCGGGCCGCGTGGGTGCGCTCGCCCAGGGGGCGCCGGCGGATGCCGAGGCGGGCGCGGGCGGTGTCGTACACGTCGTGCGCCGCGCGCGGGCGTATGGCCACGACGTGGATCTCGGTGGTGTGCGTGGAGTTCGCGGGTGCCGGCCGCTGGGCGTACACGATGCGCCAGGCGTTGCGGTGATCGACGTAGACCTTGCGGCATCCGGCGAGGTCGCGGGTGAGTTTGGCGCCGAACAGGCGGGCGTTGACGATGTCCTGGAGCTGGGCGAGGGCCAGGTCGCGGATGTCGCCGGGGGCTTGGAGGAGGTCGGTGAGGGCGCGGGGGTCGAAGGACAGGCCGAACGCCGGCCCCTCCTCGTGGCCGCTCATCCGCCGCCCTGGCCCGGCTCGCCGGTCTCCTCGTGGCCGCCGTGTTCCTCGGCTTCCTCCGTGGCGGAGGTGGTCCGGTTCGAGGGACGAGGGCCGGGCAGCAGGCGGTGCGCGGGCCGGTCGGGATCGGTCATGCACGCGGACAGCGGCCCGCCGGGGGCGCGGACGGTGGCCATGGCGTGGGTGAGGAAGTCCCGGTGCCACACGAACAGCCCGGATAGTCCGGCTTCGGGGTCCTTGTGCTGCTGGTAGGACAGCCACAGGGCGTGAAGCCAGGCGACGACGTCGGCGTGCTCCTGCCACTGCTCACACCACGGGGCGGCGGTCGTGACCTCCGCCCCGTAGACCCGGAGAAGGAAGTCGTCGACCCAATCGGACAGGGCGTCGAGTTCGTCCTCGTACTCTTCGCCCTCCAGCTCGAGGATCGGGCGCGGCTCAGGCGGCGCAGGTACTGACGGCAGGCCCGCGAACCCCGGCAGCCCGTAGGCGGCGAACGGCGAGTCCGGCGGTGGTGCGGCGGAGAGGCTGTCGATCTGGCGGCCCTGCTCTGCGGATCGCGCCAGCAGCTTGGCCACGTCCGCCTGGACGCTCGCCAGAGAGGAGTCCGGCACCCGGACCGGCTCCACCGCTTCGTCCTCCGGCAGGAGAGGGGGGTCGGGTATCCGGACCGGTTCCGTCTCCGCGTCCTCCGAGGGGTTTATGGATTCAGGCACGAAAAAGGGGCCTCCTTGGGCCGCAGCCATAGGGCGTTAATTGCGGCTCCAACCATCCGGAGAATCCCCGGTTTCGGTAACCGGGACTTCGCTGCTATAACGCTGCGCGCAGCGCGGCGGGACCACGCACGAGACGCGTCGCCGGCCGCGCCGCGCGCCAGGATCAGCCTCAGGCAGTGAGGGTCAAGTCATCCTGGGAAAGGGCCTGTCGCAGTGTTTCGGTGAGACGGTCGGCGGCGATCTTCGCGTAGTGCTTGGTCTTCTCGACGCCGATGAAATCGCGACCCTCCAGCAGCGCCGCGACCCCGGTCGAGCCGGATCCGCAGGTGAAGTCGAGCACCGTGCCTCCCGACGGAGCGATCTGCACCAGCTCCCGCATGACGGAGACGGGCTTTTGCGTGATGTGCTGGCGCGCCTTGCCGCTGGGCTGCGAGGCGCTGTAGAGGCCGGGCAGGTAGACCGGGTTGCGGGCGGCGTCGATCGGCCCGTTGGACGCCCAGACGATGAACTCGCAGTTCTGGGTGAACCGGCCCTTTTGCGGCCGGGCCTGCGGCTTGTGCCAGGCCAGCACGCCCCTCCACAGCCAGCCGGCAGCCTGGATGGCATCCGTGGTGATCGGCAGCTGCCGCCAGTCGGTGAACAGCAGCGCCGTGCCGCCGACCTTGGTGAGCCGGTGCGCCTCGGTCATGATCTGGGTCAGCCAGAAGCCGTAACTGCGCTGGTCCATGTTCTCGCCGGTGAAGTCCGGCAGCTCGTGGCCGGCGTCGGCGGAGGTGTACTTCTGCTTCGCGGACCGGGAGGTGCGCTCCTTCGCCGTGCGCCCGCCCGAGTTGTACGGCGGGTCGGTGATGACGGAGTCGACGCAGTTGTCCGGCAGCTCGGCGAGAACGCTAAGCGCGTCGCCCTGGTGCAGGGAAAAAGGCAAAGAGATACCCCAATTCGGGTCGTGTGAGATGAGAGAGACGCTCCAGCTCGCCTGGATGACCCCACAGGACCGAATACGGGCGGACGGCTCCGCGGTCTGTGACGTGAGGGGGCGAGGGGAGGAGTCAAAACTGTAGGGCACGATCCCCGGTTGAGCGCTATCGCCGCCAAAAACCCCGAAACAGAGCCTTGATCAGACACACGATTTCGGCAACCGGGGATCCGCCCTTACTGTTTTGGAACTGCCCGGCGGCCACCGCCGATGGCGCGTCCCCGCCCCCTGCCTTCGTGGAGGTACCCCCATGTCCTGGCACACCTGACCCCACGCCCCGTGCCGGTGCGAGCGGCAACTTGCCATGGCACCCGGGCCACCCGAATGACCCACCACCCGGACGTCGCGCCCTTTCCTCAACGACGCACGCGCCGCCGGGACTTCACCAAGGACCTCGCTGTGACATCGCTCTACCCTCCCCTGCCCGCGATCCGTCCGCCGGCCCGTGACCGCCTTCCGGGAGGCGGACCGGATTGAAGGGCATAGCCGCCGGCATCGGCGTCGCCGTCCTCTCCCCCCTTCTGCTCGCGGGCGCCGCCATGACGATGGCGTCCTCCAGCCAAGCCGCGACCACCGCGTCCTTCAGTGGATGCCTGACCGGCATCGACACCGGTGAGGTGACCAAGGCGGTCACCAAGCTCCTCGACGGCGCGTCCGGCAAGGATGTCCACATCCAGGGCCTGGATCTTCCGGCCGAGCAGATCCCCAACGCGCAGACCATCGTGGCCACCGGCATCAGCCTTGACGTGCCCAAGAAGGGGCAGATCATCGCGATTGCCACCGCTATGCAGGAATCGCGGCTGCGCAACCTCGACTCCGGGGACCGGGACAGCCTCGGCCTGTTCCAGCAGCGCCCCAGTCAGGGGTGGGGCACCGCGCAGCAGATCCGCGATCCGGTCTACGCCTCCGAGCGCTTCTACAAGGCCCTGCTCAAGGTGGACGGCTGGCAGCAGATGCAGGTCACCCAAGCCGCCCAGGCCGTCCAGAAATCCGGCTACCCCGACGCCTACGCGCAGTGGGAGGACCTCGCCGCCGCGCTGCAGAAGGCCATCGCCGCCACGTTCCCGAACGCCGGCAAGGACGAACCCGCCAAGGGCAAGGACGCCGAGTCCCGCTCCGGCAGCTGCACGCCGGACACGGACGGCACGTCCTTCGGGCGGATCCCCGAGGGCAGCGTCCCGAAGGGATACACGATCCCCAAGGACGCCGATCCCAAGGCCCGCAAGGCCATCGAGTGGGCCATGCACCAGCTCGGCACGCTCTACCAGTGGGGCGGCTCGTGCACCGACGCCCACGGCCCCGACCCGATGGGCCGCTGCGACTGCAGCTCGCTGATGCAGCAGGCGTACGCGCACGCCGGCGTCCACCTCACCCGCACCACGTACACGCAGGTGGGCGAGGGCAAGGCCGTCTCGGCGAAGAACCTCCAGCCCGGTGACCTGATTTTCAGCCGCGGCACTGCCGCCCGGCCCGAACACGTCGGCATGTACATGGGCGAGGGCCTCGTCATCGAGGCGCCGCGCACCTCGAAACCGGTCCGGATCACCCCGATCAAGGACTGGGACATTTTGGCCGTCCGCCGCGTCCTCTGACGCCGCGCGCCTCCTGGGCCGCGCGCGCCGGGACCCCTTCTCGCGCCGCGAGTGCCCCCTCCCCTCTCTCTTTCTTCCCTTCCGCTGGCCCCTGCATGGCCCGCGCACGCAAGGAGCCCCGCCACACCTATGCCCATACCTCTCGCAGACCGCGCCGCCATCCTCCTCGCCTACGACCCAGGCATCTCCCCCCAGGGCGGCGGCCTGCCGGGCCTGTCCGTGCTGAAGAACGTCGTCAACTCGATCAACATGTTCGGGATCATCGCCGTCGTCGGCGCGCTCGCCGTCTCGCTCGGTGTGTGGGCCTGGGGCCACCACACCGGCGGTCACCAGGCCGAGGCCAACGGAAAGAAGGGCGCGGTCGTCGCGGCCGGCGCCGCGCTCGGCCTCGGCGCCGCGAACGGAATCGTGGCGTTCTTCTCCGGCCTGGGGGCGCAGGTCCACTGATGCCGAATCGACTCCCCTCCCTGTCCGGGTACGGCGTGACCTGGTCGGCAAACAAACGCGTCGCGATCGTCGCCCTGGTCCTCACCGCGCTGCTCGCCATCGCCGCGACCGCCGCCTGGTTCACCGGCCGCGCAGAGCACCACGACAACAGCAACACCCCCTCGCAGGCGAGCAGTTCCTCACCCACCGAAGCCGCGCCGCAGTCCTCGGCCGGGTCGGGGTCGGTGCCCAAGCCTGTCCAGATCGCCGAACCGGTCGCCTTCGCCAAGGCCGCAGCTCAGATGCTCTGGTCGTACGACACCCGCGACACCAGCCGCGATCAGCAACTCGCGGGCATGCGGACGTGGATGACCACGGAGACCAAGTACAACGACTGGGCCTCCGTGTCCGGTCAGGTCCCCGACCCGCTGCTGTGGTCGCGCATGGCCGACCAGGACCAGCACGCCACCGGCACGGTCACCGAAGGCCACTACCCCGGCGCGTTCAAGCAGGCCCTCGCCGAGGACCCGTCCGCGATCACCGAGGCGTACATCTACGTCGTCACCGTCAACGGACACCAGCAGATCGAGTGGAAGAAGGGCGGCGGCGGAGCCGAGGACCGCGCCATGACCCTCGCCGTGCAGTGCCGGCCCAACCACGACTGCACCCTCGCCGCCATCGCCCCCAGCGTCACGCAGTGACCCACCTCACCGATAGATAAGGAGGCCAATTCCCCTTGGGTTTCTGCGACTTCCCCGTAGCGGACAAACTCTGCAGCGTCGGCGAGGCCGTCGACTTCGCCTCCGATCCCGGCAAGGCGATTGGCGACTGGATGGCCAAGAGCGCCGGCGAACTCGCCGCCGCGGCAGCCGACCTGGCCGCCAAGGCCGTCGACGCCACCACCCAGGTCGACTTGAACGCCGGCTGGTTCCGCGACAACTACGAGATGCTGCTGCCGATCGGCTTGATCCTCCTGGTCGCGACCTTCTGCGCCCAGCTCGTACGGGCCGCGATCCGGCGTGACGGCCAGGCCCTCGCCCAGGCATTCACCGGCACCGCCTCCGGCGTGATCTTCGCCTTCAGTGCCATCGCCCTGACCACCGTCGCCATCGAAGTGGTCGACGCCCTCTCCGACGGACTCTTGAAGGCCGCCCACCTGGACATCGCCACCGCGGTGAGGCGGATCGTGAAGGTGGGCCAGATCGCCGCCCTGACCAATCTGGGCTGGCTGGTCACCGTCTTCGTCGGCGTCGGAGCCGCCATCGGCGCCTTCTTGTACTGGTGCGTGATGATGGTCCGCAAGGTCGGCATCCTGGTGATGGTGACCTTGGCCGTCTTCGCCGGTGCGGGCGGCGGCTGGGAGGCAGCCCGCCGGTGGCGGCGCGGCTGGATCGAAGCCACCGCCACCCTCGTGGTCTCCAAGCTGTTGATGACCATCATCTTCGTCCTCGGGATCTCCGCGATGGGCAAGACCGAGGCCAAGGACGGCGTCGCCGCGCTCGCCGACGTCATGGCCGGCATCGTGATCATGATTTTGGTGCTGCTCTGCCCGTACGCCACCTTCAAGTTCGTCCACTGGGCGGCCGAGGGCACGGACGGAGAATCGATTCACCGAGCCGGTGGTGCCGGCGCCCAGCTCGCCCGGCAGCACGCCGAGAAGGCCGCCCGCAGGGCCACCGCCGCGGTCGCCACCGCCGGTGCGGGCGGCGCGGCAGCCGCGGGCGCAGCCCAAGGGCCCGACGCTGCGGGCGGCGGATTCCCCGGCGACATCGCCGCCAACCCCACCGCAGGCGGCGGCCTGGAGGGCCAGGGTTCCCCGGGTTCCGGAAGCAACGGGCTCAAGAACGGGCTGGAGAAGGCCGTCCAGCCGCCCCCGACCAGCCCCCGCGACGGCGGCGCTTCCGGGTCGGCGCCCAGCGGCGGCAGCGGTTTCATGTCGCAGCCCGGCGCGGGCGCATCCACGCCCCCGCCGCAGGGTGCCCCGCCGGCACCAAACTCGGCCGGCACCAGTGGGACCGGTACACCACCACCCCCGCCCACCGGCCTGTAGCCCCTGCCCGACTCCGGGGCGGCACGCGCTGCGCACCTCTTCGCCGCGTGCCGCCCCGGCCACCGCCCCGCGCCCCCCGGAACGGCCCTTGTCTGATCTCACCGTCACGCCGCTCACCGTCAAATTCCCGCACCGGTCCAGACGCGGCATCCTCCTCGGCCTCTCCCTGCCCCAACTCGTCCTCGTATCCTGCGCGTTGGCGCTCCTGCTGGCCACCGTGGTATCCACCGGACTGCTCGGTGCCCTCGCCCTGACACCGCTGTGGGCCACGGTCGTCGCCCTGGTCGCCATCCGCCGGCACGGCCGCTCACTGATCGACTGGACGCCGATCGTCCTTCGCTTCGCACAGCGGCGCCGCACCGGGCAGACTCTGTGGCTCGCCCGGCCGGTCACCCGCCCCCGCCAAGACGGCGTCCTGCACCTGCCCGGCACCGCCGCCTCGCTGCGGGTGGTCACCCCCGGCGACTCCGCCAACGGCGCCGCCGCCATCCACGACCCCCACCACCAGACCCTGACCGCCATCGCCCGGGTCTCCAGCCGGGCCTTCGCCCTGCTGGACCCTGCGACCCAGAACCACAACGTCGCCGGGTGGGGACGGGCCCTGGCCGGCATCGCCCGTACCGGACACGTCGCCACCGTGCAGGTCCTGGAGCGCACCGTCCCCGACAGCGGCGACACCCTCGCCCGGCACTGGAGCCAGCAGGGCCGCCCCGAGACGCCGGTCGCCGGGCAGGTCTACAGCGAACTGGTCGCCTCCGCAGGGCCAGCCGCCGCCCCGCACGAGGCGTATCTGGCCATCAGCCTCGACCTGAAGGCCGCCAAGCGCCTCATCAGCCAGGCGGGCGGCGGCCTTCCCGGCGCCTTCACGGTGATGGAGCAGACCACCAGCTCGATCGCGCAGGCCGCCCGTAGCGCCGGACTGATGGTGACCGGCTGGCTCTCGGCGCGCGAGATCGCGGCCGTCATCCGCACCGCCTACGACCCGGGGGCGCTGTCCGCGCTGCAGCAGTGGTCGCCCTCCGGGCTGGCCGAGGCCGACCCGGCTGCCGCCGGGCCCGTCGTCCAGGTCGAGGAGTACGACCGGGTGGCCACCGACTCCGCGCGGCACGCGACCTACTGGGTCGAGGACTGGCCCCGCACGGAGAGCGGCGCCGGATTCCTCCACGGGCTCATGTTCACCGCCGGCGTGCGGCGCAGCCTGTCCCTTATATACGTGCCCCAGGGGCTCGAGTCGGCGATGCGCGACGTCCAGCGCAGAAAGGCCGCGATCATCTCGGATGCCGCCGAGCGCTCCCGCCGCGGGCAGGTCGACTCCGAGGCCGACAGCGTCGAGTACGCCGACGTCAAGACCCGCGAGCGCCAGCTCATCGCCGGCCACGCGGACGTCGCCCTGACCGGCCTGCTGACCGTCTCCGCCGCAACCGACGCGGCGCTCGATGCCGCGTGCGCGCAGATCGAGACGGCCGCCGTCACCGCCCAGGTCGACCTGCGGCGCCTCTTCTACCAGCAGAGCGATGCCTTCACCCTCGGCGCGCTGCCCTTGGCCCGCGCCGCCCTGTAGCCCATCCCGGCCCCACGCGCTGGGGCCTACGCCCTGCCGCCCCGGCAGGAAGGATCTCCCCTCTTGACCTCAGTCATCCCCGCCGGTGACGCGCACGCCTACCTCCGGGCCGCCAGCGCCGGAGTACGCCACCACACCCGCGCCCTCACCGCCGACGCGGCCACCGCCCCGGTACCTGCGGACCGTACGCACCTCGACGTCCTGCACGCGCACCTGATCGCCCTGCACCGGCTCCTCGACCAGCTCCAGGCGGCCACCCGGCCCCCGCACCCGGCAGCAGGACGGCATCTGGCCACCGCCGGAACCCGGCTGTGGCAAGCCGCCGCCGCCCTCCACGACGCCTTCCACCTCGTGCCCGCCCACCACGCGGCCTCTGCGGACGAGGAAGAGTGCCACCCCGAGCGGCTCCCGGAAGGCCCGCCGGTACTGACCATCTGCCAGCGCCACCTCGCCGCAGGCCACCTTGTGCGCCGTACCACCACTCCCACCGATCTCAACAGCCCTCTGCACGCCCGCACCACCGCCTGCGTCCAGTAACTCCCCTCCCGCGAAAAGGACTACATGCGAAAGCCCACGTGCTCCACCCTCACCGCCGTCATCTGAAAGCCGCTCCGTCATGACCCACCGGCCTGCCCGTCGCGCCCGCCGCGCCTCGGCCTCTCCGCTGTTCACTCCGCACGGCACCGACCGCGCCAGCCGAAAGGCGGCCCGCCGCCAGCTTGCCGAAGCCGCCGCCAAGGCCCGCGCCGAAGCCGTCCTGCACCCGTCCGGCACCGAACCGGCCGAGCAGGAGATGCCGCGGCCCCTCTTCCCGCCCGGCGGCCGACCCGGCCCCGCCTCCGCACGCGGCGGCAAGCTGAAGCTGCCCGCGCACCGCATGACCACCGCGACCGTCGCGGGCGCCTACCCGTTCCTTGCCGAAGGCGGGCTCGGCGCGGAGGGCATCTACATCGGCCGCGACGTCCACGCCGAAGCCAGCTTCGTTTTCGATCCGTTCGCCCTGTACGGCAAGATCGAGGGCTTTACGAACCCCAACGTGTTGCTCGCGGGGGTGATCGGCCAGGGCAAGAGCGCCCTGGCCAAGTCCTTCGCCCTGCGATCCGTGGCCTTCGGCTACAGGGTCTACGTCCCGTGTGACCCCAAGGGGGAATGGACCCCGGTGGCCGCCGCCCTCGGCGGCACCTCCATCGCGCTCGGCCCCGGGCTGCCGGGCAAGCTCAATCCCCTGGACGCGGCCCCGCGCCCGCCGTCGGTCTCCGAAACGGACTGGGCGAGCGAGATCCGCAAACGGCGCCTGCTGCTGCTCGGCTCCCTGGCCCGCACCGTCCTCGGGCGGGATCTGCTGCCGATGGAGCACACCGGCCTCGACGTCGCCCTGGACGCCGTGGTCACCCGCGCCGCCGCCACCGGACGCACACCGCTGCTCGGCGACATCGCCGCCATGCTCCACAACCCCGACGACCTCGACGCCGCCGCCGGCCTGATGTCCGGCCGCCTCGGCGACACCGCCCGCGACCTCGCCCACGCCATGCGCCGCCTCGTCCACGGCGACCTCGCCGGCATGTTCGACGCCCCGAGCACCGTCACCTTCGACCCCGCCTCGCCGATGCTCACCATCGACCTGTCCCGCCTCGGCGGAGCCGGCGACGACACCGCCCTCGTCCTCGCCATGACCTGCGCCTCAGCATGGATGGAGTCCGCACTCTCCGACCCGAGCGGCGGCCGGAGATGGATCGTCTACGACGAAGCCTGGCGCCTGATGCGCCACCCCGGTCTGCTCCAGCGCATGCAGTCCCAGTGGAAACTCAGCCGCGGCCTGGGCATCGCCAACCTCATGGTCATCCACCGACTCAGCGACTTGCTCACCGCCGGCGACGCCGGATCCCGCGGACGCGCCCTCGCCGAAGGACTCCTTGCCGACTGCAGCACGCGCATCATCTACCGGCAGGAGACCGACCAACTCCACGCCGCAGCCGCCCTCCTGGGCCTGACCACGGTCGAGACCGACGCAATCTCCCACCTCAACCGGGGCCGCGGCCTGTGGCTGGTCGCCGGACGATCTTTCATCGTCCAACACCTCCTCCATCCACACGAATTGGCCCTCTTCGACACGGATACCCGAATGCATTGAAAGGCCAACCTTGCCAAGCACCACGGCGCCGGTCCACATCGTGTGGGACTGGAACGGCACGCTCAAGGACGACCGGTTCGATCTCCTCGACGCCGTCAACCACACACTCGCAGGGCTTCGGACAGCCCCGATCGACCTGCACACGTATCAGACCAAGCACGTCCTACCCATCCGCCACTTCTACGACCGACTCCTCAACCGCTCCATCAGCGACGGCGAATGGACCCAAGCGCAGAAGGACTTCGCCGCATTCCTGCAGACACGTTCTCCGCGCCTACGCCCCCGCGCCCGGCAGCTCCTGGCACAGGTGAATGCTCTGGGACATAGCCAGTCCGTCCTGTCCCTGTATCCCGAGAAGCTGCTGCGGGCCGAGATCGAAGCGCTGAGCCTGACGGGCCTGTTCACCCGCATCGACGGCCGTCGTGGCGCCGACGGAACCAAGACAGAGGTCCTCACCGACCACCTGCAGGCCCTGGCGCTCTCGCCCGGTCGAGTCTTCCTCATCGGGGACACCGTGGACGACGGATATGCCGCTCACACCAACGGCATTCACGCCATCCTGTGCTCCGGCGGCCTTGAGCCCGCTGAGCGGCTGCACGCCACGCGCTTGCCCGTTGTCGAAACACTCGACGCCGCCGTCACCGCCGGGATTCAGCGTGTGACCGCTGGCGGCCACTCCTCGGAGTGTCCTCAGGCGTCGCCTGCCCCGCCCCCGCGCGGGCCGGGAACTCAGCACCCCCGGCACCGTCACTGACGACACCGAGTGCTTGGCACATGGCCGTCGGTCAGGCCGACCGAAGCCGTGGGAGAGCGTGCTGGTCGACGATCTCCTGCTCGCCGTCCTCAAGGTCCTGCTGTGTCTGAGCGCCCCGCGGGGAGGACAGGTTGCGCACCACGGCCATAGAGACACGCACATCGAACTGCCGAAGGAAACTCGTGACCACCGCCTCGCAGCCCAGCACGCACGAGCCCCTGGGGGACGACCTCCAGCTGACCCACAACACCTACGGCACCCTGGACGATTCCGACATCAGCCCCGCCGATGCACAGGCCCAGGACCCCGCTCTCCCGCCCGTCGCCGGCTCCCAGATGGTGATCGAAGCCCTCGGCACCTCTCCGCAGCGCCTCGGCCGGCTCCACAGGACCGACTCCACCGAGGACGTCGTCGCCTGGCTCGTGATCGTGGCCGCCCGTCATCTGGACCACGTACACGAACAACTCACCGACGCCGCCCAGGGGGCGGCCTCCATTCTGACGCGCGTCGCCACCGGTAAGGCGCAGATCAACTCACTGGGCGTCCTGCAGAACAGAGCCACTCAGATCGACATCCTGGCCGCACGCCGCGCCGACGCCACCGAGCACCTCAAGAACGTCATCCATGTCTACCGACAGGTGACGGCCCTCGACCATGCTGCGGCCCAACCGGCGCACCGCGCAGGCCAAGCCCCGATTCACCCGACCGCACCCAGCGCTCCTCCCGGCCGGGTATCACATCGTCGGTGAGTCTGCCCCTCACTTCCCAGAAGCCCACGACCGCCTCCCGCACCGACACCACCTCCTTCGCCGACGCGCTCGCCGCCGGCTTCCCGGCGGCTGGCGCAGCACATACCGCCAACCCGCGGGAGTAGAGACAAACGCAAGAGGCTCATGAATCCCGATGTCAGACGCGAACTGATACCCCGTCACAACACGCTCCACCTCATCGACGCGCTCGACGTCATGACGGCCAAACTCCTCGACGCCGCCGAACAGTGGCAGCTGCTGGACGACACCGGCAGGGTGCCGGCCAAGCCGTCCTACGCCGATCTGCTCCGGCACGCTGGCGACGCGCAAGCCCTGTCCCGAGACATCATCCAGCTGACTGCCGACTTCGCCCGGACCGCTCACAGCACGAACCGGACCGGCAGCGCCGTACTCGCCCACCTCGCCACGGCGGCCACCCTGTCGAGCCACGCTGTACCGCACTTCGCCGAGACCGCGGAGACCGCCCTTTCCCTGTCCCGGCCCTCCGGCCCGATCGACCGGACGTACCCGGACAACCGCATGGTCATCGACCACGCCACGGCGCGCGCCTATCTGCGGCGCACTTCGGAATCGCTCCACGCGGCGGTCAAGGAGCTCCACGCCCACCTCGACATCCACCGCTTCTTCCCCACGCCTTCCCGACAGCAGAGCCCGACGTCCCCGCCGCCCGGGCCAGGCGTTCGGCGCCGCTAGCCCGCACCAAGGCATCCGCGCCAGCATCCCCCTCTCAAGGAGTCCCCTGAACCGCCCCGCCCACTTCAGCGACGCCGACTGGGCCGAGTTCCAGCAGTGCCAGGCCGAGCACGACGACCTCATGGCCCAGGTCGTCGAGCGCGAAGCCCAGATGGAACACGGCGTGATCCACACCTACGACGAGTACGAATTCGACTTCACCCCTCTTCCGGAGCCGAAGCCAAGTCCCCCACGCGGGACCCCTCCGCCGGGCCACGCACCCTCGCGAGGGAGAAGCCGTGGCCACTGAGGACGACAACACACCGCCCGCCTCCCCCGCCGACGCCCGCCGCACATCCGTCGACGCGTCCGGGCTCGCGCCACTCCCCGACCACCGCAACGTGGACACCGCATGGTGGCAGGAGCAATGGCTCCGTCACGCACACATCACCACACCGCTGCGCCATCGCGGCCTGGAGTGTGACATCGAGTTCGGCCTCAGCACGTACATCGTGCGCGTCTCGCTCCCCGACGACAGCTACCTGATCATCGGCCCGCCGCAGGAGCCCCCCTGCGACCGCCCGCCAGGGGACCCGCAGGGGTGGATCGTGACCCGCCAGCATCCCGACGACCAGACGCTGTTCGAAGTGATCTACGACTCGGCCCCCGCCGCCGACCCCGGTGTCCCTGAGCGGCCTGAAGCCCGCCACGGCGGCAACGCCACGCCCCTGATCGAGGCGATCGACCATCGCCTTGCCCAGCTCGGGCTGCTGCCCCCTCCCGTCTCACCCAATGCAAACCCGCACGCGCTCCCGGCTCCGCCGACACTCCGTGCATCCCAGGCCCCGGATGTCCCCGACACAGCAGACCGTGCTCCTGTCTACGTCTACGGCGAGGCGATGCTCGCTCTGACCGACCGGCTCAACGGGGCCAAGTCGCACGCGGACGCCGCTGCCCTGCTGCACCAGGTCCTGGCTCCGGTCAACGGCCTACTCGAACGGCTCGGCGAGTTCTTCGAAGCCGCCGGGGAAAAAGCCAAGGAAGCCGAAGAGGAGGACGGCTTCGACCTGTCCTACGACCTCGCCGACGCCGCCGCCGAGATCCGCAACCTCGCAGAGGTGCTGCACGTGGCCGAGGACCGGATGCGGGCACTGACCCCGCTCCGGCCAGCACTGCGGCTCCCGTCCGCCTCGGCCCGTCCGCCGTCCCTTTCCCCGCGAGCCCTGCCGCCGGCACCGCCGCGGCATACGCGCTAGCGCCGGATTGCCTCCCTCCCAGGAACATATGGCCTCACCCCGCCCGACCTCGTTGTCCCTCTTCGCCACTGCCCTCGCCGAGCGTCTGCCCGGCACGTGGACGAGCGAGTATCACCGATACCGCACCTTTGCGGACCAGTTCCCCACCGTCGAACGCCTCTGGGACGCCGGCCACGTCGACTACATCGTCAGCCAGTACGCCCTGGGCCATGACGCCGTCCTGACCGGACCCGGCGGACAGCAGCTCTACGTCACCGACCGGCCCCTGTACCGCTACCAGTTCGTGGTGGCCCCGCTGGAACCCGAAGAAGTCAAACCCCACCAGATCGCCCCGGTGCGCGAGCCGGACGGCATCGCCGTCCCCAACGACCCGGCCCGTGCCGCCGCCGCCATCACCCGGCGCCTGATGCCCCGCTACCGCAGCGCCCTGGACGCAGTCCGTATCACCGCCCTACGCCAGCCCGAGCCACCTCACCGCCAGCCCGCGCCCGAGGTCGCGCAGACCCTCACGCTGATCTGGTACCCCGACGGCGTGGTGGGAGCACCGTACGACGCGGTGCCCGAAGAGGCGCGCAGGACGCTGTTCGGCTGCCGCTTCCAGTACAGCCCGCACGAGTTCGCCTTCGTACTGCCGGCCTCCTACAGCGCCAAGGAACGGGCCCTGCTGGTCCAACTCGCCGCCCATCGGCTGACAGCTGAGGGCATCGGGGTCAACTTCCGCCGCGCAGCGCCCCTCTCGCCTCCCGCCACGACAGCAGCAGCCCCGAGCAAGGCGCCGGTGGCCGCGGCCCCGAAACCCACCGCCCGTCGCTAGAACACCGCCCCGGCATCAAGGAGTTACCAGTGTCCGACGAAGACCAGCGGATGCTGCTGCATGACATGGCCGACCGGCTCAACACCGTCTCCGACCACCTTCCGCTCCCCGACCAGATCCGATTGGATCCGGCACTGAGCGAAATCCTGGACGACGAAGTCCGCCACCTGGCCCGCCTGCTGCAATTCCTGGCCGGCGAGAGCGCCTTCCGCCACCGGGCCTCCACCCGCTCCCCGGCTCGGCCCACGGCCACGGTGAGCCGCACGACTCTCGCGCTCGCAAGAGCCGCCGCACCCACAGGGCTCGCCCTCGCCGCCCTCGGTGCCGCCGTCCACCACCTCGGTCTGCTCACCGACCTCGCCCACCAGGCCCCCGGCCCCGCCCGCGACCGGGCCATCAGCACCGAGCGCCAACGGCTCGCAGACCGGCTCGGTGACAGCCGCATCCACCTCGCCCGCGCCGCGAAGCAGTTGCGGGCCACCGCCGACACCCGCACTCTCCCATCCGCGAGCCGCGTCCCCTTCCCGTCGGCCACCACAGCCCCGTCCCTCTCCCGCTGATCCCCCGCTTCCGGAGCACCCTCATCCCCGCCCCCACCCCCGGCCCGCCATACGGGGAACCGCCCTTGCACATCACCGAGTTCAGCCGCGCACCCGCCGACCGCCTGCCTGGTCCCCTTTCGCCTCCCCGGAGCCCCTCCTGCCCTCGCGCACCACGCCCCTGATCACCGTCGTCATCGCCAGCCGCCTGCGCGAAGAGCGGCTCGACTACTTGACCGCCATGCACGCCAGCCTCACCCGGCAGTCCGTACCGTGGGAGGCAGTGATCGCGGTCGACGGCGCCTCACCTGATCGCCTGCCAACCCCGCTCGCGCAGGATTCCCGCGTCCGCACACTGGCGCTGCCCCGTCCGGTCGGGGCCGCCTGCGCCCGGAACCTAGCCCTCGCCCACGTCCGCACCCGGTACACCAACTGGGCCGACGATGATGACGAGTTCACCGACGACGCCATGTCCGTGCGGCTGAACACCCTGGAGTCCACCGGGGTCGGATGGTGTGCGGGATGGAGCGAGGACCGGCACCCGGACGGGACGACCACGCTGTGGCGATGTCCTACACCGCCCGGCCGACACGAGGCCGGCGACGTATGGACGTACTGGAAGTCGCCGGCGGACACCATCCCCATCGGGCCGACCACTATCCTCGCCCGCACCGACCTCGTGCGCGCCGCTCCGATGGGCGGTCTCGTCCAGGGCGAGGACTACTGCGCAGCCCTCGGCGTGACCACCCTCGCGCCCGGGATCCTGCTGCCGGTGCCGGTGTACAGATATCGCAAATGGGACGGGCAGATGACGGCCCAGTTCGGATACGACCAGTTGGAGGCGGCGGCCCGGCGGCATGCCTGGGCCTACGGACGCAGCCTGCGCACCGTGCTCGCCCTCCGGGATCCTCGCCCTGCCGCCGGAGGGGCCTGATGCCCGCGGAAGTCACGCCGTCCGCCCTCGACCACTTGGCAGGGCGTCTGGAGGAGCTGGCCCCCGGCTTCCCCAGCCGGCCCGAGGCCGTCGGCCTCGTCACCCTCACCGACGACATCGCCCTGCTGGCCCACCACCTGCAGCAGGCCACCGAACGCGCGCAGGAACGCTTCACCGCGCCGGCCACGGTCCACACGCCGCCAACTATCTCGTCCACGCACCGGACCTGCTGCAGCAATGCCGACCGGACCAGACCCCCTGGCCCCAAGACGCCGCCGCACTGGACCGCATTCACGATGCGATAGAGCAGTGGCAGGACGTGTACGCCGACTGGTGTCTCTTCGTCCCGCCCGGCCTCCTCGCAACGGCCACGGTCGAGACCAAAGCCGAGGCGAGGGCCCGGCGGGATGCCCGGCTGCGGCCGGTGATCAAGACCTGAATCACGGACGGGGAAACCTTCCTGCGTCAGGCGAGAGCCCCCGCCCCCACCCCGCCACGCCCACTGACCGGCCCCAATCACGGCGCCCCGGCGCTCCCGCCAGCCCTGCCCACGCCGCCCGGTGCGACACCCCCGCGCCGGCAACCCGAGAGGAAAGGCCCCACCTGTCCGACCACTTCCACTTCGGAACCCACCCCGACCACGGCTTCGTGGCCGCCGCCCACCCGAACATCCCCGCGCACCTGGCCCACTGGTATCTGGAGCGCGAGCAGTTCGAGCCCGTCCCCCACGCCCCGGGCCTGTACCGGCTGACCAACCCCGAACAGGACGGCCTGCGCCGCGCCCGGCAGGCCGTGCACGACCTGCGGGTCGCACTGCACCATCACGGCTACACGGTGGGAGCCGACTACGCTCTCGACCCCGCCCTGACCTCACCCCCTGCGCCACCGGAGGTCCGCAACAGGATCGTGGAGCGACGCCACCGCATCGCGCAGGCCGCCGCCACCCGCTCCCCGCAGCGCGCCACTGCCCCGGCAGCCGCACCCGGCCCCTCCCTGCCTTCCGCCGTGCCCGCCGCCGGACGCCCCCAATCCGCCGGAAGCAGGCGGACCCGGTGAACAGCCACGACACGACCATCTGCGTCAACCGCGGCTCCGACGGCGAGGCCGATGCCGACGGTCCCCTCGGCCCTTTCGCCGCAAGCGTCCTGGCGGCACAGATGCTCACCGCCACGCGATACACCGTCGGCCTCGACCTGCGCCACGCACCGGCGGGCCGGCACGCCCGCCGGCCACGACCGCGCAGGCACCACCCACTCGCCCCCTCCCTGACCTGCCCTCCCCACCAGACGGAGCATCCTCATCCCCGATTCACCCACCCAGGCCACCTCGGACCTCGCCTCCCGGGCACGCGGCTTCCGGCTGCGGATGAGCGTGATCGACCTCGAGATCCAGAGGGCGCTCGACGCCGCCCGTGACCGCTACGGCCGCACCGTCCACCATCACGCCGAGGCTGCCGCGCGCGCCCGCCGCGACCAGGCCGCCCTCGCCACGTACGCCACCCATCTCGTCCCGCACGCCGGCGAGTTGCTGGATGCCGCCCGCAGCGCCCTCGACGTACTGCCTCCGGCCCGGCACACGCACGCCTGGCGCGAGCTGCTCGACGCGCTCGCTGCCTCTCACATCGAGATCGTCCGCGCCCTCGACCGGCCCGCCGTACCCGGGACGCCGGCCGAGCGCGAGCAGCACGCCGCCCTGTGGCCGCACCTCGCCTTCTGGGCCGAGAACGGATCTCTCGCCTCCGATCTCACCGAGATGCACCACCAGCCTCACGCCACCGTGCTGACCGCCGAGGAGCGGCAGATGTGGACCGAGATGGCCCAAGCTGCCCAGCGGCGTGGCGAGTTGGATCTGATCGAGTCTTGGTACGCGGTAGACGGCCGCCTCGTCACCCTGGCCTACCTAATCGAGGACGACACCGACACCGTGATCGCTCTCGCAGGTGACCCGGGGGCGCCGGGCTGGGAAGTGATCGGGCACTACGACAACGAATACACGGCCGGACGGGCGCTGCCCGGGCCTGTGCCGCCGGGAGTCCTGTGTGCGGACGGCTCGTCCCGGTTCAACCGCCCCGAACCCGCGCCCGAACAGCCCTTGCAGGAACTCCAGCGGGACGTCATCGAGGCCCGCGGCGCAGGCGACGTCTCCGGGGCCCTCCACGCCGCTACACAGACCGGCTACGACGCCGGCCCGATGGTGAGGCTGGAGCAACTCCTCAGCACGGCCGCCGAGTTCTCCCACGCCCTGGACACCGTGCAGGGCCGGCAGATCGGCGCCCGCCTCGAAGCACTCGGCCGGCACCTCGCCTTCCTCGTCCGCGAAGTGCACGAGGCGGCCGACGACCTTGGTGCCACCGTCGCCGTCCTGCCCCCGCACCGCACCCCCACGCCGCCCCGGATTCGGCCGCGCCCCGCCCTGACCACCGCTCTCCCGGCCGCGCCACCGCGCGCCCCGGCCCCCGCGCACCGCCCCTAACACCCGCACGCGGCTCCCACCGCCCCATCCGCACACTCCACACCTCACGCGCACCACAAGGAGAACCGTCACCGAATGGCAGTTGTTGGTACACCCGGCTATCAGAACGTGCGGAAAGGCGAGTCAGGTAGCTGCGGGGCGGTGAGGCCCGCCCTGGAGCATGTCGGCAGTCATTGCCCATCGTTCGTGGTCCAGCCACGCGCCGTTGATGTGCTGGAAGCTCCGGGCCCGCCTCGCCTTCGCCCAACACCCCACCACTTTCCCGCCACCACCGACAGGAGATCCGCCTTGCCCGAAGCACCAGCAGAGCCGTTCATGACGATCCGGCACGCCATCACCGGCGAGATCACCACCACCGGCTACAACGCCGCCGCCCGGCGGATCCTGCTCCAGGCCGGCTTCGAAGAGACGCCAGGCTGCGCCTGCCGAGCGACGGAACCCGGTACGGAGCGGACGCACGGGCATGCTCGGCAGCCAGCGAGCTGCTCGTCGCCGGCCATCCCCTGCACCTGGACCGAGCCCTCGGTCGGCCGGTGAGCGCCGACGGTACGCCCCGGGTGGCCCGGTCGCCGATGTCGGCACAGTCCGTGATCCGCTTCGAGAGCGGCCAGCCTCTCCAGTGCATCGCCAAACCAACCCAACCCGCACCCGCACCTGTTGAAGGGGCCGCCTCGTTTTGACCACACCCGGAACGCCTACCCGTCCAGCGCGCACCAAGGGCGGCGAACTGCGGGCCAAGGTGGCCCGACTGCTGGCCGACCGGCCGGCGGACACGCTCACCATCGGGGACATGGCCAGGCAGCTGGGCCACTCCCACGGCGCCGTCCGCAACGCCGCCCTCACCCTCGTGCGACGCGGTGAGGCCGACCAAGGCGGAACCGGACAACCGGAGTTCCGCGCGAACGCGAAAACCGCCGCAGCCGCGCAGACCGCTGTGATCAGCCCACCGGGCACCCACTCTCCCCGCGCCCAGGCGGCCACGGCCCGCACGACCATTCCCGCAGCAGCCACGCCCAGGCAGACCGGCCCGATCCGCCGCGCGGGGGGCCAGCTCTACCACCCCCGGGAGCTGGCCGATCTGCCCGACGTCGAGGCGTTGAATCGCTTGCGCGACGCCGACGTGCCGGTGCTGCTCTACGGCCCTCCGGGCACCGGCAAGACGAGTCTGGTCGAGGCGGCGTTCCCGGACCTGCTCACCGTCGCCGGTGACGGCGACACCACGGTCGGCGACTTGATCGGCGAGTACACACAGGACGACGCGGGAGGCTACGTCTTCCAGTACGGTCCGCTGGTCACCGCGATGACCGAGGGCCGCGCCCTGCTGATCGACGATGCCACCTTGATCTCACCGAAGGTCCTGGCGGCGCTGTATCCCGCGATGGACGGGCGCAGGCAGATCCAGGTCAAGGCCCACAAGGGCGAGACCATCAAGGCCGAACCGGGCTTCTACGTGGTGGCGGGCCACAATCCCGGCGTCCACGGCGCGGTGTTGACGGAGGCGCTCGCGAGCCGGTTCAGCGTGCAGATCCAGATCGGCACGGACTATGACCTCGCCCTGGCCTTGAGGATCGATGCCCGGGTGGTCAGGGTCGCCCGACACCTCGCCCACCAGGTCGAACTCGGCGAGCTGGGCTGGGCCCCCCAACTGCGAGAACTGCTCAGCTACCAGAAGACCGAGGCCGTCCTCGGCACCAAAGCCGCGCTCGCGAACCTCGTCGGCATCGCTCCTTTGGAGGACCGCGACGCCGTCGCCGCTGCCGTCATCAAGGCAGTCGGCGTCAAGAAGATCGCGCCCCTCACCCTCGGCAAGCAGCTCCCCGCCTCGGCCGCCCGGCAGCCCCCAGGCAGCACCGGCTCCGCGCACCGGGGCCGCTCGCGATGAGCGCCCACCACCACGTCCAGTCCCCCGCCACCACGCCGGACGACGACGCCGACCTCGCGCGCTGGGACGACGACGGCGCCCCGCCCGCGCAACCCCGTTCCTCCCCGGCCGCGTGGCTGCGCGTGGGAGCCGAACTCGGCGACCGGCTGGTCGCCCTCTCCGGCCGCCAGGACCTCCTCGTCACCTGCCGCCCCGGCACGCGCAGCGGCGCACCGGCCGCGTTCTTCCCCACTCTGGGCGAGGTCGAGTTCGACGCCGGCCTGTTCGCCCCGCTTAAGCCCCACGAGATCCATCCGCGGATCGTGGGCGACGAGGAGCGGTATCCCGCCGCCTGGGGAGTCTTCGTCCACGAGGCCGCGCACGCGGCCCACTCCGTCTGGACACAGCCTGCCGGAGCGAACCCCCGTGTCGTCGACGCCGCGCTCCTGCTGGAGGAGAGCCGCATCGAAGGCGCACACCTGAACACGCGGCCCACGGACCGCACGTACCTGCGCACCAGCGCCCGAACCCTGGTCATGCCCGACATCGCCCACCCCACCCTCCAGGGCATCGAGCACGCCGCCGCCGTGGCGGCCCTGATCCTCGGCCGCCGTGACGTCGGCATCCTGGACGCCGGCGAGACCCGGGCCGTCGCCGACCTGTGCGAAAAGGTGCTGGGCGCAAACCTGCTGACCACCCTCACCCGCATCTGGACCGCAGCCCACCAGTGCGCCGACCACGACGCCACGACCATGCTCGCGCACGCTCAACAATGGTGCGACGCTCTGGACACCATGGCCCCCGCCCTGCCCGTGCCGGACAACCTCACCGATCTGCTGTCCAGCGCCGTGGGGGTCGTCATGGACCACGCGGCAGCCACCGACGCCGCCGACCTCGCGGCACAGACCGCAGCGACCAACGCCATCGCCGCGCAGTCCAAGGCGCAGGCACAGGACCGCGCCCAGCGGGCCGACCAGCGACGCAAAGCCGCCGCCACCGCCAAGTCGGTCTTCAACACCCGTGGCACCACCGTCACCCCCGACGGCACACCAGCGCCCTACAGCAACCCGATCACCGGCACCCGCAGGCCCACCGCCGCCGAGCAAACTGCCGCCGCGCGCCTGAGCCGCGCCCTGCGCGCCGCCGCCTACCGCGAGCGGACCGAGGAGCGGACCACCAGCCCCACCCCGCCCGGCCGCCTCAACATGCGCGCGGCCCTCGCCCGCGACGCTCAGCGCGCGGCCGGGTCGGTCCCCACCGCACAACCGTTCACCCACACCCGCCGCCGCAACTCCCCCACCCCACCGCTGCGTGTGGGTATCGCCGTCGACGTCTCCGGCTCCATGCGTGCCGCCTGCGCGCCCGTCGCGTCCGCTGCCTGGATCGTGGCACGCGCAGCAGCCCTGACCGACCCCGACTCCCTTACCGCCACCATCGCCTACGACAGGCACCTGACCGCACTGATCCGGCCCACCCACCGAGCACCAGAGCGCGTGACGACGTTCGATGCCAACGGCGGCCACCACAACCTCGGCGACGCCATCGACGCACTCGACCACGGCCTCGAACTCAGCCGCCCCGGCGCCGGCCGCCTCCTCGTGATCGTCACCGACGCCCGGTACGGCAGCGACGAAACCGCTCAAGCCGTCACCCGCGTCAAGCAGCTCACGACCGCCGGCTGCGCCGTACTCCAGCTCACCCTCACCGCCAAGTCCCACCACTTGCCGGGGACCACCTTGCTACACCTGCCCCGGCCCTCCAGCGCTCCCGTCGCCATCGCCAAGGCGGCCACAGACGCCATCCGCAGGACACGCTGAGACGACGCAGAAGGCGGAAGCGTCCCCGAGACCACCGCCAAGCACTCCAGACCACCTCCGTCCGCCGCATGAATCGTGCATCTGATGCATGACCCTCCGCGACGACGCAGGCCACCACCATCTGTCTGCTCGACCGCACAGACCCGCCCATAACCCCTGAACTGCCCGCCACCGCAAGGAGATCACCCCGAATATGGCTGTCCGTACGACCTGGAAAATTGTCCACAGCTGTGGACACGAAGTGACACACAACCTGTCCGCCCGTCCTGCCGACCGGCGCGCCGGATTCGCCCGCTGGCTCGAAGGCCGCGACTGCACCGACTGCTGGAAGGCCGCCCGCGACTCCGACACCGAATCCAAGGAAGCCTGGATCGCCGCCAAGCGCGCCGAGGAGCAGCAGGCCGCCACCGAGTGGGCCGAGCAGTTCGACATGCCGCCACTCGAAGGACCCGACAAGGCCCTGGACTGGGGCGCGCGCTCCCGCCACCAGCTCGTCACCGCCGCGTACCGCGCGCTGGTGAGCGAGGGGACCTGGGACGAGGCCCGCTGGGCCGTCCTGGAAGACAAGATCCGCACCGTCGCCCGCGCCGGATGGTGGATCGACCAGAGGGACGCTGAGGGCTCTGACCTGCCCGAACTCCTGGACGCCGCCGCCTCGGACGACATCGGGACGGAGAACCCGTTCCGGTAGGACGCGGGGCCTTATACCCGACGATCCCCGGTTACCGAAACCGGGGATCGTCCGGATCCTTGTTCCTCCCACCGCCTCCCCGTGCACTTCGTGGAAGGAACCCTGCTGTGCCCGCATCCCGCCCTCCGCATGCCCCCGGTGACATCGTCACCCCCGACCGGGACATCACCCACGCCCACTTCCGGCCCGGTGACCAGGTCGTCATCCTCAAGGGCACCTCCGGCCGGCAACTGTGGGGCGACGCCTACAAGGTCGTCGCCCCTTCGTGGCACACCCCGACCGACGAGGACGGCTGGCGCCTGTACGACCCGGCCGGCGGCGCGCGCACGTTCATCACCGCGCACCCGCGCTACCTGGTCCACCGCTCCACCCGCTGCCCGGACTGCCTCATCTACCAGCAGGCACTGCGCACGTACCTGGTCCCGCGCCTGGCCGGCACCGACGAGGACGTCGACTGCGGCTGGTACTCGGTCACCCACCTCAACCAGGTGGTGCACGTCGCCGACGCCCGGGCCGGCCAGTGACCCATGCACTCGCATCGGAGCGCGCCGCAGCCCTGGCCCGAACGGCTTCCGCTGCCGTCGAGGAGATCGCCGGCAGCCAGTGGCCGGTGGTGCTGGCCGAGAGCCTGCGCGAGGTGGAGGCGACGTGGCAGGAGTCGGCCGAGGTGTGCGCGGACATCGCCTGGCGCGCCCGCGCCGCCGGGAACAGCGCGCTGGTGCTGCTCTCCCCCGAGCATGTCACCGACTCCACCCCCGACCCCGTGATCTGGCGGACGTACCGGCACCTCTACCTCAGCACGCTGCGCTACGACGTGCGCTGCCGCGTCATCGAATCGCTCATGAACGAGGTGCCGGTGAGCGTGCTGAACGAGGACCCGTACAGCGAAGCCCTCTACGCCTTCTCGCGGTTGGGACAGTCACGCTCGGACGGCCTCGCCGTCATGCACCGCGTCCTCGTCGCCGCACCCGGCCACACCAAGACGCTGCACGTCCTGCTGCACGGGGTGTGGCTGGGCACCTTCCTTCCCGGCCGAGCGCCCATGCTGCTGGCCCTGGTGGGACTGCTCCCCGAGGGCGGGCTGGACGATCCGATCGCGCTGTTCCGCATGGCCTCGGCGCGGCGGAGTCTGGGCCAGTATCCCGAGGCCCTCACCGCCATCGACCACGCCCTGGAGCTGCTGCCGCCCGGCGAACTCGCTGTCCACGACGACCTGGTACGCGAACGCCTCCTGATCACCGCGGCACACGACCTGGCCCTCCTCATCCCCCATCGCCCGGACCCCACCCCGTGATCATCCGTATTGCACCGCGCGAAGAACCGCGGATGCCACGTCTCAACTTGCCGGTCTGCTGCGGCGGCTTGCCGACGAGCGCGCCGGGCCGCTGTCCACCGTGCGCGGCCTCATCGAGCACGCTGCCCACCGGTTTGAGCGCCTGTCAGATGCCTACGGCCCCGGCAGCGCACACCAGCTGGAGCTGATCGCTCGCCGCCTGTACGGCATCCAGCAGAGTCTCGACTCCATGGCCGACGCCCTGCCGGCCGCCGCGCAGCCGAGCGCTAAATGGCCATCTCCTCCTGCGCCCACGCCGGGCATCACACCCGGCGCGGCCGGCGCCCGGCTTGCCCGCTGACCCGTCTGAAAGAACAGCTTCTTGGCCCTTGCCGATCGTTTCCTGACCCTGGGGCGCGATGTGAACTCCGGGGAAGTCTTCGCCCGCGGCGGGGATCCCGAAGCCCACAGCATCCTGCAGCGCACCGGCTTCGTCCCGGTCGTCCGCCTCCACGAGACCTATCACCGGCTGCCCGTCGGCCTCGACGAAGCCGAGGAGGAACGTCTCGCCACACGCGCCGTCGGCCGGCTGCGCGCCGTCAAGTACGACGTCGAAGCCGACGACGCCTTCGAGACCGAGAGGCGTGAGCCGCACTACCTGCCGCTTGGCTCCCAGGTCGCGCACCTCGCCGAGCGGATCCGCGAGGCCACCACCAGCGACGAGGTCGCCGACGCCCTGACCGAACTGACGGCCTCCCACGACGGCGTACTCATCGCCCTCGGCGAGGTCTTCGCGGCCACCGCCGCCTTCTATCAGGACCTCGGCCAACCGCCGGATCCGTACACCGCGAAGCGGTTGCAGTACCTGGCCGAGCACCGGCTCGCCGTCCTGTGGTCCGACCTCGCGCACATGCGCAACGACCTCGCCGACCGGCACCAGGACCATCCCAAGCGCCGCGCGTGCACGGCCGACGTCGGACCGGACGCACGCGAAGCCTCCGCAGGCTGCGCCTGCCCACCGCCTCCACCACGCCTGGCCACCACCCCCGTCGCCGTGCCCACCGCCCCCGCACCGGCCCGCCCGCGGCGCTGACCCGCACCCTTCCCTTTCCGAGGAGCCCATGCACGACCCCACCCCCGACACCAGCCTCGGCTCGTTCGCCGCCGTCCTCGCCGGCGAACTGCCCGGTGCCTGGACCAGCACGTACCACCCCGACCGCGGTGCCAACAACGACCACAGCGCCCTCACAGATGCCGTATGGGACATGAACGAAGTCGCCGACGCCCTCGCCAAGCACACCGTGGACCACTGCGCCGTGCTGCAGCGGCACGACGGAACCCGTCTGTTCGTCGCCGACCGCCCGGGCCACGGCGAGGGATACCTGATCGCCCCGATGGCCCCGTCCGATGCCCCAGCGGAGGCGTTCCGTGGCGTGCGCGAGCCCGACGGAATCGCAGTCGACGCCGACCCGTTCAACGCGGCCGAGGACATCACGTTCGGCCTCTTGCCCCGCTACGACGTCGCCGTCCATCAGGTCCGCAGCAACGCCGCCCGGCTCGCGGCACCGCAGCCTGCCGAGCCGGAACACATCGTGATGACCTGGGCCGGCGAAGCCATCGTCGTCGACAAGCCGGTCCGTGCGGATGTCACCAAGGCCCTGACCGAGAACGGCTTCGTCTTCGCGCCCGACCGCAACGTCTTCGTGCTGTCCGGCGACGACACCGCGCACCAGGCCGCCTCCGTACGAGCCGCCGGAGAGCGTCTGTCCGAGCTGGGCATCGACACCGTACTGCGTCATCCGCCGACACGGCCCGCCCTGGACACCACCTCCGTCGCGCCGCCGAGCCCGTCCGTCGTCTCCACGCACCGGGGCAGATGACGCCCCGCGACGAAGACGAGCCGGTCTTCTTCGATCTCAAATACGTCACCATCACCCGTGACCCGCGCAGCCAGCTGGTCCTCGCCATCGGCGGAGACGGACGCGCGGCGGGCATCCTGCAGACCGCCGGCGGCTTCCACTCCGCCCCCGGTGCCTCTCGCGACTACCACCGTCTGCCGCACCACCTGCCCGTCGAGGAGCAACGGCACGGCGCTACCTCCGCCGCACACGCCCTGCTCCTCGCCGGGTACAGCGTCCACCTCGACCCCGCTCTGAACACCCTGGCCACCCCCAACGGCGAACGGCAGGCGGCTTGCCGCTACCTCGGCGGGCTCGAATCGCGCGCCCGCGCCACCGAGACCGACCGCGACGTTGCCGTCCTCCTGGCGGAGATCGCCGCACCCGAGGAAGGGATGCTCCCGCAGCTGGTGCGGGCCCTGATCGCCACATGGGCGACGTGGGGTGAGCGGCTCCGCGACGCCGGGCTCGACGACGAACCGGCAGAACAGCTGATGGAGGCCACCAGCAGCCTGTCCAACCAGGCGCACCGCATCACGGTGATCCGCGAACAGGCCGCCCGGCGCACCCCGCCGACCGCCGCCGCCCCAGGCCCGGCCCGCGCACCGCGCGCCACCTCGTCCGCGCCGTCCGTACGACGGCGATAACCCGGCCCGCACAGGAGTAACCGCACGTGGGAAACCGTGCCGACGACGAAGGCACCGACGTCACGATCTACCTCAAGCCCCTCACCGACACCGTTCACGCCGACACTGCGACCGGGGCACCCGAGCAGCTGCTCGCCCTCCTCGACAGCCTCGGCTTCGAGCGCCAGACAATGACCACCCCCGGGCCCGTCTACGTCTGGCACGAGGCACCCGCCCACCTCGACGCGGACGCGAAGAAGCAGCTCGCCACGCATGCGGTGCCCTGGCTGCACATGGCCGGATACGTGGTCCACATCTCCGATGACGTCTGGGACACGGCCGCCTACACCGACGCCGCAGCAGCCCTGCGCAACCGGGGCGCCCCGGCCCCGCCGCTCGCCGCAGCTGCACCCCCAGCACCCTCCACGGACCCTCCGGCAAGGGCCCGCCGCCGGTGAGCCTCGCCGACGAATACGACGTCGACGTCGCCTTCTACCATCGCGACGCGACGATCTACGTCGACACCCGCTCCGGCGCCTCCGAGCACCTCTTGGGCCTGCTCGACGACCTCGGTCTCAACCGGCACAGGGCCCTGGCCGACGTCTGGCATCAGGTCCCCGACGAGATGGACGAGATCGCCATGAAGTCCATGGCCGACCGGGCCGCACCGCTGCTTGCCCGTGCCGGATACCAGGTCGACATCGACGCGGGCCTCTTCGGCGGCACCGCCTACCGCACCGCACTCGCCGAACAGGCAGCACACCGGCAGCCACCGCCACCCGCACCGCGCGCTGCACCGCCACGCCGCACCCGCTGACCGCCCGACCGTCGCCGGCCCGCCGAGGCCGGCCCTCACTCTCCCCAGGAGCCCGCCGTCACCAACGAACCCGACCGCACGCCTCCGCCGATCACCGCCAGCCGCAAGCCCCGCCTGGTCACCGCCCTGTTCCGCCGCTACCTGCGCGCCGTCACCGTCGGCAGCCGGGAGCGCGCCATCCCGCTGGCGGGCGGACGCCCCGAGGCAGCCCTCGACGAAGCCCGCCGCCGCGACGCGTTCCTCCTCGTCGAGAGCTACCGCATCCGCCACCACGACTAGCAACCAACCCGGCCCGTTCAGGAGGCCCATGACCAACACGACCCCCACCTCGGTGCAACTGGCCAACCACATCGCCCACCAGCTCGGCCAGCTCCGCCGCCTCCTCGCCCTGGCGCCACCGCACGAGGCGGCCCAGATCCTCGGCAATGTGCTGGACTACGACACCGGCATCCTCGGCGAGGTCACCGGGCTCGTCGAAACGGGCTCGCGTTTCGCGAAGACCCACTCCGAGCACGGCATCCTGCCGCCCGAGGTTTGGCTGGCCCTCGGCCGCGCCGCCAACGAACTGGGCAGCGTGGGCGTCGACCTCCACGAGCACACCGGAGCGATCAAGCAGATCGCTATGCCCACCGCGCCGTCCACCGGTCCGGCCGGGCGGCCCTCGGCCTCGGCGATGGTCGTCAGGCGGCACCGGTGAGACAGAACAAGCAGTGGTCCGGCTGGGGCGCCGCCGGCGGTCAGCAGGCCCAGCAGCACTACCTCGTCGAGCCCCGCCATCTCGCTGGCGCCGGCGACCTGCGTCACGTCACCGAGTACCTGCGTGCCTCGGGCTGGAAGGACAAGTCCAAGACCGGCGGTCCCGTCGTGTTCGACAGCCCCGACAAGTCCGTACGCATCGGCTACGACCCGTACACCCAGCCCGGCGGCTGGACCATCAGCGGGAAGCAGACCAGGTCACAGGAGGCGTGGCACGCCACGCTCGGCCGCCAGGTCCCCGTAGAGATCGTGGCCGGAGTCACCGACGCGCTGACCCGGCCGCGCTCCGCGCACGCTCCCAACGTGTGGGCGCCGCTTGAGGCACAGGGCTGGGAGACCGAACACGGACAGCACTTCACCGCCCGCAGCCCGGACGGCGACGCCGTCGTCCGCTTCCATGAGTCCGCCCCCGGACAGGCCCACTGGTGGGCTGGCGCCCGCAATGAACACGGCCAGGTATGGGAGGCGATGTTCACGCCGACCACGCCGATGCACCTGGTGCAGGCGTTCAGCACCGCGCTCGCCGACCCGCAGCCAGTGATGCGGCCGCTCGGCCACGTCCCGCCCTCCCAGAGAATCCGCACCACCTCGGTGTCAATACTGCCCTCGCAGCTCAGCGCGTGGCAGCAGGCCCGCATCACCGCGGCCCGCGCCGCCACCTGGGCCAGCAACACCTTCGCCACCAACAAGGCACGCCCTCAAGGTCCCCGGGCTCGGCCGTACGCCGGGGCGGTACGGACGCGGTGAACCCGGCGCCCGGCCGGCAGCGGAGATTCACCGCACGTGACCGAGTACCTGCTCGCCTCCGGCTGGACCAACCACTCGGTGCCCGGCTATCCCCACGTCCTGCTGGAGAGCCCCGACCGGTAACTCCAGCTCACCCAGGAGCCCACCGCGCCCGAGCCACGCGAGTCTTGGTGGCATATCCACCCCGCCGACCGGCGGGAGTGGTCCGCCCAGTTCGGCGGCCACACCCCAGTCGAGATCATCGCGGGCTTCACGGACGCCCTCGCCAGCCGCGCGCACCTGCCACTCGGGGACCTTTGGCATCTGGCGAGCAGCCGGGGCTGGACCCCTACCGCCAGGGCCCGGAGACGGCGGCGCTAGCGCCCGACGAGACCGCCGTTCTCGCGTGGGTGCCCGTGGTCCCCGGCACCCCCGGCTGGCGTTGGAAAGCAGAGGTCTCCGTTCCGATCACCACGCAACGACGCCGGTGGCTGTGGGGCGCGTCGATCGACGAGAGGGCACCGTCCGCGGCCATCGCGGGATTCGTCGCCGCGTTGACGGACCCCGCACCGCTGCTGCGCGACGAGGGGCAAGAACCCAACACCCTTCCACAGCTCCACCAGGAGCACCGTCTCGCTGGAGCAGCTCCAGCAGATGCACCGGCAGCGGCTCCAAGACACCCGGTGCCACAGCCCCCTCGATCAGACCCCGGCGACACCGCCCCCTGCCCAGGGCCCGCCACACCGCCGCAAGCGCCGATGAACAGCCGCCCGCTCAAGGCGCCCTTCCCCTCATTCCCGCTTCACGCAAGGACGTTGATGCCTCACCCCTCTGCTCCCAGCGACGACCAGGTCGCGCGGGCCACCGCCACCCTGGCCCAGGTCAAGGACTACCTGCGCACCGGCCCTCCCGTATCCGACGTGTTGCCGCTGCTCGCCGGCCTCCTGGATGAGGACACCGGCGTGCCCATCCTGCTCGGCGACGTCCTGCGCAGCGCCGCCCGCCTCGTCGCCCAGCAGGCCGCCTACCCCCAGACCGACGAGATCCGCCTGATCATCGCCGGGCTCCGCGACGCCGCCCAGGAGGCCACCGACTGGCACGTTCTGCACTGGGACGTACAGCGCCTGCGCGAACAGTTCGGCACCACCACCGCGCCGCCCCGACAGTGACCACCCCTCGCGAGGCCCCTATGCCATCTCCACCCATCCCCTGGCGCTGCCCCAGCCCCGACGAAGTCACCGAAGCCCTCGATGTTCTGGACGAGGTCTACCTACATCTGCGGGACGCACCGTCCGTTCCCCACGCCCTGCCCATGCTGGCCAAGGTCCTGGACGACGAGTTCGGCGCCCTCATGATCCTCGGCAACATCCTGCGCGCCACCGCCACCCTCATCGAGGGGCACGCCCTCCTGCCGTGGCCCGTCGAGATCCGCCACATCATCGCCCGGCTCAGAGCCGCAGCCCCCGAGGTCACCGACTGCCACGACCTCCATCGCGATGTACAGCGTCTGAGCGTCCACGCATTTCAGTCTGCCGATCCGCCGGACCCCTCATGACCGCCCCGGGCATGCCCTACATCACCAGCAGGGCTGACGACCCCTCCCGCCGCATCTGGTTCGACACCAGTCCGCGCCACCTCGCAGGCCCCGGCGATCCCCGCCATGTCACCCAGGCGCTGCGGGCCGCCGGCTGGACGAACCAATCCGACCCCGACTTCCCCCACGTCGTCCTGGCCAGCCCCGATTTCCGGCACACACTCGTGCTCGAACCCGCACCCGACACGTACTCCGCCTGGTGGCGGATCTCGTCGCACACGGACAAGGAACGCTGGCACGCCTTGTTCGGCGGCAACACGCCCGCCGAGGTCATCGCCGGATTCACCGACGCCCTCGTGCACCCCGCGCCGGCCACAGAACCGGACGTGTGGCCCGCGCTGCAAGCGGCCGAGTGGACCTACGCACGCGACGAGCGGGGCAACGAGAGCGCACACCATCCGGACGGCATCACCACCATGGAGCGGCGGGCGACGCTGACGAGCGATTACTTCAGCTGGATCGCCGAAGTCGCGCTCCCCACCGGTCTCGGCGGCCAACGCCGGCTGTGGAACGCGTACTTCGACGACCACACGCCCCGTCACCTGCTCGCGGGCTTCGCCGCTGCTCTCACGAATCCGGCGCCCGTGCCGCGCGGCCACTACGACGTCCCGGAGTCCCACCTGGTCACGCAGGTGGAACGTCGCCGGCAGGGCGAGCATCTGGCCGCCGCCCACGACGCGCGTCTCAAGGCCGTCCGGGCCGCCGCCCGCAAGGCCCGCCGCGGTGCCGCGCCGACCACGCGCGCCGTGCCGGCACCTGCCACCGACGTGGCCGCGGCAGCGGCACGGGGCCGGTGAACCACGCGGCGCGGCCACCGGCCGCGCCGCACCCCGCACCCCGCACCCCTCCGAACTGCCCGCCCAAAGGCCCCTCTTGACCCTTTCCCTTGAACCCGCGAGCCCGGCGCACCGGCTCTACCTGAGCCAACTCGCCCTCTACCTGCGCCACAGCAGGCAGATCCTCGCCGCCTGGGACGCCTACTCCGATGAGCACTCCGACCCCGAAACGTTCCAGCCCCACGACGAGGACGCGTACGGGCTGCGCCAGCAGAAGCGCGACTGCGACACCCTGTCCGCCTTCGGCCGGGTGTATTACCACGCCGACGAGCTGGTGCACGTCGCCGAGCAGCAGCTCGCCCAGCTGCCGGTCACCGCCCTGACCCGGCGATACGCCTGGCAGGTGCGCGAACTGCACGAGGCCACGCAGCGGCTGTACGCCGTCCACGCCGAATGGCGCGCGGTGCGCGCTGCACTGCCCGAGAGCGCCAAGCCCGGCACGACGGCGTACGAGGAGCCGCTCGCCGAGAGCTACGCGGAAGCCTGGTCCTACCTCGACCAGTGGGCGATCCATGGCCAGGCGCTCTTCGCGGTCAACGCACTGGCGCAGAGGCAGTCGACGGCATCCGCGTCGGCCTTGTCGGCGACGGCGCCCGTGCCCAACGCCGCCGCGTCGTCTACGGTCCGGCGGTGACGGGCGTGAGCGACACCGTCGAGCTGACGCTTGTCACCCCGGTCTATCTGGCCGGCCGCGGCGATCCGGGCTGGGTCACCGTCCCCCTGCACCGGGCCAGCGGCTGGAGCTACGGCCACGATCCACTGCTGCCTCGTGTCCTGCTCACCAGCCCCAACCGGCAGGCGACGCTACGCATCGACCCGGACCCGGACGAGCCATGGTGGACCATCCACCACGCCCCCAGCCACGGCCAGCCGGCGTGGAAGGCCACCTTCGACGCCCACACACCGGCCGAAATCATCGCCGCCTTCACCGACGCCCTCACCCACCCCCGCGCCCCGCAGGCCGCCGCACCACCCACCGCCCTCCTGCGGCAGGCAGGTTGGCGCGGCAGCCCCCACCAGAGCGGCCTCGTGTCGCCCGACGGCGTGGTCCGCGTCGAGTACGTCACCGCACACGGCCTCGACCACTGGAGCATCACGGTCACCGACGGCCACACCCCGGACGACGCGCTGTGGGGTGCGTGCCTGGACGGCACCACCCCGCCCGATCTGGTCGCCGCCCTGACCCGTGCACTCACCGACGCCACCCCCGTCATCCGTGATCCGAACCGCCTGCCCGGACTCGGTGTGCGCCACCGGCACGACGTCAGGCAGCACGTGCCCGTGGAGACCGTCGCTTTCGCGCTGGAGGACCGCGTCAAGCACCTGACCGGCCGCCATCTGCGGCCCACGACGCCACCCACGCAGCTTCCGTCCGGTCCACCGCCCGGCCGCATGCCCTGACCCCCGTACGGCCGCCCCCTGCCCCTGCTGCGCAGCGCGCGCACCGACATCACCCGCCCCAGGAACCGCCCTCTTGCCGAACTCCTCCTCCCAGTCCACCGACGGCTACGACATAGCCTTCAAGATCCTTCTCGGCGCCATCGCCGTCGCCGTGCCACTGTCCAACCTCGCCTGGCTCGGCGGCAATCTCACCGCCTGGGCCACCGCCTCCCACGCCGCCCCCTACCAGCCGGTTCAGGCCCTCCTGCACCCCGACCAGCTGTGGCCGGACCTGAGCGAAACGTCCCTTCTGGTCGGCGCACGCATCCTGCCCGGCGCCGTGCTCGTCGCTCTCGGCATCACTGCCGCGGTGCTCTATAAGCGGCACCGAGGCGGCGGCAGCGGGCGCAAGAAGCGCGTCGCCGGCATGGCCAAGCAGCGGGACATCGAGCCGCTGCTGTCCAAGGCCATCACCGACAAAGCGAGGTCGCTGCGCCCGAGTTTGAAGGACGCCAAGCACATCGCTGCGGCCGACGCCGGCATCCTCCTCGGCAATCTCGAGGGCACGAAGCATGAGGTGCGCATGGGGTACGAGGACGTCGCCGTCGCGATCATGGCACCCCGATCCGGTAAGACGACCAGCTTGGCGATCCCCTCGATCCTGGGTGCGCCCGGTCCGGTCCTGCTCACCTCCAACAAGGCCGCGGGCGACGCCTACACCGCGACCCTCGACGCGCGGGCGGTCGTCGGCCGGACCTGGTCGATGGACCCGCAGCAGATCGCCCACGCGGAACGGGCCATGTGGTGGAACCCCCTGGCCGACGCCAAGACCCTCGACGGGGCCGGGCGGTTGGCCGGCCACTTCCTCGCCGCCTCCGTGGACGCGTCCCAGCAGGGCGACTTCTGGTCCAAGGCCGGGTCCAACATCTTGTCCCAGTTGTTCTTGGCCGCCGCGCTCGACGAGCGGCCGATCACCGACGTGATGGCCTGGCTCGCCTTTCCCGCCGACCGCACCCCGCTCGACATCCTGCGCGACCACAAGTTCGCCGCGGTCGCCGCCCAGCTCAAGGGCACTGTGGAGGGCCCGCCCGAAACCCGGGACGGCATCTATGAGACGGCCCGCCAGTACGCCGCCGCCCTGCTCAACAGCGAGATCGCCGCCTGGGTGACCCCGCAGAAGGACGTGCCCGAGTTCACGCCGTCCACGTTCGTCGCCTCGAAGGACACGCTCTACCTGCTGTCGAAGGACGGCGGAGGAGGAGCCTCGGCCCTCATCGCCGCGTGCGCAGACAGCGTGATGCGAGCCGCGACCGCGCAGGCCGAACGTGCCGGAGGACGCCTCGACCCGCCGATGCTCGCGATTCTCGACGAGGCCGCCAACGTCTGCAAGATCTCCGATCTGCCCGACCTGTACTCGCACTTGGGCTCGCGCGGGATCATCCCGATCACGATCCTGCAGTCCTACCGGCAAGGCCAGAAGGTCTGGGGCGACGCGGGCATGGACGCCATGTGGTCCGCGAGCACCGTCAAGGTCATCGGCTCCGGCATCGACGACCCGGACTTCGCCGACAAGCTCTCCCGCCTCATCGGCGACCACGACGTGGAGACCACCTCCACCTCGGTCTCCGAGTCCGGCAAGTCGACGTCGGTGTCGATGCGTCAGGAACGGATCCTGCCCGCGGACGCGATCCGCGCCCTGCCCAAGGGCACCGCCCTGTGCTTCGCCACCGGCATGCGCGCCGCCATGCTCGAACTGCGCCCCTGGTACCTCGAACCCGGCGCCGACACCCTCGCCTCTTCCTCCGCACGCGCCTCAAAGGCCATCACAGCGCGCGCCGTTGCCAAAGCCGCTCCCTCACGCGACGACTTCGGCCAGGCCGCATGAGACCCGCCATGACATCTCAAGAGCCCGCACCCCTCGATTTCGATCCCGACACGCAGAGGCAGATCACGCTGCTCGCCCGTGCCTGGAGCACCACGCCGAAAGGCGTCTTCGAACGTCTCCTCGCCCACTTCGAGCAATCGACAGCCGAGCACGCCGATGCCCAGCGTGCCCACGCAGCGCTCGCCGCACCACCGCCGCCGATCCCGGTGTACGCCCGGTACGCCGACACCCGCGTCGACGCCCTCTTCGACCCGGCCACCTCGTGCGTCGCGGTTCCCCACGGCCCGGGCGAAGGGACCTACAAGAGTCCCAGCGGCGCTTCGGCTGCCGTCATCCGCGCCCTGCGTCCGGACATCGCGTCGCCGAACCGGACCGGCTGGTCGTTCTGGCGTATCGCCGCCTCCGGTCAGCCCTTGTCCGTCCTGCGCACTCCGGCCCGCCTCAACCTCCACGCGCCCGCGCTACCCGCCCCGGCACCACCCGGCCGGCCGCCAACCGCGCGCCGCTGATCTTGCATCACAACCCCGTGGCTCTCACCAGCCATGTCGAGCCCGCCGGGGTCGGCGACGAAGCCTCCCGCTGCTACCAGGCGTGACGGCCCGTTCGCCCGCGATGCCACGCCGATGTACCAAGCCCCCCTTGCAGCATGCTGTCCCGAGCGTTTGGAGAATCCCGTGTCCTTCGTGGACGTGCCTGACGTGTTCATTGGGTCCACCGATGACGCGCACACGTTCGTCGTCCTCAACCGCCGTCTCCGCAGCGCCGACCGCCTGCTGACCGACGCCGGTTTCATCGCCCGCAAACTAAACGGTCGAACCGTCTACCTGCTCCCGCCCACCCCTTCCGAGGAGGCCAACGAGCGGGCCGGCATAGCGATGTACGGACTTCTGTCCCATACCCACGACCTCGTCGACCTGTCCTGGACCACCCGCCGGAGCCGACAGAGCCCCTGCCCCGAGCCCGACCTCCGCTTCACGCTCAGCGACACCACCCTCACCGCGACCGCCACCACGGACGTGGCCCGTTCCCTCCTGGAACAGCACGGCTTCACGCCCTCGCCCGACGGCTCCTTGTACGAGCCGTCGATGCCGCTGAGCGAGCATGGCCTGCTAGGCGCGGTCGTCCGCGCCGAATCCCACGCCTACGCCCTTGGACTCAATGTCCATGTCGAGCTGGGCATCCCCACCCCCGACGCGATCCCCGCAGCGCCCCAGCGCACTTCGGCCGCCGTCCCCGGCGGCCCGGCCACAGGGCCGGTGCGGCGCCGCACCCACTGACCTCCCGGACCACCGACATTCTTAAGGACCCACCATCGCCATCCGCCAGATCGACCTGCCCGTGCAGGTCGACCACCTCCGTCAGCTCGGCGCCGAGTTCGGCGCCCTGAAGACCAGCGTCAGCACACTGAAGGCGCAGCCGGGCAGCGAGATGCTGAAGCAGCTCGCCCCGAAGATCGCCCAGGTGCACGAGCTGATCGGCCGCACCCTGATGCGGCTGGCCGCCCTCGACGGCAGTCAGTACACCCTCGTACCGGGCAGCCGTCCCGCCCTGGAGGCGCTCAGCTCCGTCGTGGAAGCGGCTTCCGTGGCCGCTCTCGACCTCGCGAGCGCGGTGGCCGACAACCCGCTCGAGGGAACCGTCTTCGCCGGCAGCCCGCCCTTGGACAACTACACCGTGCGCAAAGCCCGGCACGCCGAGGCCGCCCCTCGTCTGGCCAAGGCCCTGGGCGACGCCGCCCACCAACTGGACCTGTGTGCAACCGGCTGCCTCTACACCGCATCGGGAATCATCCGCGACCTCAAGGAACACCCGGAGCACCTGCCGCCGCTTCCGCAGCTGACCTCAGCCCAGTACGCGGCCCTGGAGAAGGTCGCCCAGGGCGGCACCAGTGTCTCCCGGTCTCTGCGGGGCAGCCGGGAGACCGTCCTGGCCGGCGACGGCAGCACCATCCACAGCAAGCCCTTCACCGCTCTCGCGGACAACAAGCTGATCCGCGTCCAGCAGGGGACGTCGCTCTTCGTGAGCCGGAAGGTCACGGTCACCGCCGCCGGACGGCTGGCCCTGGACACCCAGAAACCCGCCCGTACGCCGACAACCGCAAACGCCAACGTGCCCGCTCCCGCTGCCGCCGCGGCCGGGAGGCGGCGGTGAACGGCTTCGTCCCCGTCGACCTCGCGCTCATCTTTCCAGGCCAGCTGGCCGGGGTGGGGGCCAACAAGCACCCCGACGTGCTCGGCCCGCTTGACCACCTTCACCTCGACCTCCGAGTCCGGCAGTCCACGTCCGTCAGCCTGCGGTAGGAACGCATCCTGGCCGCCGACGCCATCCGTGCCCTGCCCAAGGGCACCCCGCCAACGTTCGCCACCGGTATGCGCGCGGCCATGCTCGGCTTGCGACCCCTGGTATCTCGTGCCCAGCGTCGACGCCCTGTCCGCCGCCCCCTTCCGCACGTCCTCGGGCATCACCGAACGCGCCGTCACCGAGGCCGCCCCCGAAGCAGACCGGCTTCGGCACCGCCGCCTGGCCCTCGCCCTCTCTTCCCGCTCAACTCGCCCACGGAGGCGCCCATTCACACCCACGAGCCTGCCGACCTGGACGACATGGAGCCGCACGAAGCCGTGGATGCCGTCATGGCCGACCTGCGCGAGCACCGCATCACTGGTGACGGAAACGGCCTGTTCACCGCCACCCGGCACATCGGCCTGCTCTGCCATCTGGCCGCCAGCATGGCCGCCGACGTCGAGTACCAGCTCGCGCCGAACATCGCCGGTCTCCCTCCGGCCGAGGCCCTGGGGCAGACGACCGGGCACCTGGGACGGGCCATCGCCCACTACACGCAGGCCCTCGCCCCGCTCGTCGCCCTCGCCCGGCCCGGCGCGCAGACCACGCTCCAGAAACAGCTGGATGCTGTCGGCCTGCACAGCCGCCTGCGCGTCCATCTCGACGACGCCGACCAGGCCCTGGCCGTGGCCCGCGCCTGCCTCGGTACGCCCCGCCGTCCCGCGGCACCGAGCACGACCGCCGCCATATCCGTGCCGGCCCCGACCGTACGGCGCCGCTCATGACCACGCCGCCCGCCGAGTCTCTGTTGTTCGACATGCCGCCACCGCTGACGTCCGTCGAGCGGCTGCTCCACCTCGCCGATCAGTACACCCGGCACAACGACGCGCTCGACGTCCTCCTTCACACTACGACGGAACCCGAGCCGCAGGCCCACGCCGACTCCGCGCAGCGCCTGGCGTCCGCCACCCGCATCTCGGTCAAGGCCATCCAGGATGAACGGCTCTACCAGAGCACGGAGTTGACAGAGACGCTCGTGCGGCTGAAACAACTCGCCTTTCTCACTACCTCGTCAGCCGCCTTGAGCCTCCAGTCGGCTCGTGAGCTGACCGCCCCCTGGCACCCGAAGCCGCGGTCGGCTGCGCCGCGAGTCTCGCCGCGGAGACAAGGCGACGTCACTGGTCGACCGCCATCACACCAGATGAACGGCTCACTGCCACCCAGCGCACCGCCCTGGCGCAGATCGCCTGCGGTCATGTCGTGGCCAGCAGCTCCCTGGGGCGGGAGTTCACGCGTTCTAGGGAGCCCAAGGTCCTGATGAGCACGCTGCGGGCCCTGGAGTCGAAGGACCTCGCCGAACGGATCCCGAACTCCGCGCCCGGCGCCTACATCGGCGGCCCTGCCCAAGACCGCGTGCACCTCACGCCAGCAGGCATCACCGCTCTCGCCTCCGTCATCGGACTACCCCCGACAAGGCCAGGAACCGCCCCCGGCACGCCGCCCCGCCCGATCCCCGCAGCCACGCAGGCAACCACCCGAAGCCGTTGAACCGCCGCAGCGCAGGAGCCACCCGGTCAGCCACGCCCCGGGACGCTGCTCTCGCTCAACAGCCGGAGATCAGCGACGCGTTAGCCGCCCCACTCCCAGGCTTCTCGTTCCACGGCCTTCCGCGCCCCACCGCCAACGACTCAGCTCGCCGCACAAGACCCCGCAGATATGTCCGGAGCCGCTCATCGTCCCGTCCGACCTCCCCACTCCGCCACAGCACCCCCACGACTTGCGCGCCCCGACGCCGGCCTTCCAGAGCAGCCCCGACATTTCAGCTGCTGAGCTGTCGGCCATCACGCGTGGCCTGACCTGGCACCAGCGCGCCGCTCTGCGCGTCCTCACCCGCACGCCCAGCCGGATCAGGCAGCGCGCCACCGGCTCGCTCTACGTGGACACCCAGACCTCGGCGCACATCGCGATCGCCACCTGGCACGCCCTGGAACGCAAGGGACTCGCCCACCGTGACCGCGCCGCGCACCCCGCCTCGGCCATTGGCCAACGCCTTGCGCCAACCCCGCTCGGGCTGACCGTCCTCGCCCACATTTCCGGCGTCACCTTCCCGCCCTCTGCGGTCCAGCTCTGGCCGCCGGATCCTCCGAAGCACTTCACAACGGCCCCCGCCGCCCACCGACGCTGACCCCTCCTGCCTCCAGCGTCTCCCGCAAGGAGCCCCTATTTCCACAACCCCTGTCTTCCGGTCCATCTCGCTCGGCGCGGGCGTGCAGTCCAGCGCCATGCTGGCACTGTCCGCTGAGGGAATACTCCCGAAGGTCGACTACGCAATTTTCGCCGATACCGGCTGGGAACCCCGCGCGGTCTATAACCATCTCGACCGTCTCGAACGGGAAATCGCAGCACCTGCAGGAATACCCGTCCTGCGCGTCTCCTCCGGACACATAAGAAAGGACGCCCTAGACCCCGATCACCGGTTTGCCTCGATGCCCCTATATATCCTCAATCAGGACGGAAAGCAGGGCATGACCAGGCGCCAGTGCACCGGTGAATATAAAATCAAGCCTATCAAGAAGAAGGTTCGGGAACTCCTCGGATACCCATACCCGCTGCGCATTCCGAAGGGTGTGTTCGTCGAGCAGTGGGTCGGCATCTCCACCGACGAGTTCCACCGGGCCAAGGACGCAGACGTCAAGTACATGCGCAATCGGCACCCGCTCATCGACCTCAATTGGTCGCGCTCGGATTGCGTCCGCTACCTCACCTCCATCGGCCTGGCGGATACGCCAAAATCGAGTTGTCTGGGCTGCCCATTTCACGGCAACGCTCAGTGGAGGAGTATCCGGGACACCAGCCCTGAGGAATGGGCGGACGTGGTTGCGTTCGATGCGGCCATCCGCCAGGGCAATGCCCGCGCCAACGCCTCCGGGAACCGTCTGCTCGGTGAGGCGTTCCTGCACCGCTCCCGCGTACCGCTCGATCAGGCCCCCATCGATCACGTCACCGCCGCCGAGTGGGCCGCGCGGCAGCAGGCGCTCGACGACCGCTCCGCCGCGGTCGAGGAGCTGGAGAACGGCGTGGTCGACGGCTGTTCCCCCTGGGCCTGCCGGGGTGAAGTCGAGCCGGTGCAGGACGACTTCGGGCTGGCTTCTTGAGACGGATCATCCTCGACCTGTTCGCCGGTCCCGGCGGCTGGAGCCACGCGCTCAATGTTCTCGGCGCGCGGGACATCGGCCTGGAATGGGACGAGTGGGCCTGCAAGACCCGCGCCATGGCCGGGCAGTTGACGATCCGTACCGACGTCGCCCGCTATCCGGTATGGATCTTCTCCGGCCAGGTCCTCGGGCTGATCGCCTCCCCTCCCTGCCAGGCATGGAGCATGGCAGGCAAACGTCTCGGTCTGGTCGACCAGCCGCTCGTCCACCAGGCCGTCGCCGACCTCGCCGCCGGACGCGACACCCGTGAGCAGCTGCTCCACGCGTGCGCGGACGAACGATCTCTCCTCGCCGCCGAACCCATGCGCTACCTCCACGCCCTCAACACCGTGGGCGAGCCCGAGTGGGTGGTCATGGAGGAAGTCCCCGACGTACTGCCGCTGTGGCGGCAGTACGCGGCCATACTGCGCACCTGGGGCTTCTCCGTCTGGACCGGCATCCTCAACGCAGCCGACTACGGCGTCCCACAGACCAGGAAGCGAGCGATCCTGCTCGCCTCCCGCGTACGCACCGCCGAGCCCTCGCCCCCCACCCACGCACAGTTGGCCGAGCCGGAGTCGCTGTTCGGCCCCGGCCGCGCCCGCTGGGTATCCATGGCCGAAGCCCTCGGCTGGGGCGCCACCGACCGGCCCGTGCCCACCGTGTGCGCCGGCGGCGGACCAGGAGGCGGCCCCGAACCCTTCCCCTCCGGCTCGCGTAAGACCCTGGCCGATGCCCGCGACCGGGGCACCTGGACACCTCACCCCGACTCCGAGGTCGTCCTGACCTCCCGCATTCAGGGCCCGGGCTGGGCGGACCGGCCCGGTGCGAACCGCCCCTCGGATGCTCCGGTCCCCAGCTTCACCGCCGAAGCGCACCGCTGGTCATGGTCACTGCGCAGCAACAACCAAACCAACGCCACCGTGCGCCGTGCTGACGAGCCCGCCGGCACTCTGTTCTTCGGCCACCGGGCCAACGAGTGCACTTGGGTCGCCGCCCCCGCCTCCAGTCTTACCGACGGTGAGCAGCGATCGGCGCCAGCCCCGATCAAGATCACCGCCCAGGAAGCGGGCGTGCTGCAGAGCTTCCCCGCCGACTATCCGTGGCAGGGCAACAAGGGCCAGATGTTCTCCCAGATCGGCAACGCCGTCCCCCCGCGCCTGGCCGCCCACCTGCTCGCCCCGCACCTCAACAGGACCTTCAACCCCAACGACTTCACCCTCGCCGCCTGATGCCCCACACCCCTGAACCCGACGAGGACGACGACCTCGACCGCACGCCGGCACCGAAGCCGGTCCACTACGCCGAGCAGGCCCTGCTCGGCGCCCTCCTCCTCGAACCCGCACGGCTTGCCGACACCGAGCCACTGATCGCCCACCACTTCGACAGCCACACCCACGCCGCGCTGTTCACCGCGATCTACACGCTCCCGCAGCCCGACCCCGCCGACCACGCCAAGGACACGGCCTGGCTCAACACAGTGCTGGAACACGCGCGTCCGCACGCTCCCGGCCTCAATGCCTCCTACATCCATGCGCTCATCCAGTTCTGTCCGCAGCCGAAGCACGCTGCGGCGTACGCCAGGATGATCCGCGCCGACAACGCCCGCCGAGTCCTGCGCGGGCACGCTGAGCGCCTCGCGTCCACCGCAACCGACCCGGGCCTGCCCAACCCGGCAGCCTCGACGCTTGGTATGGCCGACGACATCGGCCGCGTCCTGGACTCCCTCGCCGAACAGTTCGCGCCACACCCCGGCCCCTTGCCCCGTACGGCGCTCCCCCCGGATATCCCGCTGCAGGCCAGCGAGGAGGATCTCGCCGAAGAACGCCTCCTCCTCGCGACCGCCACCGCCTACCCGGCGGAGGTCCAGCAGATGCGGTGGCTGACCGAGACGGACTTCCTGCTGCCGCTGCACGCCGCACTCTGGCAGTCCATCACGGCGCTGGTCCACCGCGGCGACATGGTCGACCCGGTCACCGTCCTTGGCGAGGCCCAGCACCGCGGCCTGCTCGCCGGCACCCTCACCCCCAAAGACCTGATGGCACTGGTCTCCACACCCGCCGGCTCACCAGAGCACTGGGGCGAGAAGATCCTTCAGCGCGCTCTCCTCGCCCGTGCCCAGGCGGTCGCCGCACGGATCACCGCCTACACCGACGACCCCGCCAACACCCCCCACCAGCTCATCACCGGCAGCCGACGGGCCCTGGCCGACCTCAGCGCCCTGCGCACCCGCTGGAACCGGGCCACGGCGCCCACCTGCGCCTCCACCGGCGCACCCCCGCGGTCAGCGCCACGTCCCCGTGCCGGACCGCCTCACCGGCCGGCCGTCACCGCAGCGCGCACCCACCGATGACCGCAATCGCCGAGCTGGCATCCACGTCGGGCTAGACACGAAGCGAGCCCACCCAGCCGCCTGCCGGCGGCGGGTACGGTCATCTGACCCCTGTGCACCTCCCGCCGTACAGGAATCCGCGCTGATTCACGACAGGCAAGAGCCATGGAGCTACTCGGCCTAGGATCGGCTGATCAGGTGTTCCAGACGCTCAACCGGAGGATGTCGCCGTGCAGTTCGCGGTTCTTGACCAGCCCGCACCCGAAGACGACGGCGCCTTCGAATACTGGGATGAGGATGCCGACGCCGTGCTCTTCTATGCCCGAGGGGAGGTAGATGGCTGGAGCCATGGAACGGATACGGGCTATCAAACGACCTACATCCTGCGAATCCGGACAGCCACGGGCATCGTAGAAATAGGCACGGTGAAGGTTGGGCACACCTCGATGTATGCGGGCGGAGAACGCTATACACCACTGCCGCAACGCTTCACCCAACTGGACAGGTCCTTCTTCTCCCTGGGCCAATCGGACGAGTATTACCGGAACCTTCACGAGGTAGTCGGCCCTGCCCGTGAAGACGTCCTCCGCGCCCTTCGGGACATTGCGCTCGACGAGGACATCCTCGCGATGGCGATGGACTACGACGTGACTCGCAGCTCGCTGCTTCGATGGGTGAAACTGTCCGCCGTAGAGGGTCAGCTACGACGCATCGCCCGTGGCGGTGTCCGTAAAATGAGCTTCGACGTGGCCTACGAACCCCCCGTTCCCCATGGCGCAGAGCCGGTCCGGCTCCGGTTTCAGGTCGAGCCCGATTCCAATCCGCCAAGCAACGTGCACGCCCTCACCGGCCGCAATGGGGTGGGGAAGTCATTCGTGCTGTCGCATTTGGCGCGCGCCGTCGCGGCAATCGAACCGGAACCGGAACTGCTCGGCCGGGTGATCGAGTACGGCCGTGAAGGTCGCTCCTTCACCAATCTCGTGACCGTGTCCTTCAGCGCCTTCGACGACTTCCCTCTCGTCGAGAGCGACGATAGGTTCATCGCCTCCTATGTGGGCCTGCGAGTCCAAGGCGCTCGCTCACCACGGTTCAAGACCCCCAACGGTCTACGTGGTGACTTTGCCCAAGGGATGCAGGCATGCCTGACCCGGGAACGCGTCGGCCAGTGGCTTGAGGCTCTCCGTATGCTCGACTACCCCGGCAGCGGACTGCTGGAAGAGGGATGGCTGGAGAACTTCGAAAACTCGCCCAGTCGCCGCAGCCGCGAGCGCAAGGCCCGAGCTCTGTTCCGCCAGCTCAGCTCCGGCCACAAGATCGTGCTGCTCACCATGACCCGTCTCATCGAGCACGTCAGCGAACGCACGTTGGTTATCATCGATGAGCCCGAGACTCACCTCCACCCCCCTCTCCTGGCCGCGTTCATGCGTGCCCTCTCCGATCTACTGACCGAGCGCAACGGCCTCGCTGTCGTCGCCACGCACTCGCCAGTGGTGCTCCAGGAGATCCCTGCCCACTGCGTGTGGAAATTGTGGCGTTACGGCGGGCAGCTAGGCGCCGGCCAACCTCGCATCGAGACGTACGGGGAGAACGTCGGTGTCCTGACCCATGAGGTGTTCGGCCTTGAAGTCACCGCAGCAGGATTCCTGCAGGAGCTGCGGCGCCTTGTGAGCGAGGGCTATTCCTACGACGCAGTCCTCGAACGCTTCCACGGCCGACTAGGCAGTGAAGCACAGCTCGTCCTCAGCGCCTTGCTCGGTATTCGTGACGACCTGCGAGGGCAGGGCTGATGCGTCGACTAGAGGCACCAGCGATTGACGCACGTCAATCGTTCACCACATGCATCAGCGGCGCTCGCCCAACTACCAAAGCCCGGCTTGAGGCGTTCGAAGATGCAGTCACCACAGCTAGCCTCGAATACGAGGCAGCAGCGAAGCAGCAGTCCCTGCACACCCTCACCTACATCGCGAGCGAGCCGACCGGACGCCAGGAACGGACATCACTGAAAAGGGTCTACAAAGACCGCATGGTCAAGGAGACCTCACCGGGCCGGCGCATCTACGAAGCGATCAAGGGTGCCACTAATAAGTGCCCTCTGTGTGGAGAGGGTGTCGTGACAACACTCGACCACCACCTCCCCAGTAGTGCATATCCCTTGTTGAGCGTTGTTCCGGTCAATCTTGTTCCCGCATGCCGGGACTGTAATATCGGTAAGGGCGAGACGTGTCCCACCAACGCAACAGAGCAGACTCTGCACCCGTACTTCGATGACTTCTCGCACCATCCATGGCTGACTGCCAGAGTGCGGAGACCCCAAGGAAGACAGCCGATGTCCATGGAGTTCTTCGTCACCCCTCACGCCAACTGGGATGAAACTCTCACCGGACGACTCCGCACCCATTTGAGGGTTTTCGATCTCGACTACCGCTACCGCCAGTTGGTCGCATCACACATCGCGGCCACAAACCACGACCTCAAGACCACTCCTATCAGGGACGTATCCCACTGGCTTTCCCGCAAAGCAGAGGGGTGGGCGCACGAGGGCAATCCCAACACGATGGGAAGCGCGCTGTACCGGGGCCTTGCCGACGACGAGTGGTACGTCAACGGTGGATGGCACGTCCAGGAGGTAGATAAGTAAGGCGAGTTGGCGCAACCAAGCCACTTGCGATACGACGTGGCGATTCCGGTCCGCAGCTCAAGCACACGCTGAGCTGCGGACCGTGGTTCACATCGCTGACAGGCACCTGTGGAGACGGCTACTGCTCGAACCCGAGCCACGGCGTCAGGGCGTCCCAGGCGAGGCTGCACAGCCTCTTCGATCGCTCCGCAACGAAATCAGCCGTCCACTCGTCCTCCCTCTGCGCAACAGCAGCAACCAACGGGAGGTATCGAGACTGCTTGACGATCTCTTGAGCGCCACTGCCCAGGCGCAGTTCCTGTGCTTCAGCGTCGGCCAACATCTTCTCGGCCTCTTCCACTGTGGCGGCGGAGAGCGCCTGGAACATAAGGCGCTTCAGGTGCCAGGACCTGTTGCTCGCCGACGCGTTTTCGACAGCAGGCAGGAGGGTGAGATTGCCGATCCTCTCGATGAGCTCGGGATCCTCGTACAGGTCCTTGTTCCAACCGCCGTTACCCGACAGCGTCTGAGGTGCTACGTGCTCGATCGTAGCGAAAGCAGTGTCATTCCAACGTTCGGGCTCCAGCGTCTCAAGCAAGCCGCTCTTTCCTCGAACGACAAGACCGGGTTCGGAGTTGTCCGGGGTGGAATTCTGCGACGCAGCCAGGAGAAGGAGACGAGTCAACGGCTTCGAGGCTTGGTATACGGGCGTAAGGGACGCCCGCGCAACCCATTGTTCCTTGTCGTGAATCCCCTGTTCCTGCAGCCGCTCTCGCAGATACGACTGCAGTGATTCAACCGGCGGGACCTCTGTGAGATCACCGCCAAATCGAGCAAATCGTGGCGCGTCATCGTCGTTCACACCATGATTCATGAGGGATCGGTAGACACCATCGATTCCCGCTGTCCCGCCGAATGCTCCCCTCCAGAGGGCATAGAACGCTCCGCACGACTGGGCTGCGATCAGGAACTGGCGGGCCGCCAGCTCGACCGTTTCGGTGGGCGCAAGGCGATGCGCCGCGTAGTACCGGGTCAGCAGCCCGACGACGATGTCGTGTCCGCCTTCGCGTAGCGCTGCTAGCGAGATCCCCGCTTGCTGACGCAAGGAAGCATCCTCGCAGGCCGGCACATTCGTCGGCGAGGCCCAAGGTCCTTCGTAGAAGCGCGCCACCTGGGCGAGTCCGGCCAGGACCTTGCGGCGCGCTTCGACATCTGGGTCGGTATCGAAGACACCCCTCAGATAACGACGCTGGTCGTTCAGGCGCTTTGTGAGCTTGGTTCCGTCCTGGAACATGGCGAACGGGAGCAGGATGCTGCTGGTGACGGTCTGGCGCTTATCCGCCGAAGTACTACCTTCTCTATCCAGGTAGGCTTCGATGACATCGAAGTGGCCTTTTGACTCGGACTCCTGCCACTCATCCAAGCCCTCAGCTTGGATGGCGCGAGGCTTGAACGTCTCGATTGCAGTCAGTGGCTGTCCGGTGGTGTTGAGGGCTTCGAACATGTCGAAGCCATAGTCCTCGCGTTTGGCGGTAACCACAGCAACGGTGACTCGATGCAGGAGGTAGTTCGCGAAAACGATGAGCCGAGTGAGTGGCACCTCCTTGGCTTCTTCACCAAGCCTCGCGACAACCGACTCCGGAAACTCGCTGTTAAAGAGGGCGAATTGGAGATTCTGCGACTGCGCTATATCGGCCCCGATCGGCAGGAGAATATCATCTTCCCTCTTGACGCCGCCGTTCACCGCTTTACGCAGCATGGACCTCATTTGCTCCCGCATGCGGTCCAAGTGCTTGTATGCCTCAAGGTCAACGCCATCCGTCTTCTCGGAGTTGATGAGGTCATGCTTGTAGGGCTTCGCAGGATCCTCGCCTCGCCCATAGGCCCCATAAGACTCAAGGTAGTAACCCACGGGTGACCGATAGCGGGCCTCCCCCTTATTGCGGGACCACACGTCGTAGTAGGAGCGAATCATGCGCGGGTAGTAGCGATGCTCGCCGTAGCGCATGTCTTCCTCGAAGCAGTTCGCTAGACGTCCCGTCACATCAAGCGCTTGGTTGTAACACCAGACCGACGGCTCGTCATCGCGTGCCAGCTTCTCCGCCCGAACCCGAATCTCCTCGTGCAGGACCGTCGTCAGCAACAGCAGAGTGGTCATTCGCTGTTGCCCGTCGATGATGGTCATCACCTTGGAAGGGACCTGAGACCTGTATTTCGGCTCAACGGTCGTGTAGTTGATGTCGCGAAGCGCGATGACGGTGCCGAGGAAACAGATCGAGTCCTCGAACTCGGCAAGCTGGTCAAGGCCGTGTGCGACGTCACTGAGGAGACGCCTGATCTTGGGCAGCTCCCAACTGTATGCGCGCTGATACGGCGGAATATAGAGCCCCTGACTGGGCTCGCTGAGGAACTGAGAAACTGACAGCGGTGCCGCATCAAAAATCTCGCGAGTTTCCATATCCCCGATTTCTCTCCGTTACCGTTCGGCACCCGTGGGTGATCCATCACTCATGTTGGCATATGAGTGGTCGACAGAGGTAGCAGGAACGGCGTGCGCCCATCATGCCCCCACATGTGACGTTGCGTCACTCCATCACAGGAAGCCTCGACTTGTCGTGGGCGAGTGGGCCGCGGCCCCTTCAGCAGCCTGGGACAGAGTTCCGCGCGGGGCCGCAACCGCAGGCGCGGCAAGCTTGATTGGAAGTCGGGAAAGCAACAGCGGCCCCAGCTCGAGCTGCTGGGGCCGCTGTGTGTGGTTGCGCGTCAGAGGTGGCAGACGGAGCAGCCGGCCTCGTCGTCGTCTGAGTCGAGTGCGTCGGAAAGAACCTCTAGCAAGGGGCGGTTGGGCTTGATGCGCTTGGCTGCGCGCTCAAGGGCCGCCTCATGCTTGGCCTCGATCTCGTCCTTGCGCTCTATCAGCTCCGGCAGCGACTCGCCCTGAGACCACGTGTAGTTGCGGCCCTTCATGGCGGTGTGTCGGTAGCGGACCTTGTCCTCGTACTCGACGGCGCGGTCGAAGAGGTCTGGGTGGCGTTCCTTGAGGCCGACCCATTCGTGCTTGCGCTGGAAGAAGCAGAAGTAGCAGCCGGAGCGTGTGCGCCACTCGTAGTAGTCGGGCAGGCCGATGCCGGCCTCGTCGAGGATGCGCATGACGCCGTCCTTGTCGATGCCGTCTTCACGGAAGGGGAAAACGGCATCGATGTTCGGCTTGGTGCTGACGTAGCCGAGTCGGTTCTCGTCGGCGCGGATGGCGACATAGGAGATCACCTTGTCGTCGCCTACCCAGTCCTCAAGGGGCTTGATCTTGAGGTTCTTCGTGCACCAGCGCATCTGCGGGCTGGGCAGGGTGCCCTGGTAGACCTCCATCCAGTGGTCGAAGTCCCGGTCGGCGTTCAGTCGCACGATGGACTTGCCGAGGGCGGCCTCCAGGCGGTTGAGGTACTCGTAGGTCTCGGGCAGTTCGGCGCCCGTGTCGCAGAAGAAGTACTCCATCTCCGGGACTCGGTTGCGCATGTAGACGGCGAGCGCTGAGGAGTCTTTGCCGCCGGAGATACCGAGTACGTGCCGGACCTTCTGAGTGTCGGCTCCGTCGGTCATCCCTGTGCCTTCCTTTCACTCGCTGCTGTCGCGGCATCGGTGACGCGCTGGGCGAGGGCCGCGAGCAGGATCCTCGCTCCGTCCGGTCCGAGGGCCTTCTCGGCCTGCTTCAGGACGTCGGAAGCGAGGCTGTTGGCCTCGCTACGAGCCTGTTCCGGCACGTAGATGAGGGTGCGTTGTTCCACGCCGGCGCTGTCTGTCAAGGTCAACAACTGGGCGTCGAGTTTCTCTTCCCGTGCGCGGACCTCTTTCCCGGCGTGATGCAGATGTCCGACGCGGTCAAGAGCGGCGGCCATCGACCGGGCCTTCTGCGGGAAGACCTTGGCCTCGCGGTCGTCCCAGTCGCCGAGCGCGAGGTTGGTCAGGCGTACGACGATGGGCTCGAGCCAGTCGTCGTCTTCCAGGCCGTCACTGAGGACGAAGTCGACGAAGCCCCGCAGTTCCGGGGTCAGCACTGCGCCGGCGAAGCCGCGCAGGCGGGCCGCGAGCTGTGCGCGCAGCTTCGGCAGTTCGGCCGGCAGGCGGAACTCCTTTGCGAGCACTCGTACGACCTCGGCGCGCAACTGGCTGTCGATGGATGCGAGTTCATCGGCCGCCGCCGTGAGTCGTTCGACGTAGGTGTTTGCAGCTTCCGCGTTGGCGCGGGCGCGGGCCGGGATCTCGGGCAGGCCGAGGGCCTTCGGCAACGCGTGGAAGATGAGGTCGTCGGGGTCCTGTGCCCGGACGATCGTCGTGCGTACGGTGCTCGCGTCGGCGGAGATGTTCTTGGTGTTGCGGGCGTACTTGTGCAGGTCGGCGACGCGCGTGATCAGGGCGCTGGCGACGGAGAGGAGGTCAGGGTTGCGCAGGGCCTTGGATCGCGGTGCTTCCACGCCGAGCGAGACCATCAGCTTCTTGATGATGCTGCCGCGCTGGCCGTCCCCTGCCGGTGTGTACTTCACCTCGAAGCGGGCCGCGCTTTTGACCAGGCGTTCGACGGCGTCGATCGTCAGCCGGGGCAGGTAGGTGCCTTCCTCGAACAGGGCGACATCGTGGCGTCGGATGATCAGGGCTGGGAGCAGGAAGACGGGGATCACGCCGGTCTTGAGCCCGTACGGCGGGCTCTTGAGGACACGGACGACCTCTTCCATGCTGACCCGCTCGGTGGCGCCGGACAGTGCCTCGTTCAGGGCGTTCCAGGCGGGCTGGGCGTGTTCGTGGCCCTCGCCGGGCGGGGAGAAGCCGTATGGGAGCAGGCTCTCTTGCTGACTCTCGGCCTGGGCCACCCCGTTTTCGCGGTGGAGGCCGAGGTAGGCCAGGACGCCGCTGTAGATGGCTCGTTCGGCTTTGTACCCGACGAGGCCGAGGTTCTCCTTGGCCGAGGCGGAGAGCATGGCCGTCAGCAGTATGCCGCGCGCCTGGGCGGCTTGGCTGGTCAGGACATGGCGGCCGAGCATCTCGTTGCGGATGTGCGGGGTGTGCGGATACACGGATTCGCAGGCGAGGGAGACCAGACCGCTCAGGCTGCGGGCAGCTAGGCCGGAGGCGGCGGGTTCCTCACCGGGGGCGATGCCGGTGTGCCACAGGCTCCAGGACGCTTCGGAGGACGGCGGGTAGAAGGCGGCCTGCATGAGTTCGAGCAGCTCGGCCTCGGCCTGCACGAGCCTCTCCATGACTTCGCGTCGAGCGACGTGGTCGATGTCCTGCTGGGTACTAAGTTCCTTCAGCGCGACGAGGTAGGTGGCCGTGGTCAGTACGACGCCGGGGTCAGGAGTGGTGCCGACAAGTACGGGCAGGGGCGAGTGGACGGTGGGCCGGTCGGCGTCGGTACCGAGGTGGAAGACGACGAGGCCGTCGGCGGGCTCCTTGAGCTCGTCGGGGGCGGCAACAGTCTTGGTCTCGGGGCCGCTGACCGCGGTGTAGAACACACGCATCATGCCGGTGACCTGGCTGTGGCGGCCGGCCACGAATGCCTGGGGAACCAGGCTGCCGAGCCGGTCGATGACCGCCGCGTCGTCGAAGTGGCTGATGATGTCCTTGAGTCGGCCGTCGATATCGACGTCGGTGCCCTGCCAGACTCGGTATTCGCCACTGAACTCACGGTGGACTAGGAAGCCCCGGCGCACGAGGTCGGCGAGTCGCTCTTCGAGCGCGCTGAAGGCGCCAGGGTCAGCGACCTCGGTCGGATCGTGGAGAGCGAAGTGGATCATCGGGGAGGTGGCGCTGAGTGCCCCGTCGGAGTCGATCAGGTTGAGGACGCCGATGGTCTTCAGTACGTCCTGATCGGCGTCCGGGAGCCCGTTGGCGTCCCGGATGCGCGAGTCGACTTCAATCCACCTGCTGGCGTTGGCAGAGGCAAGCAGGGCGGTGCGCCCGGAGTTGAGGAAGTAGTCCCACAGCTGCGGCAACCGCACCGTGCTCGCACGGTCCGCCTCCGGGTCGCTGTGCCGGGACAGCGAGTGACGGACGGTATTGGGCTCGCCGCTGTTGAGGAAGCCCGACAGGCTGCGGTCGTGCTGGCCGATCTGCGCGGCGAGAATCGGTGCGGCTAGGGCCGTGATGGGGTGCAGCGGGTAGAGGTCGGCGAAGTGGTCGGGGCCGAGCTCGGCGAGAACGCCGAGACCATGCTGCGTCCAGAGGTCCGCGGACGCCTCGGCGGACGCGGTGATCAGGGCCTGCCCAGCCGAGTTAACCGCCGAGCGATCGAGGCGGCGGCGCAGCAGGTGCAGAGAGTCGCCCTGGTGAGGGACGAAAGTGATGTCTTCGAAGCGCCCCTGGATCTTGGCCCATTCGCGGGTCTTGAGTTCGCTGGACCGTGAGGCGTAGTCCATGAACGACAAGTGCTGCAAGGTCATCAGGTAGACGGGCAGACCGTTGGGTCCGGCCGCTCGTTCCGCGAGTTCTTGCAGCAGGAACAGGTCGTGCTGGGCGTCAGCAAACTCATTGTGCCCAGCGAGGTGTTCGAGCGTCTTGCCGAACTCATCGATGACGAGGAGCAGGGGCTGCTGCCCGTCTGATGTCAGAGCCGTGACGGCGCCGAGAATCTCCTTGGCGCCGGCGCGGTCCGGGTCGGCGCACGCCTCCAGGGCGGTGGCGATTACCTTCGGGACGCGCTTGCCCCAGCGTCGCGCCGCCGCCGTATGCAGAGCACGGGAAAGGGTGGCGACGACGGATTCGCGGCGCGCGGTGGCCACGCCGCCGAGAAACCCCTCGGGCGCAAGGGCGTCGCGTGCTGCGGCGACGCGCTGGGCAAGGGCAGGGCTGGCCTCTTCGAGGATGCGCTCGGCCTCGTCACGCCGCTTGGCATCCCGCCCCAGCAGCGCATCGATGAAGTTGGACAGCGTGGACTTGCCGGATCCGTAGGGGCCGGTGAACGACCAGGCCCGTGTCCGGCGTTGGTCGGCTAGCGCGCTCGCGATGCGTTCCAGAACGTCGACGGCACGGGCGCCGACATACGGGTCGTGGAGGACATCCTCGACGTCTCGCTCCAGGTTGGTCGAGCGCATCTGGGAGCCCACGAGTTCGATGCCTGCGGGGAACTGCGGGGCGTCGCTCGCCGGGCTGTCTGGGGTCCGCGTGGGGGTTGCGGCGGTCACGCGGCAGTCTCCTCGTCAAAGAGCTTCTCGGTGGCCTCGGAGGTGTCCGTGGCCTTCGTGTCGAGTTCCCTCTGCTCGGCCTCGGCGAGCTGGGGGAACGTAGAGGCCCACTCCTCACGGGTGGGGAAGCCGGGGCGTCGGGTGACGAAGTCGTATTGCTCGTCGAGGACTTCCCAGGCCAGAGCGAAGGGGTCGGCCGTGAAGGCGAGGCTGCGCTGTCCCACTGCCTCGGTCAGGTTGAGGTGCGGGTGGTCGGCGGCGACCTTCTGCAGTGCACTGACGATCTCGTTTTCCCGGACGCGGAAGGCGCGCCCTGGGGAGCCCGGCTCGTTGGCGAGGCGGGCCACGGAGATCGAGTTGGCCTGGCGGGAGAACTTGGCGGCGTAGTCGAGGCAGGCGTAGGCCAGGACCCGGGCCGGCAGCGAGGTGCGGTGCCCGCTGGTGAACTGCCACTCGGGCTTGCCGCGGGTTCCGACGAAGGTGAGGAGGTCAAGGTCTCGGAAGGGGCAGGCGAGCAGGTCCTCGTAGCTGCCCGGCGAGCCGGCCTTCTCTGGGGCGCTGCGCGCGTACATCTTGGTAAGGCAGTCGACGTCACGGACGATCGACGCCTCTTCCGGGCTCTTGTCGTAGGAGAAGTTCACGTGCCGGGTGACCACCTGCGTCATGTCCGCGGTCGTGAACCGGGAAAACGGCGCGAGGTGGAAGGCTGTGTACCAGGTCGGCGCGTGGCTCTTGGCGCCGGGACGGGAAGAGATCAGCCACCAGTGCAGCAGCCACAGACTGCCGTTCTCCTCCAGGTACGGGTCCGCTCCGTCCTCGTCCAGAAGCCATCGTGCTTCCCAGGTGGGGTAGGAGAACTTGGCCTGTGTGCCCTTCGTCGGATTGCACTCCCGGGTCAACTTGAACGCGCGCGACCAGTAGCGCATGGCGTTGACCATGTTCTTGCCCACTCCGAACAACACCGGCGCGCCGTCCGCGAGGAACGCGCCCTGCTCCTGTTTGACCTGCATGTACGCCTTGTGCAGCCAGCCGAAGCGGGGCGCGAACGTTTCGTGTCGCGCGAAGGAAAAAAGGGCGGCTTCCCCAAGCCGGCTGTCTGACATCCGGGACCTCTCTGTGTCCAATGCGATTGCTCTGACGAAGTTGGTAAACGGGTAACGGTCAGCGGGGATCGTCGGCTTCGGCCAGCGCGGCTCGAACCTGCGTCACGGCGCGTTTGACGGCCTGCGCGGCGTGCTCGATCTCGGCATCCGTGGTCGCGTAGCCCAGCGAGAAGCGGATCGTGCTGTCGGCGTCCGCCCGGGACAGCCCCATCGCCAGGAGCACGTGGCTCGGCGTGGGAGCGCCGGACGCGCACGCGCTGCCCTCCGAGGCAGCGACGTCGGGCATGGCCGCCAGGACCGCGTCCGCAGGCACTCCAGGGAAAGTAATACTCGTCACGCCGGGCAGGCGCTGATCGCGCCGGCCGTTGATACGGCAGCCGGGCAGGGCGCCGGTGACCAGGTGTTCGAGGCGGTCACGCATGGCTGCGACCCGCTCGGCCTCCTCCCCGAGGCCGCGCGACGCGGCGTCGGCGGCTGCTCCCATGCCGATGATCCCAGCCACATTCAGTGTGCCTGCGCGCCAGCCCCGCTCCTGTCCACCGCCCACGAGGAGCGGCCGGTGCGGGAGTGGGGATCCACGCCGTACATACAGGGCACCGACTCCCTGCGGTCCGCCAAACTTGTGGGCCGACAGCGACAAGAGGTCGACGTCGAGTTCAGCGACATCCACGGGGAGGCGGCCGATGATCTGTGTGGCGTCCGTGTGGACGAGTGCGCCGGCTTCACGGGCCGCCTTGGCCACGATGCGGAGGTCGGTGAGGACACCGGTCTCGTTGTTCGCCGCCATCAGGGAGACCACTCCCCCACTGCGCGCGGCGAAGACCTGTTCCAGGGCGCCGAGATCCACCAGGCCGTCGCCGCCGACCGGCAGGAGCACGAGATCCTCGGAGCTCCCGGCGGTGACCGCGCGGGCCGTCTCCAGCACCGCCGGATGTTCAACAGGGCTTGTGACCAGGGGACTTCCGGCGGTGAACGCGGCTCGGAGGGCCAGATTGTTCGCTTCGGTCGCCCCGGAGGTGAAGATGATCTCGCCGGGCGAGCAGCCGAGGAGGTCAGCCACCTGCCGACGGGCGACATCGACCCGATGAGCCGCCTGCCGTCCGGGTTGATGCATGCTTGAGGCGTTGCCGACCGATTGCATGGCCTCGACGACAGACGCGAGAGCCTCGGGCCGGATCGGAGCGGTGGCATTGTAGTCAAAATAGGACGCAACCGGCCCATTCGGCTCGCTCATCGTCTGCCACCCCGCCTCGCTCGTGTCGCACACCAATGTACTGCTGGTGGAAACCTCGCCCCGCATCCGGGGTTCCACCAGTAGCTCGCCGTGATCCTAGTCGCGAGCCGAGATCCACTCTTTGAATCACTCGAAGGCGTGGTGTCGCAAGCCATTTACCGAATGAATGTTCTATATCGGGTGCCTCACGCGCAAGCCGCATGCTGAAAGATCTGTTTCGCGGCCGGGAAGTCGGGCAGCTGTGTGGCCAATTGCCGTCCCTCGCTGGGCTTTTAGTCTGATGGTGCTCCTGTTGTCAGTGGTCCCGTTTAGTGTGGTCCGCACGCTGCAACGCCGCAGTATCTGCAGGTTGAAGCGCTGCTTGGTGTGCGTCGAGCTGGGGGAGGAACTTCACGATGATGGTCGGTCCTGTGCGAGCGGCTCACGGCTTGCCGTCAGCCGCATCGGTCAGGTGAGGCTGTGACGACGTGGTCACCGGGAATGCCCTTCGAGGCAGTCCTGGCAAACGCCCCCATGGACTACATCCGCCGGCACCTCGGCAAAGAGCTGTGCGGCCTTCTCGACCTCATCGAAGGAGGCACGGCGGGTGATGAGCGGTTACGAGCCGTCGCCGCGATCGCGATCGACGCCGAGCTCCTGGTCGCGGACGAGGACGAGCGCGCGGTACTGCTCGACCACGTTTCCGGGCCCAAGCAGGCGGAACTGGCGCAACGGCTCGGGTCGCTGGGTGCCGAGCAACCGCTGGAGTACCTGCAGGCGCTGAAGTGGACTGCTGACGAGCGCAGAGAGCTTCTGGAGTTCTTCGGCTTCACGGTCGAGCGCGTACAGCCTCAGGTCCCCTCCTTCAAGCGAGAGACGGCACCTGACTACGCCCTGTTCCCCCATCAGCTCCGCGCGGCGCGCCGGGTCAAGGAGTTGCTGTACGACGGCCCCCGCCGGGCCGTGCTCCATCTGCCGACGGGCGTGGGCAAGACGCGGACCGGCATGAGCATGATCTGCGACCACCTGCGGCAGCACGGGCCCTCCCTGGTGGTGTGGCTGGCCCACGGGCAGGAGCTGCTGGAGCAGGCCGCGGCCGAGTTCGAGCGCGCCTGGAGCAAGGTCGGCGACCGACCCCTGCCGGTCCTCCGCGTGTGGGGCAGTGCTTCCCCGGACCTTGCGGACGTGACCGACGGACTGGTCGTCCTCGGGCTGGAAAAGGCGGTCTCAACCGCCAAGTCGGACCCGCAGTTCCTGCGTACGCTGGCCGCCCGCAGCACTCTGACCGTGTTCGACGAGGCCCATCAGATCATCGCCCCCACGTTTCAGGGCGTAGTGGACGACCTGACGGTACGTCACGACTCCAGCTTGCTGGGCCTCACCGCGACCCCGGGCCGCACATGGGCGGACATCGCCAAGGACGAAGAACTCGCCGACTTCTTCTCCCGCCAGAAAGTGATGCTGGAGATCGAGGGCTACACGAATCCGGTGACAGCCCTTATCGACCAGGGCTACCTGGCCAAACCGATCATGCGCACGGTGGCCGCGGAAGCCGGCATGCAGCTGTCGGCCCGGGATCAGCAGAGCCTGGCGCGAGCGTTCGAGATCCCGGACAGCATCATCGCCGAGCTCGCGAAGGACGAGCAGTGGAACCTCAAGGTCGTCCAAACGATCATGGAGCTGCTTGAGAAGCAGCACCGCCGCATCCTCGTGTTCGCGGCATCGGTGCAGCACTGCCGACTCATCGCTTCCGTGCTGTCCGCGGCCGGCCTCGACGCGGTATTCGTGACCGGCGAGTCCTCGCCTCGGCACCGCAGCGACGCCATCCGTCGCTTCAAGAGCGCGGCCCGGAAGCCCATGATCCTGTGCAACTTCGGAGTCCTGACCACGGGCTTCGACGCGCCCGCAGCCAGCGCCGCCGTCATCGCTCGGCCGACCAAGTCCCTGGTGCTCTACAGCCAGATGGTCGGCCGGGTCATCCGCGGCCCCAAGGCCGGCGGAACCGAGACCTGCGAGATCGTCACCGTCGTCGACCCGGCGCTCCCCGGGTTCGGCGACGTCGCCGAAGCATTCACCAACTGGGAAGACGTATGGGAGACAGCGTGACCGGCGAAGGAAACAACTACCGGATCGTCAGCCCTTCGCTGACCGTCAAGGCCATGCGCGACAGCGGCTACAAGAACACCGCCTACGCGCTCGCCGAGCTGATCGACAACAGCATCGACGCGGAAGCCACGCTGGTGCAGGTCTTTGCCTGCGAGAGCCCCATCGAGGGTGTCGCCCAGACCAGGTACCGGGTGGACAAGATCGCCGTCCTCGACGACGGCAAGGGCATGGACAGCGAACTCCTGCGCCGAGCTCTGAAGTACGGAGACGGTCTCGGCGACGACCGCAGCCGAATCGGCCGCTTCGGCATGGGTCTGCCCAACTCCAGCATGTCCCAGTGCACCAAGGTCGAGGTCTGGTCGTGGAAGAACGGCCCCGCGAACGCCCTGTACACCTATCTTGACCTGGACGAGATCACCAGCGGGCAGGATGAGGTTCCCGACCCCGTCCCTCGCCGTGTTCCGGAGGACTGGGACGACCTCAGCGAGGTACCCCTGGGCACCAGCGGCACCCTCGTCGTCTGGACGAACCTGGATCGCGTCAAGTGGCACAGTGCCGGCGCCACCCTGCGCAACACCGCCGAGCTGATCGGACGTGTGTACCGGCACTACCTGCACGACGGCTCCGTGGACATCAAGATGGCGCCCGTTCGCGACGGGAAGGTCATCGAGAAGGTCAACGAAGGGGACAACGGCGCCTACTACGCCGAACCCAATGACCCTCTTTACCTCATGGCGAAGACCGGAACGCCCGCGCCGTTCAGCAGCACCCCCATGTTCGAGCCCTTCCACATGGGCAACGAGGCGGAGCCCGGGGTCTACCGCTATCCCATCACGGTCGATGGCACACAGCACACCGTAACGGTGCGGGCATCCATCGCCCGGCCTGAAGCCCGCCGTTCCGATGTCTCCGGCCATCCGTGGCCCGACACGGCCAACCCGAACCGGGACGCTGGTGCCCAGAAGTGGGGACAGCACGCCCGTCGGAACATCGGCGTCTCTCTGGTCCGAAAGGGCCGCGAGCTCGACCTCGATACCTCGTGGGCGATCGGCTACGACCCCGTGGAGCGGTGGTGGGGCGTCGAGGTGGACTTCCCGCCCGAGCTCGACGAGGTGTTCGGCGTCACCAACAACAAGCAGACCGCCGTCGTGTTCTCCTCCCTCGCCGACTTCGACTGGTCGGCTGAACAGGACCCCGACGAGACCCCCAAGCAGTTCAAGGACCGCCTGCGGGAACTCGGCGACCCCCGGCTGCCGCTGATCGACCTCGCCCAGTACCTCAAGGGTCTCCTGGGCAAAATGCGCAAGAAGCTGAAGCAGCAGACGCTGGGCGGCCGGAAGGGCAAGAAGCGGTACGACCAGGACGTCACCTCCAAGGCCACGGACGCCGTCAAGCGCCGGCAGGAAGACGGATACACCGGTACGACCGACCTCCTCGCCGAGGAGGCGACGGACGCCGACAGGCGCCAGGAGCAGCTGACCGCGCTGACCGAGCGACACCACGTCGACGAGGACACCGCCCAGACCCTGGTCGACGAGGCCATGGAGAACGACTGGCGCGTCCGCTGGATCTCCAGCCCCCAGGACTCATCCGCCTTTTTCAACATCGACCTGCTCGCCGGCATGCTCCAGGTGTCCTTCAACACCGAACACCCCCTGCACAGCAAGCTCATGGCCGTCCTTGAGGACGTGCCCGAGGACGCGAACGACGCAGAGCTCCGCCAGCGGCTCGCCCGTGCGACGGAGACCTTCAAGCTGCTCATCTTCTCCTGGGCACGGATGGAGGACGAGATCCCCAACAAGAAAGCGCGCCGGGTCATCGCGGATGCCCGAAGCGACTGGGGCCGGTACGCCCGTGACTTCATCGAGGACGGGAGCGAAGAAGAGTGACGCAGCCGGACCATGTCTGGCAGCAGATCGCGGACATGATGAAGGACGCCGCCGAGGAAGTGGTCATCATCGCCCCCTTCATCAAGAAGGCGATCTTCGAGGAGACCATCGCCGCGGTGCCCTCCTCCGTCCAGAAGATCACGTGCGTCACGCGCTGGACCCCGGCGGAGGTAGCCGCCGGGGTCTCTGACCCGGAGATCATCGAAGCTGCCCAGAGCGATGAACGCCTTTCCATTGCCTTGTGTCCGTCCCTCCACGCCAAGCTCTACCGTGCCGACGGACGCTGTCTGGTCGGCTCCGCCAACCTGACCGGCAAAGCCACCGGACGCGTACCGAACGCCAACGTGGAACTCCTGCTGGAGGTGCCGATCGACCACCCCGAAGTACAGCGCGTCCTCGACCAGATCAACGCCCGCTCGACCATAGCCACACTCCACACGGCAGCCCTCGTACGGGAGCAGGCTGAACTCCTGAGAAGCGAGCGCGTTACTCCGCCGTCCGAGGACGAAGTAGCGCCGTACTGGTTCCCGGAGACAAGGAGACCGGAGAACGTCTACGCCCTCTACAGCGGGCGGCAGCGGTTCACCTCGCTGGTCGAGGCCGGCATCGTGCGGGACCTGGCCATGCTCGATGTTCCCGCCGGCCTCTCTGAAGACGCCTTCAACGCTGAGGTCGAGGCCCGCCTGCATGCGATCCCAGAACTCGGTCAGCTGACCGCAGAACAGCGCCTCAGCAACATCGAGCTGCAGCGAGCCATCGCCGAGCGGACAGGAGACACAGAGGAGCAGGCGCGCAGAACGACCGAGACGCTCGCGGCCTGGCTCCAGCACTTCGGCCGGTACTACACCGAAGTGGGCTCGTGGGAGCTGCGACCCGGCATAGAGCACGCCTAAGATCACAGCCACGGCGTGGCCTGCCAGCACACCGCCGACGAACACGAGCACAGGGTGATGGGGAAGGCTGTCTCATGGCAGAGGTGCGCGTCCCGTTTCTCCTCGGGCACGCCGAGATTGCCTTCCTCTTCCACGTGGAGCGGCAGACATCCCAACGGTGGCGGACTGCGGGCACGCTCGACGAGCCCGATCTGATCGCGTCGGGCAATCCGTACTGGCTGCTGAGCACGGTCATGCGTCTCGATGGCGAAGGCGATCGCAAAGCCGACCGAGAACGGCTAGCGACGTACAAGGCTGGTACCCCGCTGGGCTACGACCTGGAGGACAAGGAGCACCTCCCGGTCGTCGTCGGCATCCAGGAGGCAGCACGCGTCCTCGGTCAGGACGCGCAGGCCGTGTCTCGGTGGCGGAACCGGCACAAGATCGCCGAGGCCGACCTGCTCGTCTCCGGCTCGCCGCTCTGGCTCCTCGACACGATCCTGGACGACGCGCGACAGCGGCAGCGCCCCATCGTGGCCTTCGAAGTCGCCGCGCTCCGTACAGGACAGCGCGCTCCTCAAAAGCCCCGGGGCCGAAGGCCGAGCACCCCCGAGGCGAGCCCGCCCCGACAGCCACCACCTCCCGCACAGACCTTCACCAGCGCTGAACATATCGCCGCAGCCGAGTTTCTGGCGTCCGCCCTGGCCCAGGGATATTCCGTCACCATCAAGCCCCGGCCGTAGCTCATCACCGCATCCGCCCCCTGCCGACCCACGCCCTCGTTGACCTCTGTGTTCGCCAACAGCAGTGAGAGAAACACTTGCTTTGGTCAGATCCGATCCATACTGTCTCTCATATGTCGATCTTGCAGCAGCCCTCCGGAGCCCATCACGTCGGTCCCACAGACCTCCCCTTTCGAGCCGCCTCCAGCGAGCCCAACCGCCCTCCCATGAAGGTCGTTTCCTACGGAGGCGGAGTTCAGAGCACGGCCCTTCTCGTGCTTGCCGCTCGCGGAGAGATCGACTTCCGCACCTTCCTGTTCGCGAACGTCGGGGACGACAGCGAGCATCCAGCGACGCTCGCGTACGTCCGTGAGATCGCCATCCCGTATGCCGTACGGGCGGGGCTGGACATCCACGTGCTCAAGCGGCGCCGACGCGACGGGGCCACGGAAACGCTCATGCAACGGCTGAACCGGCCAGACACACGGTCGATCCCCATTCCGGTCCGCATGGCCAACGGCGCTCCTGGCCGCCGCAACTGCACCGCCGACTTCAAGATCAAGGTGGTCGGGCGGTGGCTTCGGGAGCATGGCGCCACCGCGGAGGACCCGGCGGCGGTCGGCATCGGCATTTCGGTCGACGAAATCCATCGTGCCAACCGTCGGCGGAGGGAAGCCCACGAGGTCATCGAATACCCCCTCCTCGATCTCGGGCTGCGCCGGGACGATTGCGAGCGCATAATCGCCGAGGCCGGCCTGCCGGTACCGCCCAAGAGCTCCTGCTTCTTCTGCCCCTTCCGCACCGTCGGCGCCTGGCGCCACCAGCGTCGGCACGAGCCGGAGTTGTTCGCTCAGTCGGTCCGGCTGGAGGAGACGATCAACCGACGGCGGGCCGCACTCGGGCGGGATGCCGTGTATCTCACGAGGTATGGGATCCCGCTCACTCAAGCCATCCCCGATGAGAGCCCGGGGGAAGGCGACGCCGATGAGGATGAGGGGGCATGCGACTCCGGCTGGTGCATGACCTGACACGTGCCGAGCAGGCCACGACGGGTGGGCCCGAAGCCACGGCTTCGGGCCCACCCGTCGTTTGCCCCTGGGCTGCCGACATGATCGCTACGGGGCACTGCAGGTGGCGGAGTCAGAGCTCAGGTGGCTCACCCGGCTGAAGGTGGAGAACCGCGAGGTACTCGCCGTAGGGCATCTCTTCATCCACCCAGCGGCTGCCGCCCGTGGCGCCGGGAATCCACATGCCGTCGAGAAGGTACTTGTCGTCGAAGACGGCGACGCGGTCCTCCGTCACCGCTGCCGCCATCAGCAGCTGCATCCCCAGCAGCAGCACCGTGGAGGCTTCCTTGACCGCGCAGACCTCGGCGTGCCCCGTGGGAAAGACCTTCCCGTCCGCGTCGCTGCCCGGCTCGGGGACGGACACACAGCCCCGGACGGCCATCTCGTGCAGGGCAATCGCCTGAGTCACCGCCGCCGCCATCGACGTGCCGGCACCCGACACACCGTCCGGCGCATGCGTCCGCAGATGGTCGGCGACCGCGTGCGCGTGGACAGGCCATGCGCCGACGTGGTGGTGCAGCTTCTCCTCAGCGGCTTCGACCGCCAGCCCAGGCTCTCCGGTGTCCGGATACAGCAGCCGGACGAATCCTTCGAGTGCTGCGCGCAGGTAGCCGAGACGGACCTGGTGCTGCTGCCACTCCTCCATCATCTCGGTCCAGACGGCGTCGAAGTCGAGGCCCGCCGAGCACATACCGCCGTCGTCATACGACATGTCGAACGCCACCGTGCGCAGCCCCTGCGCGAGGCGCAGCCACTTGTAGGCCGTATCCCAGCTGTTCTGCGCCCCGGGGACTCCGGAGACGGCGGAGGCGTGCTCCACCCAGTCGGTGAGTTCACGGACGTGGTCCTCGGGCTCGGACAGCGCGAGGGTGGACAGCGTGCGGTATGAGGGCAGACAGAGGCCCTCCATCCGGGTAGTGGTCATGAGTGGAGCGTGGCACACGGCACTGACAACCGCTCCGGTGCCGAGAGCCGATGCGACGCTCAGGTGCTGATGGTGCGACGTACGAGCCGGTGACCGCGCAACTCCCGCTCGCAGCGAACGAGTTCACGCTCCCAGCCCTCTTCCGTGCCGATCAGGTGCGGACTCTCGTAGAGGCCGGCGCGAACCTCGGCCTCCGTAAGCCTCCGGTACTTGGGTGCGTCGGGATCATCCTCAGCAAGGAACTCGTGCTTACGGTGCAGCAAAGGACGGTTGGTGGAGTCCGCGTACGAGGTGAAGGAGGACTTGAGGGTCTTCAGGTCGACGGCGTACGAGGCCGCAATCCGCGGGTGGGGATCCGTGTCGAACTCGGGGTAGTCGAGCCAGCTGACACCGCGGCCCTGATGGCGGAGCTTGACGACGGACCACTCGCCAGGGCGGCCGGCAGCGATGCTCGCGCACTGTTCATACAGGCGCAGCACGGCCGGGATCCGGTGGAGCGCACGGCGGTGCACGTACAGGGCGGTTGCGGTGAACTTGCCGGCGATCGATCCGTTCATCGCCCGACGGACGTATGCATCGTCACGCAGCTTGAACAGCAGCCGATCCGCTCGCTGGCACGCCTCGGTGTACGAAGGGAAGAAGGCGCGGATGTCCAGTTGAACCGGCAGGGGCAGACTGGTTACCGGACCGCGGCCGTGAAACAGCTCCAGCGCGAGGAACAGCAGAGTGTCGAGGGCTCCACGCTCGGCGCTCCGCTCAACCTTCACGAGGTCGGCTTCCTGCTCGGCAAGGCGCTTGAGCTCAGCAGGACGCAGGTGGCCGAGGAGGCTGATGATGGGCTGCGGCATTTCCTCCAGCTGAGGCATCCTGCCGCGCTGTTCGAGATGATCGACGACCGAGGTGATCGCCGAGGCGGTGTCCTCGGACGCCAGCCATCCCCCTTCGGGGGCGACCTGGCGGGCCAGGTAACTCAAGCGTGCCGCATCGTCCTTGAACGCGTAAACGATGCCGGGCGCCGCCGACACGCAGCGGACACCAGTGGCTTCCTCGACGTAGTCGCGAAGCTCGCCGGCGGCATAGAGGTGCTGGAAGGTGCGGCGTTGGGTGAGGATGCCGTCGCCGTACTCGGTGCCTTTGATCTGGTTGCGCTCCCACCTCAACCGCGCGGACACCACGAGCACCGACTTGGCGAGGTCCCAGGCCCGTAGGAGCGTCTCGCGTCGTTCGGCGGGATTCTCAATGACGTTCAGGACATAAGTGAGAAGGACCACCTCGGCTGGCTCACGACGCCCGTCCGGAAAGTGCACCGGGTCCCACCCCGCGGCATCGAGGCCGAGGTGCTGCAATGCCCGTACATCGCCGCCGCGTCCGCACCCGTAATCCAGTACTCCCGTCTCGGGTTCCAGCTGGAGGTCGCCGACGGCGCGGCGGGCTGGCAGCGAGAGGCCGATTCGGCCGATCGCGGTCTGATGCCTCTGGCTGCTCCACAGCTGCTGTGTCATTGGCGTCCCCTGATTCCACGGACAGGCCAGCATGCGACAGCACCGAACCTTAACGGACACCCGATCCGGTGACCCGGCTTACGCGGAGTCGCCCCCGATCTGACCTCGAACGAAAGGATCGGGCCCCCGCGCGACGCCCAGGAGTGCGCAGCGAACAGAAGGAAGGGCAGGGACCTGCGTGACCGCCCGCCTCTGGGTGGTGGCAACTGCCCCGCACAGCGTCGAGAATCAGGTTCATGCCCCAGAACCCCGACGAGACCACCTATCGCAGGGTCACCATCGATTACGGCCGCGCAACTTTCGCTGAGAACGACCAGTGGCCAACGGGAAGACGGCAGACACCTCCCCAGCAGTGGCTGGATGCCGGCCCCGAGGTGGATCTACGCGAGGTCATGGATCCACAGGCCGGCGGAGCCCACCACAGCGATGGCCTCCTGCGGCGGGCTGCGCACGCGCTGCTCGTCTCCGGGGATCAGTTCTCATTGTGGGTGTTCCTACACAGCCAGGACGGCCAGCCGTGGGTTCTCGACCGCTACGGCGTCACCGGACGCAGCGTTGGCAATCAGCCGCTTGGGCCACTCGCCGACCTGCAGGTGTACGCAACCGATCCGTACGGCCGCTACGAAGGCAAGTCCCACGGTATCTGTGTGCACGAGAAGTACCTCACCTCTGAACACGCCCTGCTCACTCTTCGCGAGTTTGTCCCGCTCTACCTCCAAGACCCAGGACATGGCGACTGGACCGGTTCGGGCTGGTGCAGCAAGTGCGCTGGCTACGCAATTCGCCGGTTGAGCCAGGAGCAGTTCGCCCATTACTGGGCGAGCGTGCAGGCGGCTGATGCAGCCTGGCGCAGTCGGGGCCGCTAGCCACATCACTGTGCCCCAGCCGGGAAGCCAGAATTCCTGCGTCGCCTCACGCTTGGGCCGTAAGGGCGGCTGCAATATAGCGGGGGATCCCCGGTTACCGAAACCGGGGATCCGCCGAATACTTGTAGATCCACCGCCACTCCCTGACCGCCCCGTCGAAAGGCAGCGCCACGACGATCCACAACTTCACCCGTGAAACGCACATGGCCACCCGGGCCATTGCTCTTTCACGCCGCGGCGTAGCTGAGCCGGAACAGGTCCTGGGCGCGCTCCAGGTCGCGTTCGGTGCGCAGTTGCACCTCCAGGTCTCCCGTGCCGTGGTGGCCGAGCCCCGTCACGTCCCGGGTGTAACCGGGTACGAGGTCGACCACCTTCGGATCGGCCTTCAGGTAGACCAGCACCTTGGTCTGCTGGGGCGGGATCAGGCAGGCGAAGTTCCGCAGCCGCTGATAGGCGGCGTACTGCTTGCGCTGGACCCGGGTAACACCGTCCCCGAGGCCGAGAAGCACCTCGTCGGCAGCGGCGGCCAGCTCGGCCATGGCCCCCGTCTGCGCCCGGGGCGCTTCCGGCACGGCCGCGCGCCGGCGCACCCGCCTGCCCGCAGACGCCCTTCCGGCGGCGGAGGCCACGGTCTCAAGACCGATGTGCTCGTTGCCGAAATACCGGTAGCGGACCAGGTCGATGCTGCGATGGTGCTCGTGTACGGCATGGGCGTCGTAGCGGGTGAAGTCGCCGGCGACGCAGATCAGCCTGGGTGCGCTCCAGAGGACCTGGGCTGCGGCCGGCACCCCGAGCCGGTCGCGGACCAGGCCCTCGAAAGCGCTCCGGTGCGCGGTGAGCCAGGCCATGTAGTAGAGGCCCTGGTTGATCACGCCTGCGTCGGTACCGCGCTTGTACTCCACGACCACCGGGGCGCCATTCTCGTCGATCCCGAGCGAGTCGATCCGTCCGCCGTCGACGCAGTCGATCACGTACTCGCTCGCGAGGAACCGCACCCCCAGCATCGTCTCCATGTGCGCCTCGATGAGGCTCTGCACGTCGGCCTCGACGTCAGCAAGACGCGGCGGGACCTCGGTCACGCCGCTTTTCGTGTTGAACAGCTTCAGGCCCGACACCGTCCCCTCCCGATCTCTGCAGTGCCGAGGCCAAACACGCCGGGCTGCGGGATTATTTCCAGGCGTCGCCAGCGCATCCTTGCGGGACACACGGGACGCGGCATACTGGACATGATGGGCGAACATGGAGATTTCCAAATCGCGGGACATGTGCGGGACGGCGCCACTAACGAGGCGTCAGATAGCGCTCTGACCAGCGAAAACGCCTGGGAGAGCAACGGCCTCCGGAGCCGTGTGCGCAGGTTCGAATCCTGCCGGGGGCACTTCGCCTCAACCAGCACGATGATGCGGTTGACCAGCGCAGATGCCACGCATGAAGAGCGGGAACCAGTCTCACTGGGTCCCGCTCTTTGTCGTTGTTACGCATCGATCGCGATAGACCTGCGATAGAGCCAGGGGCGATGCTCACAGGCGGAGACCTTCGCGCGCCGAACCGCACAGAGCAGAGCCCAACAGCAGGAGACGTCGACATGCACTCCTGCGCTACGGCAGGATTGGCTGGTGGCTAACTTCCGTAGGGCTATCTCGCATTCATCCGTCAAAGCTGCGTTCGGACTCGCCGGAGGCAGGTGCGCCTTCCCCGGATGCCGTACCCCAACTCTTGATGACGGAGTGCCACTTCTAGAGATTGCCCATATCTCATCAGCGTCGCTGCGCTATTCAGCTGCCGCAAGCGCCTCTGGAGTTGACAGCCTCGACAACATTATCGTTCTTTGCCCGAGCCACCATGCGCAAGTCGACATGGAACCCGAGAAATATTCCGTCGAGGTCCTCACTCAGATGCGCAATGCGCACATAGCGAGAGTGAGGAAGGCATTCGATCAACCAGAATCAAAGCCTGAGACGTCACACCCTTCCACCGAGGCTCCCAAAGAAGCCAAGAAAACAGCCGAAAATCGCCTCGCTGAAATCCTTGAAATCTGGGACACGAACAAATGGAATGGAAGCGAAGAGTATTGGCAGCAACTCTTCAGTGAACGCCCCGAAGCCTTCTGTCTGATCCTCGAAGGGACAGCCTACAACTTGCGCAGCAAGTGCTATGTCGGCGGGAAATCGATCGATAACACGGGCGGCAACGTACTTGACTTCCTTGCCCAGTACAGAGGAAATGTCGCCCTAGTTGAAATCAAGACGCCTAAGACAAAGCTTCTCGGGTCGCAAAGATATAGAGGTAACGTCTACGCCCCGTCTGGAGAACTCGCAGGATCAACTGTTCAAGTTCTAGAGTATCGGCACAGCCTGATCTCCAACTTTCCAGGGCTCGCCTTTCAAACTCCAGGTCTTCGAGCAGCTCACCCAGCAGGTGTGGTAATCATCGGAAACCTAGAGGAAGAAGAAATGAACGAAGACCAGCTCAGATCATTCGAACTTTACCGTTCCTCCTTCAGGGACCTACGGATTATTACATACAATGAGCTATTTGATAGGCTGCGGAATTTGGTTGAATATCTTAGCGAATGACGCAGCCCAGACAACTGACTGTCCAGGCTGCATCTCCGGCAGGTTTCAGCTATCCCATCCCAGCTCCATTTCTATCTTCGCATTCATGATCTCTTCCTGGCCGTAGATGCATCCCTCGTAGACACGGTGGATAACCTCCGGCGAATTACCCACCCGCCGCGCAACCTCGGCCACCGGCACGCCGGCGTTTAGCCACGTCGTAATGCACGTATGCCGCAGGTCATAGGGTCGCCCACCGAGAATCGACGTCTGAAGGTCCGGCGGGAGCCCGTACTCCCGAGCGTCCCTCCACACGCGCCAGTAGGTACTGCTGCCCACGAGACCGCCCCGCTCGTTCGTGAAGAGCCGCCCATCCTTGGCCGTGCCGAACTCCTTCAGGTGGGCGCGCAGTATGGCCACGAGCGGCGGGGGAATCGGAACCGGCCGGTCTTCCTTGGCCTCCCTCGACTTCAAGCCGCGCTTGTCGTGGCGCTCTCCACTGTCTGTCCACTGCTTGCCAGACACGGGGTGCGTGTCGTGGAGCGTAAGAACGCCCCACCCCTTCTCTGGGAGGAAGCAATCAGCCTTTCTGAGGCCCACGGCCTCACTCGGACGGAGCCCCGCGAAGTACATGACCGCGTAGAAGCCCACCAGGCGCCGGCCCTTCTTGCGATCCCATGTCCCAACGTACGAGACCGACGCGAGGAGTTGAGCAGCCTGAGTCTTGTTCACAAGAACACGGGGATCCACACGGTCCGAGGAGGAGCTCTTCACCTTCTTGAGGACGGTAAGTGGGTTCTCCGTCAGAAGCTTGCGCTCGATGGCGTATTCAACCGCCGTGTTGAGCGCGCGCCGACGACGACGGGAGGTCTCCCCCGCCGCGGGAGTGCCATCCAGTTTGAAGGAGATCCGATACTGAACGTCGCGGAGAATCTTCGGGTCTTCCAGCGAGGAGACGAGAAGCGATTTCTTGGAGATCCACCCGTAGGCGTCTTCAAGTTCCTGCGGCGGGTCGAGTTCGGCGTTCTTGGGAATGACCGCCCACCGGAAGGCAAGGCGCAGCTCTTCCGGTGACGGCATCTTCTGTTCCTGCTCCACCAGGGCCAGCGTCACCGCTGCGAGCCCGTCGGCGATTCCCTCACGGGTCTTGGCCGCAGCGGTCGGCCAGCGCATCGCCATGTACTCGCGGCAGAATGCGAACCAGGGAAGTTCCTCGCGGACTTGCTCCGCAGTGGCCTCGGCCCGTACCTCGGATTCAGGCAGACCATCGGCGATGCGGAATGCCTCGCCGCGACGCATTGCCTGCCAAAGCTCAGATCTGCGGCTCTCTGCGAGAGCCACCGCGGCGAAGGTGGCGCTACTGACCTTCCCTCCGACCTTCCAACGAAGTTGGTAGGGACGGGTCTTGCTCTGCGCCTTGGACACTTTCCACAGGCGCACATCGAGCGAAAACCCGTCCGGGGCCGAGCGGTTGTTCTGCTCGGCCCCGTTGTCGGTGTCCTCCGTCACGCGGTCTCCTCCAGCGTCTGGAGCCACCGACTCAGTTCGGACCGGCGGATGCGCACTGCGCCGTTCGGGAGCTTGATGGATTTCGGTCCCTTCTTGTACTGCCGCCAGCGGTAGAACGTCGCTCGCGGTACGCCTATTTCTTCGATCACTTCGGGGATGGTCAGCATCTCGTCGCGGGGCTTGGCCACGACTCCTCCTTGGGCGAGAGAGCAAGGGAAGGTGGTGGGACCAGCCGAGAGCCGCCACAGAAACCACGAAAACCACAGAAACCCTGGATTGGCGGGCTGACCTGCGGTGATGCCCCGTGGCGGGAGCTGCCACAGAAATCGCGGAAAGTTCCACAGAAATAGGCGGTCGGACCGGTGGGGGCCGGTACCGGGCTATTTCTGTGGCTTCTCGGTTCGTTTCTGTGGCAGCACTCCACAAGCCCCTGGCAAGGACGTCTGTGCTGGTCAGAGGCTTGCCGGGGGTATTTCTGTGATTCTGTGGTTTCTGTGGCGGGGGTCAGGCGGTCGGGTCGGTCAGGCGGGGGTGGATGAGGTAGCGGGGCGAGGGCGGCCGGCCGCGTCCTCCGGTGCGCTGGACGGCTTGGGCCCGCACGTAGCCGTGGTCTTCCAGCAGGGCCAACACCGGATCGAGGTCGTTGGCGGTGCGGAACTCGGAGCGGGAGAGCTTGACCATCAGGTCCCGCTTGCTGACCTCACGCCACCCATGGGCGTGGAGCACTTCCAGCACGGTGCGGGCCCGCTCGACGATGCGGTCGGCGCCCATGGAGTCGAACGCGGCGAGGCTGTGGCTGATGAAGTACTCCGCCAGCGTGATCGCGTCGCGCATGGTTGCTTCCGCCACGGGCACCGTGTGCCCCTTGGTGAGGTGTTCGGCGAGGTGGAGCAGGGCGGCCATGCGGGCGGTGGCGCCGACCAGCTTGCCGCCCCAATCGCCGATCTGGCCCATGATGCCGCCGCGGGCTTCCAGCATCGGTTCCACCCGTGCCTGAAAGGCTTTCAGGGCGGCGACCGCCTCGGGGGTGAGCTGGATGAGGGCCGGATCGGTCCACTCGGCGAGGAACAGCGTCAGGTCGAGGACGTGGCGCCGGTAGGTCTCCATCACCTGCTCGGGGATGGGGTCCGGCTCGATCTTGCGGCGGCCGACCAGCGACTCGGGTACCGAGTAGAGGAACCTGCCGAGCAGGCCGCGGCCCTTGAACCCGTCCTGGCGCCCGATGTCGTCCAAGACCTGCGGTTGGACGCACAAGCCCATGGTGAGGGCGGGGTGTTCGATGTATTCCTCTCGGGTCTGCCGGTCGACCTTGAGGCGGTCTCCGGCGTGGCCTTTGAGGAAGACGCCCATGTTGGGCTTGCCGGAGTAGCGTCCGGCGATGATGTCGAAGATGTCGCCCTCCGCGGACATGACGGAGATCCGGCCGCCCTGCTCGGCCATGCGGGAGGTGACGGTCTCGGCGGTGGTGTCATCGGCGAGCAACTGCGGTTTGGCCGGCACGGTGACGCTGTCTGCGGTCTGCGCCAGCGCGATCGCCGTGGCCACCAACTGATCCCGTTCGTCCGCGCTCGCGGATGCTGCTTTGGCGGTGGCCTTGTCGGCCGCCTCTTTGGCGAGGCGGGCGGTCATCTCGGCTTCCACGATGGCCGGTTGGGTCAGTGTGCGGAGCTGCTGTTCGGCCTCGTACAGCGGGTCGGTGAGCAGGCCGAACACGGCGGACTTGCGGTTGGCGGGCGGCAGCGAGACGACGACGTAGAGGTTGGTGGGCTCGCGCCAGTGTCCGCGCACCTGCACCACTGCCCTGCCGCCCGCCGCGGTGGCGAGCACGGACAGGGCGATGCATCCGGCGAGGTCGACGGGGGTCTGTGTCTCCTCGGCGACCGCGGCCACAAATTCCCGCAGCCACCCCGGAAAGGAGGCGGTGGGGAAGGGCGCGAGCTTGCGGGGTCCGGCGAGGGGAACGGGGTCCTCCCACACGGGGGCGGGCGGCTCGTCAAGGGTGGGCAGTCCGGCCCACAGGTCGGTGCTGTCCACAGGCTGTGCGGTCATGAGGCTGCGCTCCCTTCGGTGGGATCGCCGGTGTGCGGGTCAGGACCAAGTGCAGTGCGGACGCCTTCGGCGACGTTCCTTCGGCCGCCTACGGTGGCCCGCTGTGCGGCTTGCGTGGCGTTATGAGGCAGTTTCAGGGGATTGAAGGGCTTATAGGTCATGCGGCGCCCCTCTCGGCCGCGCTGAGCCCGTTGGCGACCGCGCGGCGGGCGTAGGGCTCGGGGACACCGACCGAGACGGCCGCGGCCACGATCTCCGCCCCGATCACGTCTAGTCCGCACGGGCCAGGGCAGGCAGTGTGCTGGGCGGCGAGGAACCGGGCCACGCCGAACGCCTGTGATCCGGCACCGGATTCGACGCGGGAGCGCACGAGGGTCAGGCCGCGTTCCAAGCCGGTGCGGACGTAGCCATCTGTGTGGCGGCATCCGGTGGCCACCGCGCGGTCCCAGGTGGCGCGCTCGGGGAGGGAAGAGACCACCTCCCCGCGGGCGGGGGTGGTCTCTTCCTTCATGACGAGCGCGGCGACGGACGTCGACATCCGCGTCATGATGCCGACGCCGGGTCCGAGCCAGCGGGCGTAGGCCATGAGCGACTTGATATCGACACCCGGACGGACCGCGTTGTGTGACCCCATGACGCCCTGGTAGAGCCAGTGCTGACCGCGCGTCGTCGCTACGGTTCGGGTGGCGGGGAGGGTCTCGCGGGCCCAGGCGACGGCCGCCGCGTTGTCGAGGTCAACCACGGTCAGCCCTGCCCCGCCGGGGTGGTAGCCGACGCACACGGCCCGCCCCCACGCGGCCAGCCACAGCGGGGAGGTGATGACGGTGCGGTCGGTAGTCGCGGCAGCCCACGCGTGGCAGGGGGCGGGGCAGCGGCAGGTGCCCGCGCGCTTCATGTTCGGCCGCCCGCCGCAGGCGTTCTTGGCGCACGCGCGGCAGTTGCCGAACGGCACCTTCCCGTCCCGCAGCGGCAGCACCGGCACACCGGCCGCCGCGAGGTACAGCGCGGTGCGCAGATGGTTGCTGTCCTGGTGATCCACGCCGCGGGGGCGCGGGGTCTTGCGGGCAGGTGTCATGCTGGAGGTCTCCTGTTTCTGTCGAAGGGACGGAGAACCGGGGCGGTCGCGGTCTTTGGCGAGAGGCGACCGCCCCAGCCACAGCTACTGCTCGGCGGTGAGCGAGTGGGCGTACTGCTGGCGGACGTAAGCGCGCGGGTCGTAGAACGGGCCCACCCGGTCCATGTCCAGCAAGAACACGGCCGCCGCGTCGGCGGTCTCGGTGGCGTCACTGAACAGATCGTGGGGTTCATCCAGGAGCGCGATGCGGTCCAGCAGCGCGGCCTTGCGCAGGTAGAACTCCCGATCCAGCTCGGTGAAGCACTCGGCGTCAGCGAGAGTGCGCGCCACCCAGCCGATCTCGCTGTTGATGCTGGGGGCGCTGGCGTACGCCTCCTCGGGGGTGGGCCAGGATGCGGCGGGCTCTGCGTCGGCGGGCTTGTACTCGGCGCGGGCGTAGAGGCGGTTCCGCTTGCGGTCACGGGAGGGGTAGACACTCACGGTGCCGGTTGTGAACGTGCGGTCCAGCGCGGCGACGATCGGTTCGGTGTCGGCGGGGTCGCAGATGATGCGGATCTCGAACATGGCCTACTGCTCCTTGCTGGTCTCAATGGCGGGCAGGTGCGGCAGACCCGCGGACTCGACGGCCCGAGGGTCGAAGCCGGGCAGCGTGGCGCGGGTGACGAGTGCCTGGGCGAGCTGTTCGGCATAGGCGGTACCGGCGCGGGCCACCTCGATCTGTGTCGTGGCGCGCAGGGCCTCGACGCGCTCGATGTGGGCGTGTTCCTCGCGCCGCTCGGTCATGTCCCGCTCATGGGCGACGGTCTCGCGGCGGTCGGTGCGCCAGTAGCGGGCGGCGAGCCCGTAGGCGCCGGCGGTGGCCAGGGACCACAGCAGCAGGGGCAGCGGCAGTCCGTCGGCGTATCCGGCCACGCCTGCGAAGGCGAGCGCGCCGGAGGCGGCGAACGCGGTTCCGACGAGGGTGCTGTCTCCGGTGTGGCTGCCCGCGGCCACGCCCGCGGCGGCGGCCCCGGCGGACAGGACGGTCATCAGCGCGGCGTTGCCGACGGAGTGTTCGGCGCCGTTGGCGTTCCAGATGCGGGCCAGCGCGAGCACGGTCGTTGTGGCGATGGCGGGTGCGGCCTTGGGCGCAGCGATGGCCAGCCAGTGCCGGGCGACGATGGGTTCGTTCATGGCTGGTCTCCTAGATCTTGCTAAGGGCGTGGACGACGGCGGCGGTCAGCTCGTTCACCGGCTCGGAGGCGCCGGTGGAGGCGAGGTAGAAGCCGAACATCACGGCGACGAACGCGGAGCCGTAGCCGAGGCTGTTGGAGCGCAGCAGGAAGAACAGGACCAGGCCGAACAGGGCGACCAGGGAGACGGTGACGGCCATCGGTTATCCCTTCGCAGGAGGTGTCTTGGCGGGGGTGTCGCTGCCGTCGCGGTAGACGTGCAGCCAGAGGTTGTAGAGGTGGCGGCCGACGCGTATGCGCTTGCCGAGGCCCTTGCAGCGGCGGCAGTCCTTGCCGCGCTTCATGCGGCCCTTGCGGTCGGTCTTCATCGCGAAGCCGAAGCCGCGGCACTTGCGGCAGTCGCCGTACGGGCTCGCCCGGCACAGACTCACGTAACCGAGAGTGACTGCGAGCAGGCAGGCGCCAGCAAGGAGAAGGGGGGGCATGGGGTGCCTTCCAGGCGGGATTTCCGGCGTTCTCGCAGGTCGGGTGCTAGGTGCGAGGTTGCTGATCAGAGCCGGTATGGGGTGCTAGTGGGGGTGCTAGGTCTAGCAACGGAGGCTGCTAGACCTAGCACCCATACGGGGTCAGCCCCCGGACCGCTTTCCGTCACGCTGGGTGATGGCGGTGGTGATGTCGGCGCGGGCGATGCCGCGGCGGGTGGTGCCTTTGCCCTTGTCGGTGGTGCCCCACACGTCCTGCGCGGTGATGCCGTGCGGGCGCAGGTTCGTGGTCACCGTCTCGGCTTTCCAGCCGCCGTAGATCTCCGGCCGCAGCGTGGCCAGGCGGGCGGCCACCTTCTCGTTCCACACCTTGTCCTCATCGGCCGGCACGACCCTGAGGATGTCGGCGAGCAGGTCGAAGGCGGGCTCACCGCTCTCGGGGCTCTCGCCGATGGCGTGGCCAGTGATGTTGCCGTAGGCCTCGCGCATCTGGCGGGCGCGGGCGACCACCTGTTCGGCTCCGACCGCGTCGACGAACGCGGACGCGACGATGCGGGGGTCGTCGCCCTCACCGGCCATCCAGCAAATGCCGCGGTCGGAGCGGGAGAACATGGTGGCCCGGTATCCGGCCTTGTACATCGACGTACCGAGCACCATGTCGTTGGCGGGCTGCCCCATGACCTTCAGGCAGAACCGCAGCACGGCGTTGGCTGAGATGCCGGTGGGCAGCGACTTCGCGTCCGGGCGCTGCGTGCCGAACAGCGTCACCATGCCCAGCGCCGGACCGCGCTTGCCCAGGTCAGTGGCGATTTCCTCGATTTCCGCGCCGTACTTCTCATGCTCGAACGGCACCTGACACTCATCGAATCCGGCGACGATCGGGTGCAGACCGAGCGCCTTGTCGTTGGCCAGCTCCGGGGTGACCTTCGACTCGGGGCAGCGGGAGCGCGGCAGGGACTTGATGACCTTCGCCCGCCGGCGCAGCTCCGCCCGCAGCTCCCGCAGCGATTCGAGGACGTAGAGGATGTCTTCGTCCTCGTCTCCGGCCCGGTAGCGGTGGCAGACCGGCTCCAGGGCGCCGAAGTCGCCGGTGCCCTTGAAGTCGAACGCGTACAGCGCGGCGCGCGGGTCCAGTGCGGCGATGAGCAGGAACAGCCGCATCAGGAACGTCTTGCCCATGCGCGGGATGGAGCCGACGACGACCGAGGCGAACATCAACGTCACGGACACGTCGCCCATGCGCTGGTCGTTGCCGAACACGACCGGCCTGAACAGGTCCACGCTGCCCGACTTCAGCAGCGGCCAGGCGGGCTTGGTGGTCTCGTTCATGGGCTTGTCGCCCACCCACAGGATCAGCCGCCCCTCGTGCTCGGTCGGGTCGGCCGACGGCCACACGCAACCGACCTTGCGGCGCAGCCCGGAGGCGAGCGGCTTGCGGGCCTCCATGATGTCCTCCGGGGTCACCCCCCAGGGAAGGTCCAAGTCGGCGCGGTAGCCGGGACCATCGCGGGTGATCTCGGAGGTGAAGCGCATCCCGTTCATGTCGCCGCCCTTCTTGATGGCGGCGGTCAGCTTCGGGTTGCCGATGTTGTCCAGCGCGCGCAGCACGATCGGACCGGTGAGCTTCTGGATCTCGGTCTTCAGCACCGCGGGCCCGATCACGGGATGATCCTGCGGGGAACCCCAGAACCCGCACGCCAGCACCGCGGCGCAGGCCAGCACCCCCAGCCAGCCAGGGGCCATGACGTACAGGGTCAGCGCGAACGCGGCGCCGAAGACCAGCGCCAGCGTGGTGACCAGCACCCGCAGCCGCACCCGTCCGTCCCGCTGCCGCGACAGCTTCAGGTACTCGGCGGTGTTCTCCCTGCGCACCTCGTACTCGCGCAGCGGGGCACCCTCCGCATCCCACACCCACCGGTTGGTATCCCGCACGAAACGGGCCGCACCGCGCGGCGCGTTGAGCGTGAGCTGGAGGGCGTACCAGGGGGTGCGGATGCCGTGGAAGGCGGTGGCGTAGAAGGCGTTGCTTGCCGCCCGCTGCGTGGTGGCCACGAACCCAGGCTTGGAGGTCAGCCACGTCGGCAGGATCGGCCGACGCTTATAGGTGGTGATACCCGGCGCCGGAAGGTCGGGCCGGTCGACCGGTCGGGCAACCGAGTCGGCCGACTCCTCATCGTCCAAGTCGGCCGACTCGGTCGGGCGGGAGTCGGGTACCGGGTCGGGGGTCGGTGCGGCCGACCCGGTGCGGGCGGATCGGGCCTTGTCGAGGTCGACTACCTCGCCCCCCAAGTCGGGGCGGGAGTCGGCATTCATCTCGGCTTCGAGCCGGTTGAACAGTTCGTTGTCGTCGGGCTGGTTCACTGAGAGTCCTTCCACTTCCGGGTGTGAGGAATGGCGGGGCCGGTCCGTCGCTGTAGGAGGTGAGCGGACCGGCCCCGCCGGATCGTTGCGGGGAGATCAGACGCAGGTGCGGGCGCCGGGCGGCGGCGCGGTCACCACCAGCGGGACGCCCTCTTGCGCTTGGGCGCCTTGCTGGGGTCGTGGCCGACCTTGCGCAGCTCATGGGCGTAGAAGCCGCGCGAGTTGGCGGTCAGGATGCCGGGCAGACCGTGCACCGACCAGACGCCGTTGAACGGCGGCGCCTCGTCGATGATGTGGCCGCGCTTGCCGACCAACCGGCGCTCCTCGCAGGAGACGACTTGGACGATGTCACCGGCCTGGAACATCAAAACCACCCCGAAGACTTCTTGGCGGCCTTCGCGGCGGCGGCCTCGTCCACGATCCGCTGTCGCTCCTTCTGCAGCGCGGCCAGTTCGCTGCTCAGCCGAGCGTTGACGGTGTTCCATGCCTCTTCCAGGGCGCGTTCGGCGCGCGCGGTGCTCTTGCCGCGCAGCACCCGATAGGAGCCGCCCACCAGGGCGCCCCTGACCTTGCGGCGCTCCGCACCGGTCAGCGGCCACATCTCCTCTTTCTGCACCGCTTTGATCTTGCGTTCTGTCTGCCGGATCTCGCGGTCCAGGCCGCTGGTGTTGGGCTTAGCCATGGTCAACTTCCCTTCATGGAAAAGTGGTTGGCGGAAGTAGCGGTGTCGGGGTAGGCGCACAGCACGCACATGCCGAGCGACGTCGGCAGGCAGTAGCCGTAGACGACCCGGCACTTGGGGCAGGTACGGCGGGCCAGCATCGCCAGCGCGAGCGCGCCCCACTTGCGCGACGTCATCGGCCGGACCGGCTTGGCCAGGTCCTCGCGGTACAGGTAGGCGACCTGCACCCCTGCCTTGCGGCCCCGGTGCTGGCGCATCACCTGCGCGGCGACCGGCTGACCGCCGGGCCGCAGGCCGCGGGCGCGCAGCTGGCGGCGGGTGGCGTAGCCGTCCGGGGCGAACTTCCAGGGGAACGTAGGGACTCCAAACCGGGCGCCGGACGGGTCGAAGCACTTGCCGTACGCGGCCATCAGGCAGCCACCCCCACGACCGGGGCGTCCGTGCGGGCGCCGGTTCGGCCGGCGCGTCGTCCGGTGACGGTGGCGAACAGCCGCCCGAGCCCCGCGCGGCGGGTTCCGGCGCGGCCCTGCTTGGCCGCGTACATCGCCTCATCCGCCCGCCGCAGCAGACCGGACAGGTCGTCGGCGGGGAAGTCCGCAGCGCGCACCCAGCCGAGCCAGACGGTCGTGCGGACGGCGGGGTCCTGGCCGTCGACCGGCCGGGCAAGCACGCCGTGCAGCACCGTGAGCATGTCCGCGGCGGTGCCGTGGTCGTCGATCAGGACGGCGGCGAACTCATCGCCCCCGAGCCTGCCCGCAACCCCAGAGCGGCCGACGTGGTGGGCGAGCCGGTCGGCGGTCGCCTTCAACAGCGCGTCCCCGGCGGCGTGCCCGTGGGTGTCGTTGATGTGCTTGAACTTGTCGACGTCGGCCAGTACCACGACCGCGCGCGGGTCCTTGAGCAGGGCGGTGGCGCGGCGGGTGAAGCCGTCGCGGGTGCGTAATCCGGTGAGCGGGTCACGCCGGGCGGTGTTCAGGCAGGCGCGCAGCCACCACACGTGGACTGCCCACCCGGCGGCCAGGGGCAGCGCAGACAGCAGGACCGTGGCCAGGGTGTTCACGCGGCCACCGCCTCTGTGTCATCGCCGGACGCCGTGGCGTCGGGAGCGTCCACGGGGTGCAGCGGGCGGCCGTCGGCGCGCTCGGCCTTCAACGCATCGCGCAGCGCACGGGCGTTGGCCTGCGAGACGTGCACCGCGGTCCGGATGCGGTCCGCGGTCAGCTCCGCGTCCTTCCATTCCGCGGTGACCGTGCGCGCCTCGGTCAGCAGCTCCTCGAAGGTGCGCTGCGCCTTCGCCTTCGCCTTGGCGGCGGGCTGCCGCCGCGGGCGCGGCTTGGGGGCGACGGGGGGTGCCGGCGTGTCCGCCGGGGGCAGCATGGGGGTGGGCTCTTCGGTGGAGGGGGAGGGGGCGAGGTCGCCCATGCGCAGCATCACGCGTTCGCGCCGCGGGGTCTTGGAACGCCACTTGCGGCCGTACTGCTCACGCAGGTCCGCACGGGCCAACTGCCGTTCCTTCTCCCGCGCCAGCGCCTCGCTGTAGGAGGTGACCTCCCACAGCGTCATGCGACGCCACAGCGCGAACGTGGAAGGGAAGGCGAGCAGCCAACGCGAGAACCGGATCTTCTCCATCCGGCGACCGGTGGCCGCGCCGATCCGCACGGCGTAGATGTGCGCTCCGATCTCGGAGAACACCACCCACAGCAGCGGCATCGTGCCGTGCGCGACCTTCGCCGACAGAGAGCGTCCGGCCGCGATGTTCAGCCCGCACGTGATCAGCGTGAGCACCCAGGGCACGAACCGCACCCACGCCAACGCCATATCCATCCGGATCAGCAGCAGGTTGGCCACGGTGAACACCGGAATGGCCACGTCGATACCGACCGGCAGCATCCACGGCGAGTGGAAACCCCAGCTCACCGCGGCGGCGGACACCGCATCGAAGGAGGAAATCAGACCCAGTGCACCGACCGCGGCGGCAGCGAACGCGCCGACTCCGGCAAGGCCCAGCTCCGGGCGGGTCAGCGGCGGCACCCCGGACGCGGGCGCCTCGGGGACGGGAGTGGTGGTCATGCAGCAACCCCCTTGCGCGCCGTGCGCCGGCGGGCGGGACGGACCAGGGGGACGACGTCGAACAGGTCCGGGTTCTCCTCGATGACCTGCGCGGCGATGCGGACCAGGTCGTCGGGAAGCTCAGGGTTGTCGGCGAGGATGTCGCGCGCCGCGTCCTCGCGGGCGGCGCGCTCTTCGTCCGTCTCGCCCGCGACCCCAAGCCACAGCTCAACGGGGGTACCGAGCGCCAGTTCCGCGAAGTCCTCGGTAGAGATGGCCTGTTGGCGGCCGATGTACGTACGCATGGCAGTTCTCCTGACATCGAAGGGATGCCGGGGCGGTCGCGGTCCTTGGCGAGAGGCGACCACCCCGGAAAGACAAGACCCGCACCGCAGACGCGAACGGGGTGGTGCACGGAGCGGGGAGGGTCAGACGGTGGCGATGATGAGCGCGGCGACCAGCAACCACAGGTGGTGGAAGGACTGGTCAAGCGCGTACGCGCCGGTACCGATGTGCGGGTTGTCGTCGCGGCCGGCGCGCGGGGTGCCGAGCCGGTAGAACTCGCCCTTGCCGGTCACCTTGGCCAGCCACGCCAGCGTGGTGCGGCGGTCGGCCCACCAGTGCGTGACGGCGTCGATGCCGAGTCCGGAGAGGATGGCGAGCGCGGACAGGTGCAGGTGAAGCAGCCAGACGACCGGCAGCAGGACGGCGACCTTGGTGATGGTCAGGGTGGCGACGTGCCGGGCGTCGGCGAGACGGCCGACCCAGCCGGGGCGGCCCTTGTGCGCGGCCTGGTGGGAGCTCTGCACCCAGTGGTCCCCCACGCTGTGGGCGACATACAGGGCGATGAACACGGCGGCGAAGGTGGCAGCGTCCATGGCGGTCACCGGCTCTCGTCGCGCAGCTGGATGAGCTGGATGGCCATGCGCGGGAAGTCGGCGACACCGTCGAAGTGCTCGAACGTCACGCCGTAGGTCTCGGCCGCCTGAAGCATGCCGTGCAGGATCGCGGCTGCGTCGGCCACCTGAGCAGCGGTCGGCCGGTGGCCGGTGGCGAAGTCCATCGCGGCCGACCCGATGCGGTGGGCGATGTTGTCGAGGTCGCGCTGATTCACAGATCTTCTCCTGTTGTCGAGGGACGTGAAGCCGGGGCGGTCGCGGTCCTTGGCGAGAGGCGACCGCCTCAGAGGGCGGAGCGGTGGGGTCAGATGTCCGAGACGATCCCGGCTCCCCTCAGCGCTGCTCGTACGAGACGAGCAGCGGAGGCAACCGGCCGCCGTGCGAGAGCGCGGCGGTGAGATGAGGTGGTGCGTTGTGTCTCCTTCATCGCGACCGCGCTCCCGTGTCAGGTAGAGCTGTCCGGCCTCGAAGTAGGCGTATGGAGACATGACCTTTCGGTCTAAGCCCTCCGGTTAATGCCAAGGCGCCGGGTCGCCTCCCCCCGTCCAACGCGGGGCTCCTGGTCATGCACCCGCTCGGTCCGCTGACGCGATCCGAGCGAGAGGAACATGTATTACCTGTTCCTCATCTTGCAGAGAGAGATACGCCCCGTCAAGCCCTTCGGCCGTTGGAGGTCTTCGATCCCCTCGCGCTCGATGTACCTACAGACTGGCGTCGGCAGCGACGACGTTCGACTTCGCGGTTGCGCGACTCAGGTCGTCCTTAGCTACCGTGAAGTCGAACCAAGTCGTCCCAGGAACTCGGAGGTTGGCATGGCGAACGAGCGACTGCGTGGCGCGATAGTGGACTTGGGCCTGACGCTCGATGAGGTTGCCGAACGACTCGGGGTCGCGGCCAAGACGGTCGAGCGATGGATCAACGAACCTGAGCGCAAGCCATACCGCCGCTTCCAGTTCGCAACAGCATCGCTGTTGAGGTGTGAGGTGTCGTACCTGTGGCCGGACGAGCGCACGTCAGCTGAGGTCGCGGCCGCCGGCAACGCAGAGTTGGTCAGGCTCTATCCACACCGGTCCGTCGTGATGCAGACCCTCTGGACCAACCTCTACTCCAAGGCGACCCGTCAGTTTGACCTGTTGGTGTACTCCGGGTTCTGGCTCACGGAAGACGCGTCATTCCACCGCATCGTGAAAGAGAAATCAGCCGACGGAGTGCCCATCCGGTTCATCCTGGGAGAGCCCACGTCACCTGCCGTGGCGGTACGCGGCGAGGATGAAGGGATCGGTGCCGCGATGGCGGGCAAGATCCGGAACGCCCTCATCAACTACGGCCCGCTCTTCGGCCTTCCGGGTGTGGAGTTTCGGTTGCACGGTACGACCCTGTACAACTCCATCTACCGAGCCGATGACGAGATGCTGGCGAACGGGCACCTCTACGGCGTCGGCGCCTACATGGCACCCGTGCTGCACCTGCGACGGGTGCCGGGCGGTGAACTATTTGACGCCTACGCTGAGAGCGTTGAGAAGGTCTGGGAATCGGCCCGTCCGATCTCTTCACCTGCCGATTGGGAAGGCACTGCCTGATGAGCCGCATCGACTACTTCCGCGACCCAAACGCCCCTCAGGCCAACTCGGTTGTGCCCTCGGTCACCGCGGTCGTCCGAGACGACGCGGGGCGGTTGCTGCTCATCCACAAGACAGACAACGACCTGTGGGCACTGCCCGGCGGTGGCCACGACATCGGCGAGCGCGTAGGTGACACCGTCGTCCGTGAGGTAGCGGAAGAGACCGGCGTTGACGTTGAGGTAGACAGCATTGTGGGCCTCTACACCGACCCTGAACACGTGCTGGCGTACGACGACGGAGAGGTCCGGCAACAGTTCTCCATCTGCTTCCGAGCCCACCCCATTGGCGGTTTCCTGCGCACGAGCAGCGAGTCAAAAGAGGTCCGCTGGGTTGACCCAGCGGACCTCGACGGACTCGACATCCACCCATCGATGATGCTGCGCATCCGGCATGGTCTCGACGACTCTCGGCGAGAGCCCTACATCGGCTAACCGTCGGCAGGGACCTGCGCCAACCGTCCCTCAACACGTTCCGACGCTGCATGGATCTCGGGAGCCGCGCGTTGAATGAACCGCCCGACGATCGTGTCCGGACCGTACCGCTTGACGATCTCGTCCAGCCGCTCGGCTGGCGTGGTCTCAGTCCCGTCAGGCGTCGTCGTCATGTCACAGAACAGCAGGGCGTCGACCAGGTCCGGACGCTCTAGCTCGAATTCCCCCTCAAGCTCATGCCTCAGTCCGCGCTCCTCGGCTTCTAGCAGGGCGCAAGAGTGGTGAGCCACGAGACGAACGACCCGCTCGTCCGCCCTTTCCTGGTCTCGAAGGAAACGTGCACCGTCCAACGGGTGAAAGCCGGTCGTGGCGATGGCCGGCGAGTACCCGATGTCATGCAGCACTGCGGCGGCTTCCAGCAACTCGGCATCGTCGCCCATGATCGGGCCCAAGGAGCGAGCGCGCTTGGCGACCCCCAACGAGTGCGCCCACCGGCGCGGGAGCGGATCGGACAGCAGCGATTCGGAGAGTGAGTACGCCCACTCAGTCAGTCCCATGACGGCCAAGACTACGGCCGGCCGGTGGGGGTTGGGAGAGCACGTACGGTCCGCCCCTTACCGTGAACGGTGACGATTAGGCCATTGCCCTCCATCTGGGCAAGGACACGACGCACAGCGGTACGGGAGGCACCGAACCGTACGCAGAGTTTCGCCTCAGACGGGTACGTGTCGCCCACTGAAAGCGAGTCCTCCGAGAACAGATCATTCATCCGCTCTGCGAGAGATCGCCGATCGTCACCTCGGACGACTCGCCATCCGATACCGGGTACGGCCTCAACTACACCATCGGCTTCCAGCACCTTGAGCGCGCGGCGGATGGTGTTGCGGGACACGCCGTGTGAGCGCATCAAGGCCGCCTCCGACGGCAAGGCCTCCCCAACATCCCCCGACCCGATCCGCTGACGTAGAGACTCAGACACCTGCAAGTACGTACCTCGCGGACTCGCCTGCGGCACGCGTCCTCCTCACCGATATGTCTCGACCTGCTCATAGCCTCTCATGGAACCCTTCCTTACCGGTCAATGTGTTGGTTAGTCAGCTTGCGCCCTAAGCGTCTGCATCATTTCCTGTACTTCGTTGTACGACTTCCGACTCCAACCATTTTGCGAACCGCGACTATACAGAGAAGGCCCTTGGTGCGCCGCATCGTATTCATCTAGGCGCTCTACTGTTGCATCCCGGCCGTCGAAGTACGGGGAGTCATCACGATCGCGATAGTGTTCGACTATGTCTTTCATTTCAGACGCCGGGGTCACCGGGTCGCGATAATCCGAAGCCCAGTCTTCGAAGGCGTCTTCGGCGTAGGAATCACGCTCATCCTCAAGCCTATTCAAGGCTTGCTCGGTTTCAAGGCCGGGGGCAACTTCCGCAAGCTCGCGCAATACTTCTTCTGCCGACTGGATCAGGTTCCAGTCACTGAGATCCCCCAAGGCCCATTCAACAGCCCAAGAGACGCATACCGTGAAAACTGTCTGCGCCTCCTCACTTTCGTCACGCTTCAATACCTGCAGCAGCGCAATTACATCCCCGGAGTCCTCTGCATTGGGTACGGTGTCCTCATCTCCCGCAGATTCAAGCGCCATCCGACGCAGGGTGTCCGATTGAAGGTCCAAACCCATTTCCAGGAACAACCATGCTCGGCGAACGGCATTCCTTGTTATAGATCCCCACAGACGCATAGGCTCAGCATCGAACGCAGCGACTGCTGCACCCTCAAGTTCTTTGATGCATTCTCTATAAATGAAGGACATAGGCCCCCCGCCAGATGCGGGAAATACGAGCCAAAGCGCCTCTAGCTGCTCGAATTTCCGGACAAGGCTTATCATGGAGAGCACTTCACTGATGTCTTTTTGGACGTAGTTGACAAGGTAGTCGCGAACTGACGGGTTATGGAATCCGACATAAATGCGCCCACGCAGCTCGGAACTCCTCAGCATGGTTCCGTCAAGTACACCAAGTGCCTTACGAAGATCCCGCAAGGACTCCCCATACTCTAGCCACAGCCTTTGCAGTGCTTCTAGATGCACGTCCGACATGAACGAGAGAAGTACCTTGAGGAGCTTGACATCCGTTTCGCTCAGCTGGTTCTTAACGATGTGATCCCAGACCCGATGCGGATCATCGAGGTTTGAAACAATCTCATTCGCAATCAATTCAGGCTGGCCGGACGCAAGCGTAGCCGCGATGATTCGGGGATTGAAGTTTGGGTGATCGATGATTGGACGGTAGACGTCCGGGTTCGCAAAGATCGCCTTTACTTCCCGAGGCAGAGGCGCGTCATAGACATGGTTGTAAAGAATGGAAGCTCTCGCTTGAACCGTGTAGTCAGTCAGGTCGATCACACAGGTCTGGATATCGAATGAGTGCCTGTCCAGCCGCTCATAACGCTGCCTCGCCTGTGCCAAAATGTATTCTCGCGTCGTCAGCACAAACCGTTTATTAGGGCTGCTCGCGACCCGCTTCATTAGCGCGAGGAGTCGACTGTCCTCATTTTTCCCAAGCTTCTCGTCAAGCGTCGTCTGCCCGAGGAAGTCATCATAATAGAAGACCTGACTTACTTCATCATCCCAAAGCTGGTTTGCTTCTTCAACATCCTCAGAGATCTCTACCAGTTCATATCCTGCACTCATATAGTGCGCACAAAGCACATGACAGAGTGTCGTCTTGCCGATTCCTGGAAGTCCCGCGATTACGCAGACATGGCCAGCTTCCAGGATGCTTAGGGCTCTCGCATAGCTGGGATTCTCTGCGTACGTGCGAAGGGTAGCGTCAAACTCCCGGGCCAACTCTTGGGAGCGCGTTACCACGCTTTTTGCCAGAAGGGAGCTTAGAACCGAAGCACTTGTAAGCCAAAGGCGTAGATGCCTCCGAACGAGGTGATCATGCTTTCTCAGTAGGGCATCTATTTCGTCTTTCCCGTAAATGTCTCCTGGCGTCTGCACGTAGGGCTTCAGCGCTTCGAAAAGTCTATCCTTAGCACTCTTGGTCAGTGGCACTGATGTGGCGAGGATGTACCGACTGGGCTGGAGCTTTGCCACTTTTGGCGCTTCTGTATTTTCGATGTGCTCAATTAGCTTTGCTCGCCCTGACCTATGCCAGTGCTTGCATTGCACGATGAGCGACCCTCGGCCCATCTGAAATCGACGCAGATCTACACCGGCGTCTGCCCCTGCGGAAAACAGTTCGAGCGGCACGCCAAGTTCCTCTTCGAAGATGTCCTTACAGACAGCCTCAAAGTCAAAATCTGTCAGCCTGCTCAGATCGAACGTCTCCATGATCCCTCCCCGATGGCGTGCGTGCTCCAGTATCGGTTGCTCGGTAGGCGCACGCGCCCATGTTGGGATGGTTGGCCACGGTGGAGGGCGCACCAGTCACTTGCGCTCAGGGCGGCTGCGGGACCAGAGGCACCACCTCCCGCGGCAACCCAAGCCACCGACGGACACAGAGCCTGAATCTGCCAGCTCGCACCTGTGCCGTGCACCGTGCCGAAGTCGCTCCGCGCACGGTATGCGATAGAGATGAGCCCTTCACGGAGCCCGCCAGGGAGAACGCGCAGGTCAGAGCCTGTTTCTCGGGTGCCCTAGGCATGCCCTCCGGAGCCGTGTGCGCAGGTTCGAATCCTGCCGGGGGCACTCGCCAAGCAGCCAGCGTGAACAGCCGCTGACCTGGGTGGATGCCGACAAGAGAGAGCGGGAGTCAGTCTCACTGACTCCCGCTCTCTCTCGTTGTCTCTCAACATTCGCGACACACCTCCGACACGCCCTGACGGCCAGGACCAGACCGCCGATCGCGGCCTGGTCCGCTCGGCACTGGAGGCCGCGGTCGCAGTCGGCGGCAGCGCCAGACGCGACAAATGTCCCGTCCCCTTCCGCGAGAGGGCACGGCGCAGGAAGAATGGGCGAGTTGGACCGTCGGCCGATGACATCCCAGTAGACCAGGGACAGGAGGCACGCATACCGACTGCTCGCCGACCGGCCAAGCCAATTTTTTTGCGTAGCGGCCTGCGACGTCGACCATTGCACGACAGTGCCTGATCAGTTTCGATCACGCGGAGACCAAGACGCCAAGGCGGCCACGAAAATCTTACTGACCGACCACCAGACATGTGCACCCGAACGCTCTTTGATGGATCAGCGACCTGCGCAAAACGAATTGAGCTACACGAAAGCGGTCCAATAATCCACAGAAAGGCTTAAGATGGCCCCTCAAGGCGATCAGGGCGACCCGAGCCTGCACCGTCGAAAGCTGCGCCTAGAGCTCAGGAGGGCGCGTGAAATTGTCGCACTGACCCAACGCGAGGCAGCTGAAAGACTGGATTGGTCTTTGTCAAAGATCATCCGCATTGAAACAGGGACCGTAAGCGTATCAGTGACAGACCTTAGGGCTCTCCTGCAGCTCTATCAAGTGCAGGACACGCATTTGATCACGGCGCTGGAGCAGGCAGCACGGGGGAGTAAAGGTAATAGCTGGTGGTCTACTTACTCCGACGTCATTGCCCCTCAATTCGGAACCTATCTCGGATATGAAGGTGCAGCAACATCGATTCACACATATCACCCCATTGTTATACCCGGCCACCTTCAAACGCAGGACTATTCAATGGCACTCCTGCGGCCCCGAGTCAACGAAATTTGGGCGACGCGAGCAGTCGATTTACGCATAGCCCGGCAAGAAAGGCTATTCAATTCCGACTCTTGCATCGAGAAGACTTTTATAATCGACGAGGCTGCGTTACGTCGCCAAATCGGTGGGGCATCGATAATGAGGCATCAAATGCTGGAGCTCGCAGAAAAGGGCGCCCTGCCGAACGTGACAATACGTGTATACCCATTTAACGCAGGTGCGCACTACAGTTCCTTGGGCAGTTTTGTTCTTCTAGGTTTTCCAGATGACGGCGATCTGCTGTACCTGGAGCACGCCACTGGAAGCATGACAGGTGGCGAGGACCTTGAACTACTCGCCCGGTACCAAGAGTGCTTCGAAGGCATCCTGGAAAAATCTTTGGACGAAGAGTCTTCATTGTCATTGATTCTCCATCTCTCCACCAAAGAAAGATGAGATGATTGATCTACGTGCGTGCACAAGCCAGTCGTCATTTATCACCATTAGCGACGAACTCAACGAAGTCACGCCAAGTTTTGCCGTGCAAGTTTAGCAGCGATCCGCGAAGAATTTTGGAATCGCGCACCATAACCGACTCTCCTTGTTGGAGAACCTCTACACACTCGCTCTCATTCCCACAGAAGCTGCTCTTCCGCCAAACTAGCTCGTTGTCAAACACTTAGTCACGCTCGCTTTCCGACCTTCAACTTTTCCATGCCGACGCTCACGATGTCGCGACATGGGCTGGCGCGATTGCACCGGCGCAGGTCTACCTTCCCTCGACAGGATCAAACCACACGGCGGTCGGTTGTATTCCTCCCGCCCCGCGCATCGGAACCGCCGGGTGTCACTCCGACATGTGTCAATCAGCTATTGCCATACAGAACTTTCCTCGGCTCTACAGTTCAGACGGTGGGTAGCGTTGTGACATGTGTCGGTTTGCTCTTGTCGGACCGAAGCTGGCTGTTGCATACTGAGCCTCAGGTATCCGCTGCCTGATGTCGCTGGGCAGCTCTAGCCTGCGGCGGCTACCGCAGGTTACAGAGGAGCGGGTTGCCGCAGATCCCCACTAAAAGGGCATTTGCGGCAACCCGCCCTTTTGCTCTCTACCGTGGTTGACCATTGCCGTGAGAGAATCACACACGCCATCATGGCGTCCCGCAATATCTCGGCTCCTACTTGAAAGGGGGCATGACAATGTATCGGGAGCTGAGGAAAATAGTATCTGAGGCGCTGCAGAGTTGGGCATTTACTGCAAGGTTTTGCCTGATGATCGCCGTAGTAGCCGCTGCGACAGCTGCAATAATGGGCCTCCGGTAAGTGAAGTGCTGCCTGTTCTCATGAGGTAGCGGATACCATCCGGGTGAGGGCTTCAATCGCACGGCGAGCCCTCACCCGGACTCTGCGATCAGGCCGCGAAACCTCCGCTACTCGTCGCCATCCTCTTTCAACGCCAGAGAAATGCGAGCATTGGCGGCTTCCTCGTGGCCGTCGATACAGCCGTGGTAGCGGCGGTGGATCACTTCCGGCGAGTTACCGACTCGCCGGGCCACTTCAGCGATGGCCACCCCAGCGTTCAGCCACCGCGTGATACATGCGTGACGCAGGTCGTAGGGGCGACCTGCCAACGGCGAGTCGATGCGCTCCGGCGGGAGCGCATACTCCCGCGCTTCTTCCCACACACGCCAATAGGTGGAGGAGCCGACCACTCCCCCGCGGTCGTTCCCGAACATGCGCCCTTCTTTGACGGTCCCGAACTCCTTCAGATGAGTGCGGAGGATAGCGACCAGGACCGGCGGGATGGGGACAGGCCGGTCGGTGGACGCCACGCGCGCCTTCAGGCCCGCCGGTCGTGGCGCTCGCCGGAGTCGGTCCACTGCTTGCCTGAGACGGGACGAGTCTCCCGCAGCGTCAGCGTGCCCCAGCCCCTCTCCGGCAGGTGGCAGTCTGACAGCCGTAGCCCGACAGCCTCAGCCGGCCGAAGCCCCGCGTAGTAGAGGACCGCGTAGAAGGCGACCAGGCGTCGCCCTCGGCACCGATCCCACGACCCGACGTAGGAGACGGCTGTGAGCAGCTGCCGGGCCTGTACTGCGTTCACCAGGACGCGCGGGTCAACCACGTTGTTGGAACCAGAGTGCTTCCGGCGGGTCCGCGGAAGCGGGTTCTCCGGGAGTTCCCCCACTGCCACAGCGTGTTCGAGAGCGGTGTTCAGGGCGCGGCGGCGCCGCTTGTACGTTTCGCCCGCCGCTGGGGTGCCGTCCAGCTTGTAGCTGACGCGGTACAGCACATCCTCGAAAACCGGCATCGGCGAGGTCACCCAACGGCCGGTCAGTCGTCGTGCCCCACTCGTACGCCGCCTTGAGTTCGGCCGGCGGGTCCTCGCCCGCGTTCGCGGGCACGATCCCCCACCGGAAGGCCAGCCGAAGAGTCTCATCGTCGGGAGCCCCGTCCCCGCGCCTCACCATGGCGAGGGTCACCGCGGCGAGCCCGTCAGCCGTCCCTTCCCGGGTCTTGGCCGCAGCTGTGCGCCACCGCCCGGCCATGTACTTCCGGCAGAACTCGAACCATCGCAACGGCGGCTCTACGGCTTTCGCTTCGGCGGCTTCGGCCGCCGCGCGTACCTCGGACTCAGGCAGCCCGGATTCGATCTCGAACGCTTCGCCCCGCGGTTCATGGCCTGCCACAGCTCGGACCGTCGGCTTTCCGCGAGCGCGGACGTGGTGAAGGTGTCGCCGTGCACCTTGCCTGCGACCACCCAACGAAGGCGCCACGGACGGGACTTGCGGCCGGTCTTGGACACCTTCCACAGCTTGACGTCGAAGGAGTAGCCCGGCCGGGCAGACCCGCGAGGGCGCCCGGCAGGGGTGTTGTTCTCAATGCTCACGCAGCGTCCTCCCGCTCCGCGAGCCAACGCTCTTACTCCGACCGCCTAATGCGTACGTCGCCGTTGGGGAGCTTGATCGAACGGGGTCCCTTCCCGAGCTGGCGCCACCGGTAGAAGGTCGATGGAGCGACCTTCAGATCAGCGATGGCCTCCTTGACGGTCATCTTCTCGTCCCGCGTACGGGCGCTCATTCCGCCATCCCTTCGGCTTCGTCCGCACCGGACAGGCCGGACAGCTCCAATTCCGACTGTTCGGGGTATTCATGCTGGTCAGATGGGCTACCCGGACAGCGCGGACACCTCTTCGGCGCCCTGCGTCCGGGTCTCGGTGTCTGGGTAGTACCGGCCGCCGGGGTCCTTGGTGAGCTGTCCGGCCTCGGCCATGCGGTTGCAGGTGCGGCGGATCGTGTCGATTGGGGCGATGCCCAAGGTGATGCATATCCATGGGCGATGAATATTGGATATAAGAAGATCTACCTCAGGGGGTTGGACGAAGCTGATGCAGAGCTAGTAGTAGCCGCATGGAGTCAACATGGCGAAAAGGGACTTGGCCGCTTGACTGATTGGGATAATAACGCCCAGCGGGCAGCGGAACTCCTGAGGGCAATTCGTGAAGAGGCGGCTGAAGAGGACGGTGCCCTACTTGGTGGAATGATTCGTGTGCGCCATGGCGATTACTTTACAGATCGCGTAAGAGATTTGATGAGATCTCTTGCCTCGCGGAGAACTTCCTCAGGACATACACTGTCCAGCGCCTTCCTTTACATCGCGGCTGCACATTCGGCGCGTTTGTATCTCGCGCCAAGCATTCTCGCAGAAACGCTCGGCGTATCGACTTCTCACGTCACAAGCGAGATCGTAATTCCACTTCGGGATGAGGCCGCCGTCACCATGGCCGGAGGCGGTGTACTGACCCGTCATAGGCTCATTGCTGAAGCCTGCCTCACCGTCGCGGAACAAGTCAACGTAAATCTCGCAGAAACATACGCCAAGCTGGTCCGGGCTGCGATACGAGCCGGGCGTCACCATTTTATTCGCGACTACGAAAAGTATCCTAATCTATGTCGCTCCTTTGAGAAGTCACGTCCGGATATCGCCCTAGCCACTGCCAGGGTAGCGGTGGACGAGGAACAGAACGACCTGGGTTATATTCACAACCTTACACACGTCCTTCGTAAAGCGGATCAGGCTGATGAGGCGGCCTTCATCTCGGAAAAGACCTCTAAAAGACTTGCTTCAATGCGAGACCGAACTCTTTCAAATAAAGAAAGAGTTTTCTATCTCGAATGGGCGAGCGCCGAGGGCACACTGGGCAATCGAGGCATGAGCGTTTGGCTGTCGTCAATCTCACTGGCGGACCTGGAGGGAAATAAGTCTCCAGGGTCTCGTCACATTGAAATTGCTCTCGCTGCCGTGGGTTCGGCGATGGTAACAATGCATCAGAGAGAGCCTGTGGAAGGACTTGCTACGGGCGTGCGGGCTGCGGAGACGCTCGGCCACCTTCTCGACCTCGGTGAAACTGCGAAATCCTACTTTTCGCGCCATCGGCGCCTAGCCGACGACTGGGGTGTCCCCAAAATTGACCTGAGCGACTGCAAGCCTGCATTTGAAAAAGGGATTGCAACGGCCTGGGCCTTTCGGGAACGGGAATTACCACAACTAGTTGCGGCGCCCAAACTGTCGTTCGCGGGCATGTATAAAGATCTGGGAATTTCGTGATTTCCGCATTACCTTGACCGAAGGGGTTCAAGTCAGGTTGTTGCGCTTTCGCCGCACCCGGGCTCGTCACCGTGCTGTTGGCCCCGTCGGCGGTGTCAGGCCGTGCGTTTGCGGGATGTCGTCTTCTTGGCGGGGGTCTTTTTTGCGGTGGTTGTTTTCGCCGCCGTCTTCTTCGCGCCCTGCGTCGATTTCGCCGTCGACTTCTTTGCCGAGGCCGACGCCGTCGTCTTCTTCGCCGTCGTCTTCTTCGCCGTGGACGTCGACTTCTTTCCGCCCGCCTGTTTCGGGGCCGTTCGGGCCGACTTGCGGGCCGGGAGATCCCTGACCTCCGCCTCCTCGCCGCGCGACTCCTTCGCGGCCTTCACGCTCTTTTCCAGTGCTGCCATGAGGTCCAGGACCTTGCCGCCCTTTGCCGGTTCCGGGGCCTCCGGTGGTGCCTCGCCGGCCGCCTTCGCCGCCACGACCTCCTCGAGTGCCTCGCGGTATTCGTCGTGGAGTTCGTCGAGCTCGATCCCGCCCAGGGTGTCCATCAGGGCGTCCGCCAGGTCGAGTTCCTTGTCGTTGATGTTGACCTTTGCGTCGGGGGCCACGCCCTCGGGGGCGCGGACCTCGTCCGGCCACAGGAGGCCGTGCATGGCGATGGCGTCCTCCACCACCCGCAGCATGCCCAGCCGTTCCCTGCCGCGCAGGGCGAACTTGGCGATCGCCACCTTGTTGCTGCGTTTGAGGGCCTCGCGCAGGAGGGTGTACGGCTTGGCGGCCGGGGCGCCGCCCGCGGCGAGGTAGTACGCCGCGTCCATCTGGAGGGGGTCGATGCTGTCCGCCGGAACGAAGGCCACGATCTCGATCGTCTTCGCCGTGGGGAGCGGCAGGTGGGCCAGGTCCTCGTCCGTGATCGGGATGATCGTGCCGTCCGCGTCCTCGTAGCCCTTGCCGATCTCCGCGCCGCTCACTTCCTTGTCCTCCAGTTCGCAGACCTTGCGGTAGCGGATGCGGCCGCCGTCCTCCACATGGATCTGGCGGAAAGAGATCGAGTGGCTCTCGGTGGCGTTCACCAGCTTGATCGGGATGCTGACCAGGCCGAACGAGATGGCGCCGTTCCATATGGATCGCACGTGCAGCACCCTTTCGGTCTGTTTTGAACGATTTACGCAGTTCAAAAGGTTTCATTGCAGTCTGCGTGAGATTCTCATCGTATGACGCCGATCACAGAGGTGGAGGGGCGACGGCTCGCGCTCAGCAACCTCGAAAAGGTGCTGTATCCCGCGACCGGGTTCACCAAGGGCGAGGTGCTGCACTACTACGCCACCACCGCCGACCACCTGCTCCCCCATCTCCGCGACCGGCCCGTCTCCTTCCTGCGGTATCCCGACGGGCCGGACGGGCAGGTGTTCTTCGCCAAGAACGTGCCCCCGGGTACACCCGACTGGGTCACCACCGCCGAGGTGCCGCGGATGGAGGGGCCGGCGCGGATGGTGCTCGTACAGGATCTGGCGAGTCTGATGTGGGCCGCGAACCTCGTCACCGAGTTCCATACGCCTCAGTGGGTCGTCCAGGACGCCGGTGTCGCCGACCGGATCGTCTTCGATCTCGATCCGGGGGCGCCCGCGTCCGTCGTCGACTGCTGTCAGGTCGCCCTCTGGCTGCGGGAACGGCTCGCGGCCGACGGCATCGACGCCTTCGCCAAGACCTCCGGGTCCAAGGGGCTGCACTTGCTCGCCGCGGTACGGCCCACTCCGTCCGAGCAGGTGAGCGAGTACGCCAAGCAGCTCGCCGTCGAGGCCGAGCGGGCCATGCCCCGGCTCGCCCTGCACCGGATGACCCGGAGCCTCAGGCCCGGCAAGGTCTTCGTCGACTGGAGCCAGAACGCCGCCCGGAAGACCACCGCCACGCCCTACACCCTGCGCGCCCGGCCCGAGCCCACCGTCTCCGCGCCGGTCACCTGGCGCGAGGTCGAGGAGTGCGGGTCTGCTGCGCAGCTCACCTTCCAGGCGCCGGATCTCGCTCCCCGCCTGCAGGACTACGGCGATCTGCTCGCCCCGCTGCTCGATCCCGCCGGTGCGGCGCCGCTGCCGTGAGGCCTCCGGCCTCGGGGGTGACCGTCCCTGGGGCTGCGCCCCCAGACCCCCTTCGGCCTGAACGGCCTCGTCCTCAAACGCCGGACGGGCTGACTAAAGCAGCCCTCACACCCTCGTCCACGTCCCCCTGTCCCGCGCCATCGCGTGCAACGCCTCCACGTCCGCCGGCTTGAGGACGCCGCCGAGGCGGGCCAGGCCCTCGATGTCCGTGTCCTTCAGGACGCGGACCTCGCGGAGCGGGGCCGGGACCGTGACGTCCGCGGGCTCCACGAGGGCCAGGACCGGGTGAACCTCGGCGGTCAGCGCGTACGACGCCCGGTCGGCGTCCGCGCGGACGCGGCGCAGCAGCGGGTGGGGCTCGCGGCGGCCCAGGGTGACCATGGGGTCGGCCACCGTCACCTTCTGCTTACGGGCGTACACCGTATGGACGGCGAACAGTCCGCCCGGGCCGATCGCCAGGTGGTGGATGCGGTCGCCGCCGGGCAGCGGGACCGAGTGCAGGGCGTGCCAGCCCGCGCCGTCGAGGCGGTCCAGGGCCTCGCCGACCGACTGTTCCGCCGCCAGCGCCCGGCGGCGCGGGTCCGGACGCAGCCGGTGCGGCGGGCCCGGTTCCCGGTCCAGGGCGACCAGCAGCGCCTCGCCGGGGCGGTTGGGCGCCAGGTCGTCGTCCGGGTGGAGGGAGAGCCGGGCCAGCTCGGCCGGGGTCGGGACGGGCGGCGGGCCGACGGTCACCGGGCCCGTGAGGAAGGGGCCCAGGGCCTGCAGCACGCCCTCCCGCTCGTCCTCGCTGAGCAGGTTGACCCTGGCGGCCTCCCTGTCGTACCAGGCGACGTTCCGCCCGTCCGTGAGGCATACGTAGAGCCGCTCCTGACCGTGCCGCCAGGACGGTACGACGCGTAGTCCGGTCATGCGCCATCACCCCTTGACCATGGGAACAGGCGGGGTGCTCCCCGGGCAAGAACCCGGCTACCTTTGAAGAGGAGTTGGGTTCCACGGAAGCGGCGCTTGGGGAGGCGTGATTGCGTACCCGCAGGAAGCAGCCCGACGTACCGGCTCCGGACAGTCCGTGGAACGAGATCGTGCCCGGACTGTGGATGGGCGGGCACGAGTTCAGGGGTCGCACCGGGCAACTGGAGTTCGCCGTCGTGCGGGGCGAGTTCGATCTCGTACAGACCCTGCTGAGACTGCCCGGGCACGGGCCCGACCCCGGTGTGGAGCACCACGTGTGGGCGATACCGGACGGGCCGCTGGACGGCACCCAGCTCGCGGGCGTGATGCGCCTGGCGCAGGCCGCGGGCGAGGCACTGGACGAGGGCCGCAAGGTCCTCGTCCGCTGTTATCACGGGTACAACCGCTCGGGGCTGGTCGTCGCGCACACCCTGGTCCGCCGGGGGCACACCACCGAGGAGGCGATACGGCTGATACGGTCCCGCCGCTCGCCCTGGGCGCTGCACAACGAACTGTTCGTGGACTATCTGCGGGCGGGGCTGTCCACGGCACGGCTCCTTGAGGAACTCGCCGAGTAGCCGGGCGATCAGGTCGCCGAGCAGCCGTATCGCCGGGGAGCCGAGTAGCGAGGTAATCGTTTCGCCGGACGAATAGGGTGTACCGGGTCACCGATCGTTCTCAGCCACAGGAGTACAGTGCTCCGCACTCGCGCCGCATGCGCAGCCCTCGCCACAGCCCTCCTCGCCCTGCTGGCGGCGGGCTGCGGTGACGCGGGCGGGCTGCAGGGCGCCGGGTCGACCCCGACCGCGACGAGTCCGGACAAGCTGTGGCCGAGCCTGAGCCCGGCGGCCAGTCCCGCCTGGGACTACGACAACGGCGAGGCCGAGGCCATGAAGGGCATCACGGCTCCGGGCGACGACATCCGCACGGTGGACCCGGTGGCCGTCGTCAGGGCCGAGATGGCCCAGCACCCGGACGACTACTCCGGCTCCAAGGCGCCTTACCGCGAGACGGCCCGCCGTATGGCGTACTGCGGCAAGCAGCCGGCGAACCCGAAGTGTCCGCTGCTCAAGGCGTACTACCGGGACATCACCGGTGACGGGCGCCCCGACCTGACGCTGGGCTTCCGGCTGCTGCCCGGCAACCAGACGGCGGTGCGCGTCTACACCGTGGAGGCGGGCCGGGTGGTCCAGGTCATGTCGAACAACGACGCGGTGAGCGGGGTCGAGCTGGCCGGGCGTTCCGTCATCATCCACGCGCCGTCCGACCTCGCCGACTACGAGTACCGCTTCCAGTGGACCTGGGACCCGAACCAGCGCGTGATGCTGCTGACCCACGACGAGATGCTGCACATCGGCAAGCGCGAGCGCCCCACGCGCCCCTCCGGACCCCGCTCCGCCTCCCCGTCCCCCTCCTCCCCCTCGGCGACCTCATGACGAGGCTCTCGCTCCCCCAGTGGGCGGGCACGCTCGCCCTGAAGGCCGCCGTCTTCATCGCCGTGATGTGCTGTGCGCTCGCCGCGCTGCTCGGCGTGCTCGTGCACGTGTCGGTGACGAACCAGACCGTCGGCCAGGCCCGCGACCTCGCGCTGTCGCGCCTGACGGACGCCACGAAGGCGTACCAGGCCGGGGACTCGCTGCTGCCCGGGGCGGGCGTCGATCCCCCGGGGCTGCCGAGGGCGCTGCGGGAGCTGGCGGCGGACGGGGACCGCGGCACGATGGTCTCCGAGCAGCACGGGCATCCCACGATGTGGGCGGCGGGCCCCGCGGACCGGAACAGGGCGCTCGCCGTCGAGGTCGACTACGCGCAGCAGTCCCGTACGATCGCCGCGCTCGACCAGTCGATCCTGTGGTCCTCGGGCCTGGCCATCACGGTGACGCTGCTGGTGGGCGCGTTCGCGGTGACCCGGGTGACACGGCGGCTGCACGCCACGGCGCAGGTGGCCCGGCGGATCAGCGCCGGCGACCTGGACGCACGCGTCGACGACCCCCGTACGAAGGATCCGACGCACCCGCAGGACGAGGTGGCCGCCGTCGCCGCCGCACTGGACTCGATGGCGGCCTCGCTGCAGGGCAAGCTGCTGAGCGAGCAGCGCTTCACCGCGGACGTGGCGCACGAGCTGCGCACCCCGCTGACCGGGCTGCACGCGGCGGCCGAGCTGCTGCCGCCGAGCCGGCCCACGGAGCTGGTGCGGGACCGGGTGGCCGCGCTGCGCACGCTCACCGAGGACCTGCTGGAGATCTCCCGGCTGGACACCGGGCGGGAGCAGCTGGAGCTGGACGCGGAGGAGCTGGGCGCGCTGGCGACGCGGGTGGTGCGGGCGTCGGGGACCGACACGGAGGTCGTCGTCCTGCGGGACGCCCGCGTGGAGACGGACCGGCGGCGGCTGGAGCGGGTGCTGGGGAATCTGGTCGCCAACGCGCACAAGCACGGGCGGGCGCCGGTGTCTCTGACAGTGGACGGGGCGGTGGTGACCGTGCGGGATCACGGGGACGGGTACCCGGACTATCTCCTTGAGCATGGGCCGCAGCGGTTCCGGACCGAGGGGGGTGCCAGGGGGCACGGGCTCGGGTTGACCATTGCGGTCGGGCAGGCCGAGGTGCTGGGGGCGCGGCTGGAGTTCGCGAACGCGGTGGATGGTGGGGCGGTTGCCATTCTGACGCTTGGCCGAACCGACTGATCGAGAGCTCGGGGCCGCAGGTCGTTCGTCGCGTGCGGGCGCGTGGGGGCTTGTCGCGCCCACGCGGCGCAGCCGCACATCGATACAGTCCCGCCCCCCTTCAGGGCGCTCCTGCGAGCCGCTCCTATGGACCAGCACGACGGGCGGCCCCCGCCCCCTCCTCCTAATGTGGCCGGTATGTGGCGAATAGTCAGCTTCGCCCCCGTTCATGGAGGTATCCCCCATGTCCCTGCGCTCCACCCTCATACGCCTGGCCACCGCCACCGCCGCCTGCGCTCTCGTCAGTTCTGTGGCCGTCTCCCCCGCCCTCGCGGACGACGAGTGGGGTGACGGTGGCGGGGACCCGGGCTTCGGTCAGGGGGGCGAGCACGACCACGACCACGATCACGACCGGCTCGCGCGGGGCGTCGTCACCGCGGAGACGCTGTTTCTGCGCAGTGCGCCGAACCGCGGCAGCCAGGTGATCCGAGTGGCGCACCGGGGCGACCGGGTCTCGATCTTCTGCAAGACCCCGGGCCAGAGCGTCGACGGCGACAACATCTGGTACCTCCTCCCGGACGGCACCTGGGCGTGGGGCTCGGCCCGCTTCATCGACGTCACCAGCCACGAACAGCCGCGCTGGTGCTGACACCCTGAGATCACAAGACCGACTATTTGGGTAGGTTCCGGACATGACCAACGCCGGACCCACCGTGGCACAGGCGGACACCTCGGACACCCCCGTTCCTCCCGTGACCCGCCTGCCCCGGCGCCGTGGCATCGAACTCACCCTCATCGTCGTCGCCGTACTGCTCTGCGTGTACGGCTACTGCGCCGTGGGCCTGGCCAGGAACGGCACCGTCCCGCCCGGCGCCGCCGGTTACGGCGCCGGGCTCGGCGTGCTGGCGCTGCTCGCCCACTGCGCGGTGCGGATGCGGGCGCCGTACGCCGACCCGCTGCTGCTGCCCATCGGCGTGCTGCTCAACGGCATCGGCCTGGTGTTCATCCACCGGCTCGACCTGGAGACCCCCCACGACCAGGCCGCCCCCACCCAACTCGTGTGGTCCACGCTGGGCGTGGCCCTGTTCATCGCGCTGGTGCTGATGCTGCGGGACTACCGGTGGCTCCAGCGGTACGCGTACGTCTGGGTGGTCGCCGCGCTCTTCCTGCTGGCGCTCCCGATCCTCTTCCCGGCCGTGAACGGCGCCCGTATCTGGGTGCGGATCGCGGGATTCTCCATCCAGCCGGGCGAGTTCGCGAAGGTGCTCCTCGCGGTGTTCTTCGCCGCGTATCTGGCGGCCAACCGCAGCGCGCTCGCGTACACCGGACGTCAGGTCTGGCGGTTCAGGAAGGTCCAGCTGCCCAAGGGCCGGGCGCTCGGGCCGATCCTCGCCGTCTGGCTGGTGAGCGTGGGTGTGCTGGTGCTGGAGCGCGATCTCGGCACCTCGCTGCTGTTCTTCGGTCTGTTCGTGGTCCTGCTGTACGTCGCCACCGGGCGCATCGGCTGGATCGCGGTCGGCCTGCTGCTGGCCGCCGCGGGCGCGGTGGCCGTCGGCTGGCTGGAACCGCATGTCAACAGCCGGGTCCAGGACTGGCTGCACCCCTTCGCGACGATCGAGGCGGGACAGGGTCCCAACCAGGTCGCCCAGTCCCTGTTCGCCTTCGCGGCGGGCGGAGTCCTCGGCACGGGCCTCGGCCTCGGCCATGCGATCCTCATCGGCTTCGCGACGAAGTCCGACTTCATCCTCGCGACGGCCGGGGAGGAACTGGGCCTGGTGGGCCTGTCCGCGCTCTTCCTCCTCTACGGCCTCCTCGTGGAGCGCGGTTACCGGGCCGGCCTCGCCCTGCGCGACCCCTTCGGCCGGCTGCTGGCGGTCGGGCTCGCCTCGATCGTGGCGCTCCAGGTGTTCGTGATCGCGGGCGGGGTGACCGGGCTGATCCCGCTGACCGGCATGGCGATGCCGTTCCTCGCGCAGGGCGGCTCGTCACTGGTGACCAACTGGGCGATCGTGGCGCTGCTGATCCGGGTGAGCCATGCGGCGCGGCGGCAGTACAACGGGGAGGTGGCGCCCTGATGGCGAAGCACATCCGGCACGCCGCCTTCTTCTGCGCGCTGCTGCTCGTCGCGCTCCTCGTCAACGCCGTGCGCATCCAGGTCCTCAGCGCCGGCTCCTTCGACGCCAACCCCGCCAACCGCCGTGCCACCATCGCCCGTTACGAGCGGCCGCGCGGCAACATCCTGGTCGGCGGGCGGAGCGTCACCGGCTCCCGGGACTCCGGCGAGCAGCTCCGCTACGAACGGACGTACACGGACGGCCCGTTGTACGCGCCCGTCACCGGCTTCGCCTCGCAGGTCTACGGCACCACGCTGCTGGAGCACACCGGGGACTCCGTGCTGTCCGGCACCGACCCGATGCTCTCGCCGTTCCCCCTGGTGGGCGACCTCACGCGGGCACTGGGCCGGGGCGGCAACGTCGTGACGACGCTCAACCCGGCGGCGCAGCGGGCGGCGTACCAGGGGCTCGGCGGGCGCCGGGGTGCGGTGGCGGCGATCGAGCCGGCGACGGGGCGGGTGCTGGCGCTGGTGTCGAGTCCGTCGTACGACCCGGCCGTGCTGTCGGGGAACGCCGCGGCGACGGAGCGGTCCTGGACGCGGCTGAACGAGGATCCGGACAAGCCGATGCTCAACCGGGCGGTGCGGCAGACGTATCCGCCGGGTTCGACGTTCAAGGTGGTCACCGCGGCGGCCGCGCTGGACGCCGGTGTCGTCCTGGACATCGACCGGCCGACCGAGTCGCCGGATCCCTACCGGCTGCCGGGCACCACGACCATGCTGATGAACGAGGGCGACGGCTGCGAGGACGCGCCGCTGCGGGAGGCCTTCGCGTGGTCCTGCAACACGGTGTTCGCGAAGCTGGGGGTGGATGTGGGGGTGAAGCGGATGGGGGCCGCGGCGAAGGCCTTCGGCTTCAACGACCACGGGCTGCGGATCCCCTTCTCCGTGGCGCCGAGCACCTTCGACACCTCCGTCGACCGGGCGCAGCTCGCGCTGTCGTCGATCGGGCAGTACAACACGCGGGCCACGCCGCTGCAGATGGCGATGGTCGCGGCGGCCGTGGCGAACGCCGGGCAGGTGCGCTCGCCGTATCTGGTGGAGCGGACGACCACGGGCAACGGCGCCACGATGACCACGGCGGGCTCGCGCCCGGTGCGCCAGGCGATGCGCCCGGAGACCGCCGACGTCATGAAGCAGCTGATGGAGGAGGTCGTGACGGAGGGCACCGGCACGAACGCCGCGATCCCCGGCGCGATCGTCGGCGGCAAGACCGGCACGGCCCAGCACGGCCTCGGCAACTCCGGCACGCCGTACGCCTGGTTCGTGTCCTGGGCGCAGAGCGAGCGCGAGGTGCTGCCGAGGGTCGCGGTGGCCGTGGTGGTGGAGGACGCGTCGGCGGACCGCGGGGACATCACCGGGGGCGGGATGGCCGCCCCGATCGCCCGGGAGGTCATGCGGGCGGTACTGAACTCCTCACCCGAGAGCAGCAGTTGAGTGCCGCTCCTGGATCAGCTCGGCCGGCGGGGACGGGCATCGTCCACATGCTGAGACGGGGTCTGGGATCGCCCCGCCCTCCCGACCTATCGTTCGGTCCATGACGACACCCGATGCCGCGTACCACCTCGCCCAGGTCAACATCGGACGCCTCAAAGCCCCTCTGGATTCCCCGCAGTTGAAGGACTTCGTCGACAACCTCGACCCCGTGAACGCCGACGCCGACGCGGCCGACGGTTTCGTCTGGCGGCTGGAGAGCGACTCGGGCAACGCGACGGACGTGCCCGTCCTCGGCGACGAGTGGCTGATCATCAACATGTCGGTGTGGCGCGACAGCAGCGCCCTGACCGCGTACATGTACCAGGGCCGCCACCGCGAGATGCTGGCCCGCCGCCGGGAGTTCTTCGAGCGGGTGCAGGAGGCCATGGTCGTCCTGTGGTGGGTCCCGGCGGGGCACCGGCCGACGGTCGCCGAGGCCGAGCAGCGGCTGCTCCACCTGCGGGCGAACGGCCCCACGCCGTACGCCTTCACCCTGCGGACGTCGTTCCCGCCGGGGGCCCAGGAGGCGGTCGCGGTGACGATCCCGGAGGACCTGGGCTGCCCCGCCTGAGCTCTCCTCCGGTCAGACCGTGTTGACGCCCACGTCAGCCGATCGGCTTCCGCATCTCCGAGCGGATCTGCAGCGTCGTCGCCGCCGCCTTCTCCAGGTCGACGTCGGAGGGATCCTGGCTCATCGTGGCTGTAGCGACCTCAGCGACGGACGCACCCGTGTTGTCGTCGAACCAGCCGCAGAGCGGCACCGTCACCTTCACCCCGAGCTGGGTCTGGGTGACGACCTCGCAGGTGATGACGACACCGCCGGAGCCCTCGGGGTGGAAGTCCTTCGCCGGTACGGCCATCTCGGCGCCCTTGCCGTCCGCGGCGCCGCTCATCATCTCCTTGCGGGTCAGCGCCGGGTGGCTGAACCGGCCGTACATGCCCTCGACCACGAGCGTGCCCCCGCCGTGGTCACCGGCCGGGCCGTAGTGCCCGACGACGGCCCGCACGTCCTTGGCGTCCCAGGCACCGTCCGCCTCGTCTTCGAGCTTCTTCTCCTCCGAGTGGACGTGGTCCTGCGTGAGCTCATAACGGCCGTTCACCAGCGTCTTGGGGAGGGCGAGAGTGAACTTGGCCTCCGGGAAGCCGCCACCCGTCGCCGTCGCCCCGACCATCGCCAGCCCCACGAGGATCGCCACGACCACCGCGACGACCCCGCCCACCATGCCGAGGACCAGCCCGAGCTGCCGTTTCGGCGGGGGCGCGGCCATCGGGGGTACGCCCCAGCCGTACGGCTGGGGCTGAGGGTAGGGGGCACTGCCGTACGGTGGCTGCGGTGCGGGCGGCTGACCGTATGGACCGGCGGTGTAGGGGCCCTGCGGGGGCTGCGCGCCGTAAGGGTTCTGGGGTCCGTAGGGGCCCTGCGAGGGTGGAGGCATGGACACGCCAGCGCACATTACTGCACGTGGGTGACCCGATGTGCCCCCGTCACACCTCGGCCGCCCCCGCCTCGATCGCCCCCTCCACCTCTGCCACCCGCTCCTGCTCCTCCGCCGCGAAGCGCTCCGCGTCCAGCTTCTCGGCGATCTCCTCGTCCTGGGCCATCAACAGGTCCAGGTTGGAGTCGCCCATCTCGAACACGCCCATGTCGACGTACGCCTGTTGCAGCCGCTTGCCCCACAGGCCGATGTCCTTGACGCAGGGGACGATCCGGGAGAACAGCAACTGCCGGAACAGCGCGAGGAATTCCGACTGCTCGCTGTACTCCTCCGCCTCGGCCCTCGGGATGCCGAAGTTCTCCAGGACCTCGACCCCGCGCAGCCGGTCGCGCATCAGGTAGCAGCCCTCGATGACGAACTCCTCGCGCTCGCGCAGTTCGGCGTCGGTGAGCTGCTTGTAGTAGTCGCGCAGCGCCATCCGCCCGAAGGCCACGTGCCGGGCCTCGTCCTGCATGACGTAGGCGAGGATCTGCTTCGGGAGGGGCTTGTCGGTGGTGTCGCGGATCATGCCGAAGGCGGCCAGGGCCAGGCCCTCGATCAGGACCTGCATGCCGAGGTAGGGCATGTCCCAGCGGCTGTCGCGGAGGGTGTCGCCGAGCAGCGACTGGAGGTTGTCGTTGATCGGGTACAGCATCCCGATCTTCTCGTGCAGGAAACGGCCGTAGATCTCCGCGTGCCGTGCCTCGTCCATGGTCTGGGTAGCCGAGTAGAACTTCGCGTCCAGGTCGGGGACCGACTCCACGATCCTCGCCGCGCAGATCATCGCGCCCTGCTCGCCGTGCAGGAACTGGCTGAACTGCCAGGAGGCGTAGTGCTTGCGCAGCTCGCCCTTGTCGTTGTCGGTCATCCTGGCCCAGTGCTTGGTGCCGTACAGCGACATCGCCTCGTCGGGGGTGCCGAGGGGGTCGTACGGATCGACTTCGAGATCCCAGTCGATGCGCCTTTGGCCGTCCCACTGCTTGTCCTTGCCCTTCTGGTACAGAGCGAGCAGGCGGTCGCGACCGTCGTCGTACTCCCAGCTGAAGCGGGCCGCGCCGGTCGCCGGCACCTGCCAGAGAGGGTCTCCCGAGTCCATGGCGTACAGGTCGTAAGTCGGCATGCTTCGCAGGCTCACACGTGGTAGACGCCGGGTCAACAAGTCGCGCGCAGGGGATTGACGAGCTTGCTGACAAGCAGTCTCATAAGCGGTGGAGGATGTGACCCCGGGTAACAGAGGTGGGAACGATGACGACCCTGACGGAAGCCGACGCGCTGGACGGTCTGCGCGACGCGCTCGGGCTGCTCAAGGACCGCGAACAGGTGGCCGAACGGCTCCTCGCCTCCTCCGCCAAGCACTCCTTCGACCCGGACAAGGAGCTGGACTGGGACGCGCCCTTCGAGGAGGGCAAGTGGTTCTGGCCGCCGGAGCTGGTGTCGCTGTACGACACGCCCCTGTGGAAGCGGATGGGCGAGGAGCAGCGGATCCTGCTCTCGCAGCACGAGGCGGCGGCGCTGGCCTCGCTCGGGATCTGGTTCGAGCTGATCCTCATGCAGCTGCTGGTACGGCACATCTACGACAAGGCGGCCACGAGCGCGCATGTGCGGTACGCGCTCACCGAGATCGAGGACGAGTGCCGGCACTCGAAGATGTTCGCGCGGCTGATCTCGCGCGGGGACGCGCCGTGGTATCCGGTGGCCCGGGTGCACCAGAACCTGGGGCGGCTGTTCAAGACGATCTCGACCACGCCCGGGTCCTTCACGGCCACCCTCCTCGGTGAGGAGGTGCTCGACTGGATGCAGCGGCTGACGTTCCCGGACGAGCGGGTGCAGCCGCTGATCAGGGGGGTCACGCGGATCCATGTCGTGGAGGAGGCCCGGCATGTGCGCTACGCGCGGGAGGAACTGCGGCGGCAGATGGTGACCGCGCCGCGCTGGTCGCAGGAGTTCACGCGGGTCACCTCCGGTGAGTTTGCGCGGGTGTTCTCGGTGGCGTTCATCAACCCCGAGGTCTATACCAATGTGGGGCTGGACAAGCGGGAGGCGATGGCGCAGGTTCGCAGCAGCGGGCACCGGAGGGAAGTCATGCAGACCGGTGCGAAGAGGTTGACCGACTTCCTGGACGACATCGGGGTGCTGCGGGGTGTCGGCCGACGGCTCTGGAAGAGCTCGGGGCTGCTGGCCTGATGCAGTCTGCGGTCGCTGGGGGCTTCTCGCGCAGTTCCCCGCGCCCCTGAAGGGGCGCGGGGCTGTGACATATGCGGCTCCGCCGCGTGGGCGCGACCAGCCACGACGCACCCGCACCCGGCCGACTACCCTGCGAGGCATGACCCCCTCCGCCCCGGCCTACCGTCGACTCAGTGTCGAAGAGCGCCGCAGCCAGCTTCTCGAAGCAGCGCTGAACCTCTTCGCCCATCGCGTCCCCGAGGACGTTTCTCTCGACGACGTTGCGGAGGCGGCGGGGGTGTCGCGGCCCTTGGTGTACCGGTACTTTCCAGGCGGCAAGCAGCAACTGTACGAGGCTGCACTCAGGTCGGCCGCCGAAGAGCTCGAAACGTGCTTCGACGAGGCGCGGGTCGGCCCGCTGCTGCCCCGGCTGGCCCGGGCCCTCGACCGGTATCTCGCGTTCGTCGACCAGCACGACGCCGGGTTCAGTGCGCTGCTGCAGGGCGGCAGCGTGGTGGAGACGTCCCGGACGACCGCCATCGTGGACGGGGTGCGGCGGGCCGCCGCCGAGCACATTCTGAGCCATCTGGAGGTCCCGGACCCCGGGCTGCTGCTGCGCATGACCGTGCGGATGTGGATCACCGCGGTCGAGGCGGCCTCCCTGATCTGGCTCGACGAGGGCAAGCGGCCGCCGCTCGACGAGCTGCGGGACTGGCTGGTCGAGCAGTTCGTGGCCGTCCTCTCGGTGACCGCGGCCCGCGACCCGCAGACCGCCGCGCTGGTGCGGGCGCTGGCCGAGGATGTCTGAGACTGGTGCCGTGAAGAGCGAAGAGACACCGTTCGAGGGCGGGCCGATGGACGGCCGGGTGCTGCCGGTCCTCGTGGGCCCCACCGGGCACCCGCCCAAGACGTACCGCATCCCCGTGCCGGACGCGGCGGGCGGCCAGCCCACCGTGCTGGTCTACCGGCGCGTCCCGCGCGGCCACAGCAAGCGGCTCGGGCTGCCACAGGGCTGGAAGTACGCGTACGACCCCGAGGGCAGGCCGAGCGACCGGCTGAAGTGGCCGTGGTCCAAGCCGGACGCCGATCCAGACGCCACGCCGGGCCGCAAGCCGGACGACACGGACGGGTGACGAGGTTGCGCCGATCAGCGCACACGCGGCGCGTCATCGGTCGCGGGGACGTCAACACCTGACTGTGCGGAGCAGAGAGGCTGCCCCGCACCGGAGGTGATGATGTGTCAGGAAAGCTCCTGCGTCTGGTCTGCACGGTGGCGATGGCCGCCGGCGCTCTCCTCGTGCCGCCGCCCGCCGCGGCCGTACCCGGGGCGGAGCCCGGCGGGGGTACCGTCGCCCAGCAGCTGACGGATCTTCAGCGGCTGTACCGGGAGGCCGAGAAGGCCACCGAGACCTACGACGCCACCGCGGAGAAGCTGACGAAGCAGCGCGTGGAAGTGGCCCGCCTCGACCGCGAACTGTCCCTTGCCCGCCGCTCGCTGCACGACAGCCGCATCGCCGCCGGACGGCTGGCCAGACAGCAGTACCAGGACAGCACCGAGATCTCCGCCTATGTACGTCTGCTGCTCGCCCGCAACCCCCAGCAGGCGCTCGACCAGGGGCATGTGATCGGCCAGTTGGCGCGGGAGCGGGTCGAGGCGGTCGGCCGGCTGACCGCGAGCGAGAAGCAGGCCGGCGAGCTGGACCGCCGGGCGCGCAGGGCCCTCGACGAACAACTCGCCCTCGCCGAACGGCAGAGGAAGGACCGCGACGACGTACAGGCACGTCTGAAGGACGTCGAGAAGCTCCTCGCCTCCCTCACCCCGCAACAGCTGGCGGCGCTCGGCGAGTTGGAGAAGAAGGGCACCGCCGCGGCGCAACAGCGGCTGATGGCGTCCGGTGTGCTGAGCGGCGAGCGCCGTCCGTCACGGAAGGGCGCCCGGGCCCTCGGATACGCCGTGCGGCAGCTCGGGAAGCCGTACCGGTGGGGGGCCGAGGGCCCGAAGTCGTACGACTGCTCGGGCCTGACCTCCCAGGCCTGGGCCAGGGCCGGCAGGCCGATCCCCCGCACCAGCCAGGAGCAGTGGGCGCGGCTGCCGCGGATCCCGCTGAAGAAGCTGCGCCCGGGCGACCTGGTGATCTACTTCCCGGAGGCCACGCATGTGGCGATGTACCTGGGCGAGGGCATGATGATCCAGGCACCGCGGACCGGCGAGACGGTCAGGGTCTCGCCGCTCGCGTCCTACCCGATCCTGGGAGCCGTGCGCCCGGACCGGCGCCCCAAGAAGGCCTAGCCGGTCACTTCCGCGAGGTAGGCGGCCGTCTTCTCGGGCTCGTAGAAGAAGTTCTCGAAGTCGGCCGGGTCGTTGAAGCCGTTGGCGAAGCGGTCGGCGACCGGTTGGAGCTGGCCGGCGGCGCCGATCAGGTTGAGGATGTGCTCCGGCGGCGGGGCGAGCATCGCGTTCGTCCACTTGGTGACGTGCCGGGCGGTCTCCCAGTAGCGGTCGAACGTGGCCTGCATCCAGGTCTCGTCGAACTCCTTCTCGCCGTTCTCCAGGATCGACGCGAGATACGAAGCCGCGCACTTGGAGGCGGAGTTGGAGCCCTGACCGGTGATCGGGTCGTTGGCGACGACGACGTCCGCGACGCCGAGGACCAGTCCGCCGCCGGGCAGCCGGCCGATGGGGTTGCGGACGGTGGGGGCGTAGCGGCCGGCCAGCACGCCGCCCGCGTCGGTCAGTTCGACCCCCTTGGCCCGCTCGAACTCCCAGGGCGTGAACTTCTCCATGAGTTCCAGGGTCAGGGAGAGGTGCTCCGCCGGGTCCTTGACGCCGTTGAAGACGTCGAGCGGGCCGCCGGGTATGCCCTCCCAGAAGAGGATGTCGGCGCGGCCGGAGGTGGTGAGCGTCGGCATGACGAACAGCTCGCCCACGCCCGGGACCAGGTTGCAGCGGACCGCGTCGTAGTCCGGGTGTTCCGGGCGGGGGCCGAGGCCGTGGACGTACGAGACGGCCAGGGCGCGCTGCGGCTCGGCGTACGGCGAACGGGAGGCGTCCCGGCCGAACATGGACACCAGCTCGCCCTTGCCCGCCGAGACGAGGACCAGGTCGTAGGTACGGGAGAAGTAGTCGAGGTCGGAGACCGCCGCGCCGTGGATGACCAGCTGGCCGCCGCGCTGGGCGAAGGTCTCCATCCAGCCGGCCATCTTCACCCGCTGGTCCACCGACTGCGCATACCCGTCCAGCTTGCCCACCCAGTCGATCACGCGCTGCGTCGGACCCGGGTCGTGCGAGCCGGGGGCCGCGACCGAGACGCCGAGTCCTTCGATCTTCGGGGCCTGGGACTCCCAGAAGTTCAGCTGGAGATCGCGCTCGTGCTGCAGTGCCGTGTGGAACATGCACTGCGTCGACATGACCCGGCCGGAGCGGATCTCGTCCGCCGTCCGGTTCGACATCAGGGTGACCTCGTACCCGTGCGACTGGAGTCCGAGGGCGATCTGGAGACCGGACTGGCCGGCTCCTACGACGAGTATCTTCCGCATACGGGGCTGTTCTCCTACTCGGGGACTGCTGGGGGGCGGCCGGGGCTACTCGGGGGTGACGTCCAGCGCGTGGCCCACCAGGGACAGCAGGGTCTCGATCACCGAGATCCGGCGGCGCGCGTCCATGATCATTACAGGTATGTGCGCGGGGATCGTCAACGCCTCCCGCACGTCCTCCGGTTCGAACAGCTCGCTGCCGTCGAAGTGGTTGACCGCGACGACGTACGGCAGTCCGCAGCTCTCGAAGTAGTCCAGCGCGGGGAAGCAGTCCTTCAGGCGACGGGTGTCGGCCATCACGACCGCGCCGATCGCGCCGCGCACCAGGTCGTCCCACATGAACCAGAACCGCTGCTGGCCCGGCGTGCCGAACAGATAGAGCACCAGGTCGTCGTCGAGCGTGAGACGGCCGAAGTCCATGGCCACGGTGGTGGTCAGCTTGCCCGGTGTGGCGGTGAGGTCGTCGGTCTCCTCGCTCGCCTCGGTCATCAGCGCCTCGGTCTGCAGGGGCGTGATCTCCGAGACGGCGGTGACCAGGGTGGTCTTGCCGACGCCGAAACCGCCCGCCACGACTATCTTCGTCGCGATCGGGGCCCGGGTGCGGTCCGTCTGCCAGGACTTCAGGTCCTCGTCGGTGTCCGCGAAGGCGGTGTCTCTAAAGGCGACGGAGTCCACTCAGCACCCTTTCCAGCAGAGCGCGGTCCGGGCGGCCCGTGCCGTGACCGGTACCTGTTCCGTACACGCGGATCCTGCCCTGGTCCGCGAGATCGCTGAGCAAGACCCGGACCACGCCCAGCGGCATCTTCAGCAGTGCTGCGATCTCGGCCACCGTGCGCATACGGCGGCACAGTTCGACGATGGCCTGCATCTCGGGCATGACCCGGGTGCTGAGGGAACCATTCGTCAGCTCTTTGCGCTCCTCCGGGGCGTCGAGCGCCGCCACGAACGTCTCCACGAGGAGGACGTGGCCGAAGCGGGTACGGCCGCCGGTCAGCGAGTAGGGGCGCACCCGGGCCGGCTTGCGGTCGCCGCCGCGAACGGGCAGCTTCTTGGGCGAACTGCTCATCGGTGGCTCCCGGCGGACTCCGACTCCAGGGATTTTCGTAGCTCGCTGCGGAGTTCCGGCGTCAGGACATGGCCGGCGCGGCCCACGAACAGGGCCATGTGGTACGCCACCACGCTCATGTCGCAGTCCGCGGAGCCGTGCACGCCGAGCAGCGAGCCGTCGCTGATCGACATCACGAACAGGCTGCCCTCGTCCATCGCGACCATCGTGTGCTTCACGGCGCCGCCGTCCATCAGCTTGGCCGCGCCGATGGTGAGGCTGCCGATGCCGGAGACGATGGTGGCGAGGTCGGCGGAGGAGCCCCGGGGGCCGGTCCGCCGCTGCTTGGCCTGGTCCTTGGCCGCTGCGTTCCGGCCGGGGTCGGAGGAGAGCAGGAGCAGGCCGTCCGAGGAGACCACCGCTACTGACTGGATGCCCGGCACCTCCTCGACCAGGTTCGTCAGCAGCCAGTGCAGGTTGCGGGCTTCACTGCTCAGTCCGAAGGTACTGGGCGCGGTCAACTGCTTGCCTCCTCGACGGTGCCCCCCGTGGTTTCTTCGGATACGGCTGGTGCGGTGCCCGGCATCTGGTTCTGGGCGGTCTGTTCGGCGATCTCCGCCTCCACGGCGCGGTAGCCGGCCTGGGCGCCGGTGCGGAAGCCGCCGAGTCGTCGGCGGAGGGCGTCCGCGTCCACCGTGCGGGGGCGCTGGGGCGCGGACTCGGTCGGTGCGGTGATCTTGGGGGTGCGCTTGGGGAGGCCCTTGTCGGTGAGCTGCTCCTCGTCCGGGGCGCGGGTGTGTTCCGCCTCGGCTTCGCCTTCGGCGGGGATGTTCCCAGCCGCATCACCCGTACCACTTTCGTCGTCGGGTGCGGGTGGCCCCTGTGGGGCTGACTCGCCGTCGGCGCCTGGCGGTCGGGCTTGGGGCGGGATCATCCCGGAGGCGAGGGGCGGGTGGACCTCGGTCGCCTCGGGCACGGGCCCGCCCTGGCTCTCCGCCTCCTCGGCGACCGGCCGCCCATGGGCCTCCGCCCCCTCGGCGGCCGACGGGCCCTCATGGGCCTCGGGCGCCAGGTCCGGGAGCAGGAGTTCCATCGTGGTTTCGGCCGGCGTGGGCGCCTCGTGCTGGAGTGCCTTCTCCGCCAGGGCCACCAGGGGGTCCGTCGGCTTCGGGCGGGCGGGCAGCTCGTTGGAGTTGGCCTCCGCGTCCGCCCCCGGGAGGGAGAAGCCGAGCGTGCCGCCGGGCCCCGGCGAGGCCGACGACGGGACCGCGGCGGAGGGGGCCGCCGCCAGCAGGGGGCTCGGGAGGACCACCACCGCCGCCACGCCGCCCTGCTTCTGCTCGCGCAGCTGGACGCGGACGCCGTGGCGGTGGGCGAGGCGGGCGACGACGTAGAGGCCGAGACCCAGACCCTCCTCGCCCTCCTGGTCGTAGGGGGACTCGGGGTCGAACTCGGCGAGGCGGGTGTTGAGGCGGGTCAGGCGGTCGCTCGTCATCCCGATGCCCTCGTCCTGGACGGAGAGCATGACCTCGCCGTTCTCCAGGAGCCAGCCGGAGACCTCGACGGGCAGGTCCGGCGGGGAGAACGAGGTGGCGTTCTCCATCAGTTCGGCCAGCAGGTGGGAGAGGTCGTCCGCGGCGAAGCCCGCCACATGCGCGTGCGGCGGCAGCACGGCGATGCGGACGCGCTCGTACCGTTCGATCTCGCTGACCGCGGCGCGCACGACGTCGACGAGCGGGACAGGTCCCGCGTGCTGCTGGACGTGCTCGGTGCCGGCGAGGACCAGGAGGTTCTCGCTGTGGCGGCGCATGACCGTCGCGAAGTGGTCCAGCTTGAAGAGGGTGGCGAGGCGCTCGGGGTCCTGTTCGCGCTCCTCCAGGCTCTCGATGACGGCGAGCTGGCGCTCGACCAGGCCCAGGGTGCGCAGGGAGAGGTTCACGAAGGTGCCGCCGATGCTCTCCCGCAGCCGCTCCAGCCGGGCCGCCGATTCACCGAGTTCGGCGCGCAGCTCCTCACGGGCGTCCGCCATCTTCTGGCGCTGGCCGACGAGGTGCTTGCGGTCGGCCTCCAGCGTGACGATGCGCTCGCTGAGGGCCGCGGCGTGCGCGTGCAGGGCGTTGACGGAGCGGACGACCTGCGCGAACTCGTCGTTGCGGCCGGTGAAGGTGACCGGTTCCTCGGCGGCGGGGTCCGCCGCCCCGGCGAGCCGGGCCGAGCCACGGCGCAGCACGGACAGCGGCCGGGTGAGGGTGCGGGCCATCGCCGTGGCGATGCCGACGGCGAGCAGCATCAGGGCGCCGAGGACGGCGATCCGCAGCTCCAGCGCGCTGACGTCGTCGTCGCGCAACTGGGCCAGGTCCTTGGTACGGCGGTCGTAGAGGGCGGACTCCGCGCCGCGCATCGCGTCGATACGGGCGGAGAGCGCGGCGTCGACCTTCGAGGCGCTGGTGCCGAGTTCGGACTCGGAGAGCGTCGGCTGGTCGGTGAGCCTGGCCAGGTACTTCTCGGCGGAGTTGACCTCCGGGCCGGTGACCGTGGAGTCGTACGACGTCCGGGCGGTCTTGGTCGCCGTGTCGTGGAAGTCGGCGAGGGCGGCGTCGGAGCGCAGCCTGGCCTGCTGGGCGGCTGCGGCCAGCGCATTGCGCTGCTTGGTCTCGGTGGCCGAGGAGGAGGTGACCGTGGTCGGCAGTCCGGTGACCGGGCTGATGACCGTCTGGGTGGTGCTGGGCACGTTGAGGGCCGCGAGGAGCAGGCCGCGGGCGGCGGCGGCCTGCTGCACCGCCGTGTCCAGCTCGGCGAGGGCGTACGCGCCCGATCCGGCGCGGGGCGGCATCTGCTGCGCCAGCTGCTCGGCGAGCCGGTGCAGTTCGGTGATGGCGGCGGAGTAGGCGTCGTGCGTCTGCAGGGCGTCGCTCTTGCCGGTGAGCGCGGCGCGGCGCAGCGCGGCGATGCCGTCGAGGTCGCCGCGGAGGGCGGCGGGGGTGTCGGTGTCCTGCTGGAGCTCCTCGACCTGCCGGTCGACGCGGGCGCTGCGCTGCTCGGAGGGCGCCTTGGACTTGGGCCGTCCGGCGGCGATGTAGGACGTCACCTCGTCCCGCTCGTCGGCGAGCGAATGAGCCAGGGCGAGCGCGTTCTGGGTCTGCCCGGCGAGCGTCACCAGGTGCTGGGAGTCGCTGAGCTGCCCGGAGGCGGTGAGGACGGAAGGGACGCCGGCCCCGGCTATCGCGGCGGCCACCACGGCCACGGCGACGACGAGCCGGTTGCGTACATGCGTGGGCCGGCCCTTGCCGGTGGTGGTGCCGGTGCTGCCGGACGGGTGCTCCACGCCCGCTGCGGGGTCCGTCTGCTTGCCTGTGCGACGAGGCCGCGTCTTCTGCACCGGTGCTCGCAATCCTGACTCGTGGTACTCATGGGCCCGGGTGTGACGCTCCGTCAACTGAAGTCGACTCTACGTACGCCCAGTACGGTGCCGACCCTCCCAGTGCCGGTGGGCAGTGGACGAGCATCACCTGACCCGCCACCCGAAGGAGTGAACATCGGAGGAGAGTTGGCGGGCAAGTTCCTGGGAATGGTTCAGCGGCCCTGTACGGCAGGCCGGTTGGACGTCCGCGCCGGGCGGTGGCACTATTCGCCGACACGGCTTCCCGGAACGCCGGATTCCACCCCAAACGGGGCGCCTGACCTGCGCGAGTGAGTCAATTCGGGGACCGATGCCAGGCTTTGGCGAACCTTGTGAAGACGTCGTGCAGACTGGCCGAATGCATACGGAACTTGTCTCGGAGCCGGGTGATCCCACCCACCCCAACGAGGACTTCGCCGCGGCCACGCTCCCCGCTTCCGGCCGGGGCGGCACCCTCGTCGTCCTGGACGGTGTGACGCCACCGCGCGGCGAGACGGGCTGTCTGCATTCAGTCCCTTGGTACACGTCCCGTCTCGGCGGCGCCCTGACCGAACTGACCGTTTCCCTCCCGGATGTTCCGCTGCAGGAGGCGCTGGCCCGGGCCATCAGTCGTACGGCCGAGGCCCACGCGGCCACCTGTGACCTTTCTCACCCACGCACCCCACAGGCGACGGTGGTCGTGGCGCGGTGGGGCATGGAGACGCTGGAGTACCTGGTCCTGTCGGACTCGGCCCTGCTGGTGGAGTCACCGGAGGGCACGGTCACATCCCTCCTGGACGACCGCCTGTCCCGGCTGCCGCGCTCGTCCCTCGCCACGGACGCCCTCGTGGACTCGACGGTCCGGAACAAGGAGGGCGGCTTCTTTACGGCCGCCGCCGATCCGTCGGTGGCGGCGCGGGCGGTGACGGGCGTGCTGTCACGGGGCGACGTGCGGGCCCTGGCCGCCCTGACGGACGGCGCCACCCGGTGGGTGGAGAAGTTCGGGGAGGGCGACTGGGCGGACTGCTTCCGTCTTGTGCGGAAGGAGGGGGCGCAGGCGCTGGTCGACCGGGTACGGATGCTGGAGCGGGCCGATGCGGAGGAGCGGAGGTATCTGCGGCGCAGCAAGACGCACGATGACGCGACGGTCGTGTACGTGGAGTTGTGAGCCGGTGGGCTACTTGACGGCGTTGCGTATGAACGCCGTCCAGGCGCCGGCAGAGACGATCACGACCGGGCCTTCCTGAACCTTGCTGTCGCGGACGGGGACGATGCCGGGGAGGCCGTCGGCGACCTCCACGCACTCTCCGCCTTCCGCGTTGCTGTACGAGGACTTGTGCCAGCAAGCGGACCGCAGGTCGTGCGTGCCGTTCATGGTGTGAAGTCCTCCGCGAGTAGGCGATCGACAAAGCCCAGGGACGCTTCCGGGGACATGGCTGCGGCCCTGGCCAGATCGTATGACTTGGCGATGCTCGCGACTACGGCCGGATCCTCGATCAGTTGGCCGGTGTGGGCAGTCTCCGTGTAGGCGGCGGACGGCTCCTCGGCGAAGGTCATGACCCTCATCGGGCCGTACATGAGGGGGGTCATCCCGGCCGAGAACGGCAGGACCTGGATGACCGCCTGATGGTTCCGGGAGACGCCGGCGATGTGTTCCAGTTGTTCGCACATCACCTCGGTTCCGCCCACATGAGTGCGCAGCACGGCCTCATGGATGACGAACCACAGCTCGGGTTCCAGAGGGTTCTTGAGCAGAGCCCGAGCCCGCTCCTGCCGTGCGCCGACGATTTGCTCGATCTCCTGCTCGCCCACCAGGGGCCGGAGCGAACGAATGAAGGCCCGCGTGAAGGCGGGCGTCTGGAGAAGCCCCGGCACGACGGTCGTGGCGAAGTCGCAGATGGTCAGGGCCCGTTGCTCCAGCTCGGCTGCCGCCGCGAAATAGACCGCGAACTTGGACCCCTTGAGAACGGCCCCGCACAACCGCCGGAAGAACCCGTCCGTCTTCAGGACGGAGTCGATCTGCTCGGACAGGTCCAACTGCGGGCTGCGGGCGGCCATTTCCAGGTACCCGATGTACGCCCCCGAGCAGAACACGAGGTCTCCGAGCCCGGACTGCGACAGCCCCGCCTCCTCGCGGCGCCGCCTGAGCTCGGCACCGTAGAACTCCTTCATCGAGGCGGGGTCAAGATTCTTCGGCTGAGGCATGCTTCCGAGAATAGGCACGCATCGGAGCCGATCGGGCACGGACGGTGAAAGTCACGGAACCCCCGGGCTCCCGGCCCGGGGGTTCCTACCGGCGCTGTGACTTACCACCAGAACTTGCCGAGGTAGATGAAGCTCCGGTAGTGGTCATATGAGACCCACGTGTCACCGGTGCTGATCGCACGCACGAACCGGTCCGAGCCCGTCCGCTCGCCCCACTGGGGCCGGTGGTCGAAGGAGTGCGCGACGTACTCCTGGAACGTTCCCGCGTAGTTCCGCGACGACGGGCCCGCACCGCCCCCGTTCATCCAGTCCCGGAGAGAGCCGCCGTTGTCCCAGTACCGGCCGCCCGTCTCAAGCCACTCCTCGTGATGGGCGCCGAACTGGTCGGTCCAACTGTTGACCTCGAACTGGTCGTCACGGTCGCCGACGTCGCGCCAGCTCGGAAAGTGGAGGCCCTGCCAGAGCCTCAGGGTCCTGTCCTGCGTCTTTCCCGGAGTCAGCCTTCCGGGGTTGTTCACGTCGCCCGAGACCGGCGCCTTGCCCTTGTCGGGCCCCGACGGGCAGGTGCCCGCCCCGTTGTTGGGGGGGCACTGGGGGGAATCGGCGGCGTGCGCGGTGGCGGACAGGCCGAGCCCGCCGACGGTGAGGCTGAGCAGCATGGCGGGAATGGCGACCATCCGGGCACGCCGTGCGCGGCCGCGCCGCTTCTCGGGCGGCGTCTCCAACATCTCGGATGAGGACATGGTGGCTCCTTGGTCTTGTCTCGGATCCTGGTTCCGGACCTTTTCCGGGGCCGTGCGCCCCGGCTGGCCAAAGAGCACCAGCCGCGCATGACAGTGGCCCGGCGGCCGGATCACGGCTGCCGGGCGGAAATGACGTACGGCTGTTACAGAGATGTGGGAGCGATTCCATGCATTGCCGAGTCCTTGCTGTCAGGACATTTGTCGTTAACGGGGGGCCGTGAAGCTGGTCGTCCCGTGAGCACAGGGGGAAGGAAACGGCATGCGATACGGCGGACAGGTGCGGTGCCTGCTGCTCGCCATGAGCTTCCTGGGCCTCGCCGGATGCGGCACGGGGGCCGGTGGCGCGCACGTCGAGGGCCCGGCACCGACCGCGGTCCGCTGGACCGGGCCGGTCTACGTCGACGACGCACGCTCCATCTCGCGGCAGCACCCCGACGTGATGGATCTGACCGATGTCACCACTCTGTACGGCATGAAATGGCGCGGCTGGGGCACGCCCCGGGCGGTCGGGATCGGGCTGGTGGTCGACTTCGCCTGCGTGTCGCTGTGTCCCCACGGCAAGGACAACCCGCCGTACTACCCGGTGCGTCTGGTTCTCAGCGGGCTGGTCAAGCGCGAGTACGCCGCCTACTACAGCCACGCCGTACTCAGCCCCGCTCACCCGCCCGCGCCCCACTGGGCGAGGGACGTCGGAGACCTGCGCCTACGGGTGCCGGCGGCATGACAACGTTTCCGCCCCGCGACTGTGAACCGGCCGCCGGGTCACCGACACATAGGACTGGTCCTCTGGGGCCGGAGCACGACGTCTCAGGAGACACACATGCACGAGGTCCTGCTGGTCGAGGACGACGAGATGATCCGGGAGGCGACCCGTCTCACCCTGGAGAGCAGCGGCTACGCGGTCCGCGCCGCCGCCGACGGGACGAGCGGGCTCGCCCTGTTCCGGGAGCAGGCGCCGGACGTGGCGGTCCTGGACATCATGCTGCCCGGCCTCAACGGGGTGAGCCTCGCGGGCCGTATCCGCGAGGAGTCGCGGGTGCCGGTGCTGCTGATCTCGGCCCGCAACGATCCCGTGGACGTGGTGATGGGCCTGGAGGCCGGCGCCGACGACTACGTCACCAAGCCGTTCGACGGGCTGGTGCTGGCCGCCCGGATCCGGGCCCTGCTGCGGCGCGCCGCGCCCGCCGAGCGGCGGCCGGACAGCACCCCGCTCGTCTTCGGCGACGTGGCCTTCGACCCGCAGACCCTGGACGTGTGCCGGGCGGGGAAGCCGCTCGCCCTCACCACCACGGAGCTGAAGCTGCTGCAGATGTTCGCCGCGGCGCCCGGCACGGTGCTCACCCGGGACCTGCTGCTGGAGAAGGTGTGGGACTACGCCTGGTCCGGCGACACCCGGGTGGTGGACGTCCACATACGGCGGCTGCGCTGCAAGATCGGCCGTGACCGCATCGAGACGGTGCGCGGCTTCGGCTACAAGCTGCGCCCGTAGTGGCCCGGCACATCGGTACGGCTCCCATGAACATACGGCTGAACATCGGCACGAAGGTGGCCCTGGCCGTCGCCGCGGCGGCCGTCTGCGTCGCGAGCGCGGTCGGGCTGCTCGTCCACCGCATCACCGCCGCCAACCAGCTGACCACGGCCCGCTCCGACATGGACCGGCGGCTGATGACCGCCGTCTACGACCAGGCGGCCGGCCGCAAGTCGGAGGCCCGGCTCGACCCGCCGGACCTGCCCGCGCCCGTGGCGAGGGCGGTGCGCCGGGGCGTCCGCGTCACCTACCTCCAGGACGGCCCCGATCCGGTGCTGTGGGCGGCGACCCGCATCTCCGACCGGACCGTGCTCGCGCTGTCGCGTCCTTACGGCTGTGAGGCCGACGAACTGGCCGCGCTGGACCGGACGCTGGTCACCACGGGCGCGGCGGCCACCGTGGTCGTGTCCCTGGCCGGTCTGGCCCTCGGTGTGCGGATGGGCCGCCGGGCCACGGCCGCCGCCCGCACGGCCGGACGCATCGCCCACGGCGACCTGGACGCCCGTATCGGCCCTCAGGGGCGGGACGAGATCGCCTGGCTGGCGGCATCCGTGAACACCATGGCGGACGCGCTCGGCGCCCGGCTGGAGGCCGAGCGACGGGTGACCGCCGACATCGCGCACGAACTGCGCACACCGGTTGCCGCCATGGTGACGGCGACCGGCCTGCTGCCGGCCCATCCGGCCACCGACCTGGTCGCGGGCGGGGTGCACAAGCTGCGCGGGCTGGTCGAGGACGTTCTGGAGGTTGCCCGCCTCGACGCCCAGGTGGCCTGTGTGGAGACCGAAGCCCGCCAGGTCAGCGCCATGGCCCGGCGCGCGGTCGCCGGACTGGAGGGGGTGGAGGTGCGGATCGTCGCGGACACGCTCGTGGAGACCGATCCGCGGCGCGTGGAGCGGATCCTCACCAACCTGGTCACCAACGCACTGCGGCACGGCGCCCCACCGGTGACGGTCGACGTGGACACGGACCACGACGGAGCGATCGTCCGGGTCCGCGATCACGGCCCCGGCTTCCCGCCCGACCTGCTGAGCGTCCTCACCGCCTCCGGCCCGCAGCGCTTCCGCACCGGCTCCGGGTCGGCGGGAACAGGCCTGGGCCTGACGATCGCCTCCGGCCAGACCCGCCTGCTCGGCGCCTGTCTCACCTTCCGCAACCATCCCGAGGGGGGCGCGGAGGCCACCCTGCGCCTCAGCGGGGGCGGCCCCGCCGACGCCTGAAGGGCGGCCGGGTGACCCGACCCGGACACGGGCCCGGACACCATCGCCACCGGCCAGACCCGCCTGCTCGGCGCCCGTCTCACCTTCCACAAACCACCCCGACGGGGCGGCCGGACGACCGGCGTCCGTCTACTTCTCCATGCCCCGGTTCAACTCCCCCAGCAGCCGCGCCAGTTCCGCCACCTCGCGCCGGTCCCAGTGGGCCAGCTGGCTGACGTACCGGGCTCGCCGGGCGTCCCGGACCCTGCTCACCCGGCGGTGCCCCTCCTCGGTGAGGTGGACCAGCCAGGCCCGTCCGTCCGCCGGGTCGGGCTCGCGGGCGACGAGGCCCAGGTCCTCCAGGGCGCGCAGCTGCCGGGACATGGTGGCCTTGCCCACGCCGATATAGGCGGCGAGCTCGGTGGCGCGCAGGCGGTCGTGCTCGTCGAGGCGTACCAGCAGACCGTACGCGGCGGACTCCAGGTCGGGGTGGACCTCGCGGGCCATCTCGCCCTGGCTGGCCCGGGCGCGCCGCAGCAGAACCGTCAACTCGCGTTCCAGGGACAGGTACTCCGGGTCGGCGCCGCTCGGTGCCGTCCGGTCCGAGAGCCGGCGCTCGTCCCCGTTTCCACCTTCGTGCACGTCAGCCCCTGCCTCGGTTTTCCCGATCCTGAAAGTTTCCGCCAGACCCCGTCGTTGCCGCAGCTCCTCAAGTATTTCGCAGGGCTAGACCAACGGCAGACTCCGGGCCCCCTTCCCACCCGCTCTTGTGCGTGCGTAGCTTCCTTACCAGGAACTGGCCGGCATGCCCACGCCAGCAGCACATCGGCACCTCAGCGCTTCCCCACCGAGCATCACCGAGCCCTCGGAGGCACGCTATGCCCGTGCACAGATCCGGATCGGTCCGCCCCCGGCGCCTCTTCCTCGCCGGGTTCCTGCTCGCCGCCCTCTCCCTCGCCCTGCCCTTCGCCGTCCCGGCCTCCGCCGCTGACGGACCCGCCCGCGGCTCCGCCCACATGGGCATGGGCGTCCTCGCCCACGACGGGCGGAAGGGCACCCCCGCCCCCACCGCCGTCACCCAGACGGAGGGCGTCGACGTCTCCGCCCACCAGGGCAACGTCGCCTGGTCGACCCTGTGGAGCAGCGGGGTCAAGTGGGCGTACACGAAGGCGACCGAAGGCACGTACTACACGAACCCGTACTTCGCCCAGCAGTACAACGGCTCGTACAACGTGGGCATGATCCGCGGCGCGTACCACTTCGCCACCCCCGACACCACCAGCGGCGCCACCCAGGCGAACTACTTCGTCGACCACGGCGGCGGCTGGTCCAAGGACGGCAAGACCCTCCCCGGCACCCTCGACATCGAGTGGAACCCGTACGGCGCCGAGTGCTACGGCAAGTCGGCGAGCGCGATGGTCAGCTGGATCGCCGACTTCCTGAACACGTACAAGGCGCGTACGGGACGGGATGCCGTGATCTACACGGCGACGAGCTGGTGGAGCGCCTGCACGGGGAACTACGGCGGCTTCGCGTCGGCCAATCCGTTGTGGATCGCGCGGTATGCGTCCGACGTGGGGACGCTGCCGGCGGGGTGGAGCTACTACACGATGTGGCAGTACACCTCGTCCGGCCCGACTGTCGGCGACCATGACAAGTTCAACGGGGCGCTGGACCGGGTCGTCGCCCTCGCCAACGGCTGATCCTCCCCGTGCACACTCGGCGAAGGCCCGAGCCTCCCTCACGGGACCCGGGCCTTCCCTATCCGATGGCGTCCGTCACGCCGCCACCGGAACCTCCGGCTTCGCGTCGCTCGTGGCGGGCGCGAGGGCCAGCTCCAGGACCTGGCGGACGTCGGTCACGGCGTGGACGTCCAGCTTGTCCAGCACCTCCGCCGGGACGTCGTCCAGGTCGGCTTCGTTGCGCTTCGGGATGATCACCGTGGTGACGCCCGCCCGGTGCGCGGCGAGCAGCTTCTGCTTCACACCGCCGATGGGCAGGACACGGCCGGTCAGCGAGACCTCGCCGGTCATCGCCACGTCCGTGCGGACCAGGCGGCCGGAGAGGAGGGACGCCAGGGCCGTCGTCATCGTGACGCCCGCGCTCGGGCCGTCCTTCGGGACCGCGCCCGCCGGGAAGTGGATGTGCACTCCACGGTCCTTCAGGTCCGCGACCGGCAGCTCCAGCTCGGCGCCGTGGCTGCGCAGGAAGCTCAGCGCGATCTGCGCCGACTCCTTCATCACGTCACCCAGCTGACCGGTGAGGGTCAGCCCCGCCGCACCCGTCTCCGGGTCGGCCAGGGACGCCTCCACGTAGAGGACGTCGCCGCCCGCTCCCGTGACCGCGAGACCGGTCGCCACGCCCGGGACCGCCGTACGGCGCTCCGCCGGGTCCTGGGCGGACTCGGGCACGTGGTGCGGCCGTCCGATCAGGTCGCGCAGGTCGCCGTCCGTGATGGTGAACGGCAGCTCCCGGTTGCCCAGTTCGTGCTGCGCCGCGACCTTGCGGAGCAGCCTGGCGATCGAGCGCTCCAGGGTGCGGACGCCCGCCTCGCGGGTGTACTCGCCGGCCAGCTTGCGCAGCGCGCCCTCGTCGATGGTGACCTCGTCCGGCTGCAGTCCCGCGCGCTCCAGCTGACGCGGCAGCAGGTGGTCGCGGGCGATGACGACCTTCTCGTCCTCGGTGTAGCCGTCGAGCCGGACCAGCTCCATACGGTCGAGCAGGGCCTCCGGGATGGCCTCCAGGACGTTCGCCGTGGCGAGGAAGACGACGTCGCTCAGGTCGAGTTCGACCTCCAGGTAGTGGTCGCGGAAGGTGTGGTTCTGCGCCGGGTCCAGGACCTCCAGGAGGGCGGCCGCGGGGTCGCCGCGGAAGTCCGAGCCCACCTTGTCGATCTCGTCGAGCAGGACGACCGGGTTCATCGAACCGGCCTCCTTGATGGCGCGGACGACACGGCCGGGCAGGGCACCGACGTACGTACGGCGGTGGCCGCGGATCTCCGCCTCGTCACGGACGCCGCCGAGCGCGACGCGGACGAACTTGCGGCCCATGGCGTGCGCGACGGACTCGCCGAGCGAGGTCTTGCCGACGCCGGGCGGGCCGACGAGGGCCAGTACGGCACCGCCGCGGCGGCCGCCCACGACGCCGAGGCCGCGCTCGCTGCGGCGCTTGCGCACCGCCAGGTACTCGGTGATGCGCTCCTTCACGTCCTCCAGGCCGGCGTGCTCGGCGTCGAGGATCGCCTTGGCGCCCTGGATGTCGTACGCGTCCTCGGTGCGTTCGTTCCAGGGGAGTTCGAGGACGGTGTCGAGCCAGGTGCGGATCCAGGAGCCCTCCGGGGACTGGTCGGAGGACCGCTCCAGCTTGTCGACCTCCTTGAGGGCGGCTTCCCGCACCTTCTCGGGCAGGTCGGCGGCCTCCACCCGGGCGCGGTAGTCGTCGGACTCCTCGCCCTCCTGCTCGCCGTTGAGCTCGCGCAGTTCCTTGCGTACGGCTTCCAGCTGGCGGCGGAGCAGGAACTCCCGCTGCTGCTTGTCGACGCCCTCCTGGACGTCCTTGGCGATGGTCTCGGCGACGTCCTGCTCGGCGAGGTGGTCGCGCAGGTGCTGGGTGGCCAGCTTGAGGCGGGCGACCGGGTCGGCGGTCTCCAGGAGCTCGATCTTCTGATCGGTGGTCAGGAAGGGCGAGTAGCCGGAGTTGTCGGCGAGCGCGGAGACGTCGTCGATGGCCTGGACACGGTCGACGACCTGCCAGGCGCCGCGCTTGCGCAGCCAGGCGGTGGCAAGGGCCTTGTACTCCTTGACCAGCTCGGTGACCTGGCCGGGCAGCGGCTCGGGCACGCTCTCGTCGATCCTGGTCCCCTCGACCCACAGCGCCGCACCCGGCCCGGTGGTGCCGGCGCCGATCTTCACGCGGCCGCGGCCGCGGATCAGGGCGCCCGGGTCACCGTCGGCGAGCCGGCCGACCTGCTCGACGGTGCCGAGCACACCGGTGCCCGGGTATGTGCCGTCGATGCGTGGCACCAGCAGGACCTTGGGCTTTCCCGGCTCGGAGCGGGCGGCGGCCTGGGCGGCCTCCACCGCGGCGCGTACGTCGGCGTCGTTCAGGTCCAGCGGAACCACCATGCCGGGCAGCACGACCTCGTCGTCGAGCGGCAGCACGGGCAGGGTGAGCGGTGTGGACGTCGATGCCATGATCTACCCTCCGGCAGTCAAGTTGAGTTATGCCGACTCAATGCATGGCGCTCCGCTAATGTTCCCGAGGCCCCGTTCGCTGTCAGCGATCACGGCGGTGAGGTGCGCGTCTGCTGGGGGCTGCCGCCCCCGGGCCCCCGCCTCTTCGGCCTGAACGGCCTCGTCCTCAAACGCCGGACGGGCTGAAACACCCGACGCCGGACGAGTGAAAAGCCCAACGCGGGACGGGCTGAAAAGCCCAACGCCCAGCGAGGTGAAAAGAATCCGCGGCCGAGCGGCAGTCAGGCCGTGGCCGTGCGGTACCAGCGGCGGATCATGGGCCAGGTCGCGATGCCTATGGCCAGGGAGATGAGGTGGCCCCAGTTGGTCATGGGGTCCGTGAACTCGATGAGGTCCTCGACCAGCATGCCGCCGAACAGGACCAGCACCGGCCAGCGCAGCCAGGGCGTGAGCAGCCCGGCCAGGGCTCCGACACTGGCGGCGACGCCGAAGCTGATGCCGTAGTCGAAGCGGTGCAGTGAGCTGTCGGGGAGGTGGCCGACGAGAACGGCCAGGCCGATGGGGACCTCGGTCGCGAGGGTGGCCAGGACATGGCCCAGCAGGAAGACGACGGCGGTGCGCGCCCCGCCTATCCGCCGCTCCAGCGCCGTCAGGACGAGCAGGAAGCAGATCACGTACGGCGAGGCGAGCCCGCCCGCGATCCACAGCGCGCTGGCGAGCAGCACCAGCACGGGCGTCTGCACGAGGTGTGCGACGTCCGTGCTGGATGCCTGGAGCAGGGTGTCGACGAGAGACGGGGCGGCGTACGTGGTGATCAGTGTGGTGAGCGCCAGGACCACCGCGTAGGCGAAGGTGAACGGCGTACCGGTGGGGGTCGGCAGGAGGCGCCAGGGGCGCGGGGTGCGGGCCGCGGGGAGGGGCACCTGCACGGTCGGCCCGGCGGCGACGGTGGCCGCGCCGCGCTGACGCGGCATACCGTCGAGGAGTTCGGACACGTCGGGAAGGGGCGCGACCGATGGTTCGTTCTCGGCCGTCGCGATGGGTTCCACGTTGCGGCGCTCCTTCCGTTGCGCCCCACCCTTCGCAACCACAGGGGCCCCTGTCTGTGACCGACGCCACGCGAGAGGCGATTCACAGCAACCTCTCATGCTTTTCCTGCGTCAGAGGGCAGCCCCCGCGTCCCGTTCCGGGCTTGTTCACGGCCTCAGCAGGTGGACCTCCCTCGCGTGCGCGGCCTGTGTCGCCGGGTCCCAGTCGCCGGTGCAGTAGATGGACGCCTCGCTGATGGCGCCGTCGCGGACGTCGGCGCGCATCAGTTCCCTGCAGTACCAGGTGCCTCCCTGCTCGTCCTCCCACTGCTCCTCGAACTCGAGGACGAGTCCGGTGGGCGTGGCGTCGACGCGGTGGCGCGGCACGGTGCCGAGGAAGGGGTGACTGCGGCGGCGGGCGGCGACGAGTTCCTCGCGGCCGGCGGCCTGCAGCCGCCACTGGGGAACGGTCAGGTCGAGGAAGACGTCGTCCGTGAACAGCCCGTCCGGGGCCGTGTTGGTCTCCAGGAACCGGACGAAGAGATCGGCGAGTTCCTTCACGCGGGTGTCGGTGCCGGTCGTCATGACTGCGCTCCCGCGAGGTTGCGGCCGACGACCTCCATCGTGCGGTTCAGCTCGGCAGTGGGGCTGAACTCGACGATCTCGGTGCCGGCGAAGATCAGCGGGAGGTGGCCGGGGGCGCCGTAGTAGGCGTCGCCGGCGTGGAAGACCTCGTCGTGGTCGGCGTACCGGAACACGATCTTGCCGGAGACGACCTGGCCCCAGTGCGGGCACTGGCAGCGGTCCTCGGGCAGGCCCCGGAAGAGCGGGGCGGGGTCCATGTCCTGCTTCATCGACTCGTACGCGACGGTGTACGGGCCGAGCTGGGCGTAGCGTCCTTCGATGACGGGCTCGTCGACCTTGAGTTCGGCCTCGGCCTTGGCGGTGCGTGGCATGGTGTCCTGCCTTCCCTGGGTGTGCCGGCTCGGGTACTTCACCCAGGGGGCGTGAGATCGGACGGCACGGTGTGGGGCGGGGCCTCACAGCCGCCACTCGGGCGTGTGTTCCGGCTGGTAGACGCAGAGGGTGCCGGTGTGCAGGGCGGTTTCGAGATGCCGGCCGAGTTCGGGGTGGGCGGCGGCGATGCGCCGTACGGCGGCCCGGATGCGGGCGGTGACGGTGGTGCGGGCGCGCTCGGCGTCCGATCCGGTACGGCGGACCCGGCCCCCGATGCCGTACGCGGCCGCGAGCTGCCCGACCAGGGCGTCCCGCTCGACGGCGATCCGCTCCGAACGGCCGGCGTCCCCGGCCTCGTCGGCGTCCCGGGCCTCCTCCTCCAGCTCCCGCAGCCTGCGCCGGTATGCGGCCCGTGCGGTGGCGTCGACCACCTCGCCGGTGTCGCCCTGCGGATGCAGTCCCTCGACGTGCTCCCCCCTGCCGCCCGGTGCCGCCAGCTCGACCGCGGGCACGGGCGTGCCGGGACGCGCGAGCAGGACGGCGATGTCGTTCAGCCCCTTGCTGTCGGGCAGGCGTATGGCGTGACCGGCGTAGCGGAGGTGCCACAGGGGGCCTTCGCGCTGGAAGAGGGCGGAGCCGGAGGTGTCGGACGGGGTGTCGGCCTGCTGCCCGCTGTCCCGCTGCCTGCCGGTCGTCTCACCCGCTATGCGTTCCGTCAGCGCGACCGCGCCCGCCGCCGCGGCCGCCCGCAGTGCCCTCTCGCGGTGCTCGCGGGCGCGGTCCGCATCGCCCATGGCCGCTGCCAGCAGCGCCAGATGGCGGTCGACCGGGCCGCGTACCGCCGCGCCGATGCCCTCCACGGCGAACAGGCCGGCGTACGGGGCGAGGAGGTCGTAGAGGACGGGCGCGCAGGGGTGGGAGCCCACGGCGGCGACCGTCTCCGCGGCCTGCGCCAGCATCGGCAGCCACTCGCTGTCCCGGGGCGCACCGCCGAGCCGGGGTGCGACGGCCGACAGACGGCGCGCGGCCTCGTCGAACCGTCCGAACTGTGCCGCCACGAGTGCGAGGCTGACGCGGGGCCAGAGCATCGGGGAGCGTTCCAGCATGGTCGCCTCCGCCCGCACCCGCTCCAGGCCGGCCGCGTCGCCGGTCTCGGCGTACAGGCACCAGCGCTGGGTTACGGCGAGCATGGCGGCGTTGGCGCTGCCGGCCCTGCGGCCCAGGTCCTCGACCTCGTCGAGCGCGGCGGCGCAGTCCTCGTACCGGCCCTCCATCAGGGCCCGCGCCCCCTGCCACAGGGGCACGTACCAGGCGTACAGGGGTCGCCGCAGCGGTCGTACGGCGTTCTCGTACGCCACCGCCTCCGCGTCGGCCCCGGCGAAGTCGCCGGTCTCCATCAGCGCGACCAACCGCAGCCGCCGGCCGAGGAGTTCGAGCACGGGGTCGCGCAGGTCGCGGGCGGTGGTCACGATCCGCGTGGACCAGTCGAGCCGGTCGCGGCAGTGGCCGGGGCCGGGCCGGGCGTCGCACAGCGCGGCCAGGGCCGGGCCGAGGGCCGCCGGATCACCGGCCTCTCGTGCGGTGCGGACGGCCTCCTCGGCGAGGGCGATGCGGTGCTTCTCCGGTTCCACCAGCCCGGCGGCGAGCGAGAGCCGTGCGGTGACGGCGGCGCGCAGGGCCGCGTATGCGGGCTCGGCGGCGAGCGCGGCGCGGGCCTCGGTCAGCAGGTCGAGCTGCTCACGGTCCTCCAGGTCGACCTCGAACCCGACGGGCCCGGTCCCGAGCCCCAGCGCGGCCCTGGCCAGCAGATCGGCCCGACCGGCCTCCCGCGCCAACCCGGCGGCCCTGAGCAGCGCGGCCCGCGCGGCCTCCCGCTCCCCGGCCCCGAGCCGCGCGGAGCCCAGGCCGAGAAGGGCTTCCACAAGCTCGACGCGGTCCCCCTGCCCGGTGCCGCGCTCCTCGTCACCACCACGCCCGGACCCGCGACCGCCCCCACCGCCATCCGCCCCGACTTCCCCGCCCCCCTCGACACGACCCCCCGAAGCCCTCCCCGACCCACGACCACCCCCCGGAGTCACAGCCCCTCTGCCACCACCACCGGCCCAGCCAGACCCGCGACCGCCCCCACCGCCATCCGCCCCGACTTCCCCGCCCCCCTCGACACGACCCCCCGAAGCCCTCCCCGACCCACGACCACCCCCCGGAGTCACAGCCCCCCTCCCACCACCACCGGCCCCGACAGCACCCCCGTCCCACACCTCCACCGCCCGCTCGTACCACCGGGCCGCATCCTCGAACGCGAACAGGGCCTCCGCGCGGGCCGCTGCCTCGCGGGCGTATCTCGCTGCTTCCGCGGCCTGTTCGGGGCCGGAGAGCAGGAGGTGGTGGGCCACTTCCGCCGGGCCGGTGTCGCGGCCGCGGCGGGCGTATCCGGCGAGGACCTCGGCGGCCGTCCGGTGCAGGTCGGCGCGTTCGGCCGGGGCGAGGGTGTCATGGACCGCGTCCCGGAGCAGGTCGTGCCGGAAGGCGCCCCGGTCGGCCCCGGCCTCGCCCAGCAGCCCGGCCCCGGCGGCCTCCCCCAGCAGTGTGCGCAGCTCGCCCAGCGGCACCTCCGCGGCCTCGGCGAGCACATCGAGCCGGAACCGGGTGCCGAGGACGGCTGCCACCTCCAGCACGCGCGCGGCCCGCGGGGTCAGGTCGTCCATCCGGTCCCGTACGGCGGCCCTGATGGCGACCGAGGGGACACCGGGGCCGCCCCCGTCCCCGGGCGGCGCGGCGCCCCAACTCCCGGCCCGCAGCAGCTCGGTGACGAAGAACGCGTCCCCGCCCGTCCGCCGTACCAGCGCACGCACCACATCCGCCTCCGGTGCGGCCCCCGTCACCGCCTCGACCAACACCGCCACGTCCCGCTCCTGCAAGGGCCCGAGCCCCAACGCCCGCCCCCGCCGCAGCAGTTGAGCCCGGGCCCATCCGTCGTCCCCCCAAGCCGCATCCTCGTCCCGAGCCGTCGCCAGCAGCAGGACCGGGCAGCTGCGGGCCGCGTCCGCGGTCTCCAGCAGCAGCCGCAGCGAGGAGGCGTCGGCGGCGTGCACGTCGTCCAGCACCAGGAGCAGCGGGCGGCGGCGCGCGGCGGTGGCCAGGAGTTCGGAGACATCGCCCGCCAGCCGCAGCCGTGCGGTCTCCGGGTCCGCACCGCGCAGGGCGCCGCCCGCCGCGGCCGAGACCAGCGCCCGCAGCGGCGGCGACGCGGCCACCAGCCGTCCACAGGCCACATCCTCCGCGACCAGTTCCCGCAGCAGCCGCGACCAGGGCCGGAAGGCCCGCCCGGCGGTCTCCGGCGGACACCAGGTCCACAGGACGCGAAAGGCACCGGCGTGCGCCGTGACCTCCTCGGCGGTACGGGTCTTGCCCGCGCCGGCGGGCCCGGTGAGGGTGACGAGCCCTCCCCGGCCGGACGCGGCGCGCTCCAAGGCCCCCCGGAGCTCACCGAGCACGTCCTCGCGTCCCACGAACGGGTAATTCGCGGCCATGCAGCCACCCCGCACTTCTCGCAGGCCCCGGCTTCACCGGCGCCCCGAAGGGGCGAGGGGCCGTGACATCAGCGGCTCCGCCGCGGAGCGCTCTGCTTCGAGCGTAGGCCCGCCCCGCAGCAGGCGCGAGGCGCGCGACGCCTCGCGGCGCCCCCGGTAATTCCCCTGGCCGTCAACCCGAGTTCGTGGAGGATGGGGCCATGACCGCTACCTACGACACCCCTGTGGTCCTGGACCGTCGCGAGGGCCCGTACGGCGAGGTCGTGCTCCGCCGGCACGGCGAGTTGCTCCAGATCATCGCCAACGGCTGCTTTCTGATGGACACCTCGGACGGCCGCTCGGAGCGGCTCCTCGTGGACGCAGCGCTCAACGCCCTGGGCCCCCGCGGGGCGCCGGACGTGCTGATCGGAGGCCTCGGTGTCGGATTCTCGCTCGCGCATGCGGCGGCCGACCCCCGCTGGGGCGCGATCACGGTCGTGGAGCGCGAGCGCGCGATCATCGACTGGCACCTGAACGGCCCCCTCGCCGCCCTGTCGGCCCAGGCCGTCGCCGATCCGCGTACACGGATCGTGGAGACCGATCTGATCGAGTACGTCCATGAGACATCCGCCACTTATGACGCCCTGTGCCTGGACATCGACAACGGCCCCGACTGGACCGTCACCGAGGGCAACGACGATCTCTACTCACCCGTCGGACTGACAAGCTGCGCAAGGGTGTTGAAGCCGGGCGGGGTGCTGGTGGTGTGGTCCGCGCAGCCCTCTCCGGATTTCGAAGAAACCTTGCGGAATGCCGGGTTCCAACAGGTGCGTACCGAAGAGATCCCGGTTGCCCGTGGCGTTCCCGACGTTGTGCACATCGCCCTCCGACCTGGATAGCCGTGGGACGGTGACTCCCCGTACTCTGCTTCTCTGGCGCAGATCATTCAAGCGTCAATCGCAAGCATGCGCAGGCATGAGCCAGGTAACGGATCACCCCACGGATTCCGGAAAGCAACTCAGGGGCGGGCGATGGAGCAGACCCACACATCCCACAACGGCACGACGGCGACCCCGGGCGCGCAACGCAGGGTCCTGGTGGTCGAGGACGACGCGACCATCGTCGACGCCATCGCGGCCCGCCTGCGCGCAGAGGGTTTCCTCGTGCAGACCGCGGGCGACGGCCCGGCGGCCGTCGACACCGCCGAGGCCTGGCAGCCCGACCTGCTGATCCTCGACATCATGCTGCCCGGCTTCGACGGCCTGGAGGTCTGCCGCCGTGTGCAGGCCCAGCGCCCGGTGCCGGTGCTGATGCTGACCGCGCGCGACGACGAGACCGACATGCTGGTCGGGCTCGGCGTCGGCGCCGACGACTACATGACCAAGCCCTTCTCCATGCGGGAGCTGGCCGCACGCGTGCATGTGCTGCTGCGCCGGGTGGAGCGGGCCGCACTGGCCGCCGCGACGCCCAGAAGCGGCATCCTGCGCCTGGGCGAGCTGGAGATCGACCACGCCCAGCGGCGGGTGCGTGTGCACTCCGAGGACGTGCATCTGACGCCCACCGAGTTCGACCTGCTGGTGTGCCTCGCGAACACCCCGCGCGCGGTGCTCTCCCGTGAGCAGCTCCTGGCCGAGGTGTGGGACTGGGCGGACGCCTCCGGCACCCGCACGGTCGACAGCCACATCAAGGCGCTGCGCCGGAAGATCGGCGCCGAGCGGATCCGCACGGTGCACGGCGTGGGCTACGCGCTGGAGACCCCGACGCCATGAGCGGCGATCCGGCCGGCCGGAGAAGCCCCGGGGAGCCCTGGGGCGGCGTGAGTCCGTTCTCGATCAAGACGAAGCTGGGCGCCCTCGTCGTCATCGCGGTCCTCATCACCACCGGGCTGATGATGATCGCCATGCGCACGGCGACCGAGCTGCGCTTCATCACGGTCTTCTCGATGATCGCCACACTGCTCATTACGCAGTTCGTGGCCCATTCGCTCACCGCGCCACTGGACGACATGAACGCGGTCGCCAAGGCCATCTCGCACGGCGACTACACCCGCAGGGTGCGCGAGAACCGCCGTGACGAACTCGGCGACCTGGCGCAGACGATCAACCGCATGGCCGACGACCTGGAGGCCCAGGACCGCCAGCGCAAGGAGCTGGTGGCGAACGTCTCGCACGAGCTGCGCACACCCATCGCGGGCCTGAGGGCGGTGCTGGAGAACATCGTCGACGGTGTCTCCCCTGCCGACCCGGAGACCATGCGTACGGCCCTGAAGCAGACCGAGCGGCTCGGCCGGCTGGTGGAGACGCTGCTGGACCTGTCCCGGCTGGACAACGGCGTCGTACCGCTGCGCCGGCGGCGCTTCGAGGTCTGGCCGTACCTCTCGGGTGTGCTGAAGGAGGCCAACATGGCCGTGCCCGCGCGCGCGGGCATCGCCTCCGGCTCCGGCAGCCACACCCGCACGGACGTCCATCTGCACCTCGACGTGTCCCCGCCGGAGCTGACGGCGCACGCGGACCCCGAGCGGATCCACCAGGTAGTGGCAAATCTCATCGACAACGCGGTCAAGCACAGCCCGCCGCACGGCCGTGTGACCGTGAAGGCACGGCGCGGGACGCTGCCGGAGTCGCTGGAGCTGGAGGTGCTGGACGAGGGCCCCGGCATTCCGCGCTCGGAGTGGCACCGGGTCTTCGAGCGGTTCAACCGCGGCGGCGCGGGCGCCTCCAACGGGCAGGGCGGCGACGGCGGTACGGGGCTGGGCCTCGCGATCGCCCGCTGGGCCGTCGACCTGCACGGTGGCGGGATCGGAGTGGCCGAATCCGAGCGGGGCTGCCGGATTCTCGTCACCCTCCCGGGAGAGACATCCGTTCAAAGTTGACGTAAAGTCCGAGCCGGAGCCTCAAGATCCACCGGGGTCCGCACGGACGGACACGTGTGATCAGGCACCCGCCCTGCGCGCTGAGCGTGCAGGGCTCGCGTCGGCGTATCCCGCCACCCCCGCTCCGTACCGGAACCGCGTTTGTTTCCCGCCATTTCCCGGCCCGAAACGCGGTTTCCGATGTGACTTACACGACGATGAACCTGCCCGGCCTGACCTTCTGGGTCTTGGGGGCGTAGCCTTTATTCCCGCTGTCCATCACCTTGTGAAGCGGAAGAGGGCGGTTGCCGCCGTGTCGCCACAGTCCCCCAGTAACTCGAGCATCTCGACCGACGCAGACCAAGCGGGCAAGAACCCCGCTGCGGCGTTCGGCCCCAACGAGTGGCTCGTCGACGAGATCTATCAGCAGTACCTCCAGGACCCGAATTCGGTAGACCGAGCCTGGTGGGACTTCTTCGCCGACTACAAGCCGGGCGCGGCTGCCGCCTCGGCCCCGGCGGGTACTGCGGCCGCGGGGGCCGCAGAGACCACCACCCCGGCACCCGCCCCGGCGGCGCAGGCCCCGGCCGCCCCCGCGGCTCCCGCGCCGGCCCCCGAGGCCCCGAAGCCCGCGGCCGCCGCTCCGGCGCCCGCCCCCGCGAAGCCGGCCGCCGCGGCTCCCGCCCCGGCTCCGGCGAAGCCCGCCGCCAAGGCCGCGCCCGCGACCGGAGCCGCCGACGGCCCCGAGCTGGTGCCCCTGCGCGGTCCCGCCGCCGCCGTCGCGAAGAACATGAACGCCTCCCTGGAGCTGCCCACGGCCACGTCCGTGCGCGCGGTCCCGGTGAAGCTGCTGTTCGACAACCGCATCGTCATCAACAACCACCTCAAGCGCGCCCGGGGCGGGAAGATCTCCTTCACGCACCTGATCGGCTACGCGATGGTGCAGGCCATCAAGACGATGCCGTCGATGAACTGGCACTACGCGGAGAAGGACGGGAAGCCCACCCTCGTCAAGCCGCCGCACGTCAACTTCGGCCTCGCCATCGACCTGGTGAAGCCCAACGGCGACCGCCAGCTGGTCGTCGCGGGCATCAAGAAGGCCGAGACGCTGAACTTCTTCGAGTTCTGGCAGGCCTACGAGGACATCGTCCGCCGCGCCCGTGACGGCAAGCTGACGATGGACGACTTCACCGGCGTCACGGTCTCCCTGACCAACCCCGGCGGCCTCGGCACCGTCCACTCGGTCCCGCGTCTGATGCCCGGTCAGTCGGTCATCATGGGCGTCGGTTCCATGGACTACCCGGCGGAGTTCCAGGGCACCAGCCAGGACACCCTGAACAAGCTCGGCATCTCGAAGGTCATGACGCTCACGTCGACCTACGACCACCGGGTCATCCAGGGCGCCGCCTCCGGCGAGTTCCTGCGGATCGTCGCGAACCTCCTGCTCGGCGAGAACGGCTTCTACGACGAGATCTTCGAGGCCCTGCGCATCCCCTACGAGCCGGTCCGCTGGCTCAAGGACATCGACGCCAGCCACGACGACGACGTCACCAAGGCCGCCCGCGTCTTCGAGCTGATCCACTCCTACCGGGTCCGCGGCCACGTCATGGCCGACACCGACCCGCTGGAGTACCGCCAGCGCAAGCACCCCGACCTGGACATCACCGAGCACGGACTGACGCTCTGGGACCTGGAGCGCGAGTTCGCCGTCGGCGGCTTCGCCGGCAAGTCGATGATGAAGCTGCGCGACATCCTCGGCGTGCTGCGCGACTCGTACTGCCGCACCACCGGCATCGAGTTCATGCACATCCAGGACCCCAAGCAGCGCAAGTGGATCCAGGACCGGGTGGAGCGCCCGCACTCCAAGCCGGAGCGCGAGGAGCAGCTGCGCATCCTGCGCCGGCTGAACGCGGCGGAGGCCTTCGAGACCTTCCTGCAGACGAAGTACGTCGGCCAGAAGCGCTTCTCCCTGGAGGGCGGCGAGTCCGTCATCCCGCTGCTGGACGCGGTCATCGACTCCGCCGCCGAGTCCCGTCTGGACGAGGTCGTCATCGGCATGGCCCACCGCGGCCGTCTGAACGTGCTCGCCAACATCGTCGGCAAGTCGTACGCGCAGATCTTCCGCGAGTTCGAGGGCAACCTCGACCCGAAGTCGATGCACGGCTCCGGCGACGTGAAGTACCACCTGGGCGCCCAGGGCACCTTCACCGGCCTGGACGGCGAGCAGATCACGGTCTCGCTGGCCGCGAACCCCTCCCACCTGGAGACGGTCGACCCGGTCATCGAGGGCATCACCCGCGCCAAGCAGGACATCATCAACAAGGGCGGCACGGACTTCACCGTCCTGCCGGTCGCCCTGCACGGCGACGCGGCCTTCGCGGGCCAGGGCGTGGTGGCCGAGACCCTGAACATGTCGCAGCTGCGCGGCTACCGCACCGGCGGCACGGTCCACATCGTCATCAACAACCAGGTCGGCTTCACCGCCGCCCCGGAGTCCTCCCGCTCGTCGATGTACGCGACGGACGTGGCGAGGATGATCGAGGCCCCGATCTTCCACGTGAACGGCGACGACCCGGAGGCCGTGGTCCGCGTCGCGCGGCTGGCCTTCGAGTTCCGCCAGGCGTTCAACAAGGACGTGGTGATCGACCTCATCTGCTACCGCCGCCGCGGTCACAACGAGTCGGACAACCCGGCCTTCACCCAGCCGCTGATGTACGACCTGATCGACAAGAAGCGCTCGGTGCGCAAGCTCTACACCGAGTCCCTCATCGGTCGCGGCGACATCACCCTGGAAGAGGCCGAGCAGGCGCTCCAGGACTACCAGGGCCAGCTGGAGAAGGTCTTCACGGAGGTCCGCGAGGCCACGGCCCAGCCGGGCGTCGCCCCGGTCTCGGACCCGCAGGCCGAGTTCCCGGTCGCCGTGAACACCGCGATCTCCTCGGAGGTCGTGAAGCGGATCGCCGAGTCCCAGGTCAACATCCCGGACTCCTTCCACGTCCACCCGCGTCTGCTGCCGCAGCTGCAGCGCCGGGCGACGATGGTCGAGGACGGCACGATCGACTGGGGCATGGGCGAGACGCTGGCCGTCGGCTCCCTCCTCCTGGAGGGCACCCCGGTCCGCCTGTCCGGCCAGGACTCCCAGCGCGGCACCTTCGGCCAGCGCCACGCGGTCCTCATCGACCGCGAGACGGGCGAGGAGTACACCCCGCTCCAGTACCTCGCCGAGGACCAGGCCCGCTACAACGTCTACAACTCCCTGCTCTCCGAGTACGCGGTCATGGGCTTCGAGTACGGCTACTCGCTGGCCCGCCCCGACGCGCTCGTGCTGTGGGAGGCGCAGTTCGGCGACTTCGTCAACGGCGCCCAGACGATCGTCGACGAGTACATCTCGGCGGCGGAGCAGAAGTGGGGCCAGACGTCCGGCGTCACCCTGCTCCTCCCGCACGGCTACGAGGGCCAGGGCCCGGACCACTCCTCGGCCCGGGTGGAGCGCTTCCTCCAGCTCTGCGCGCAGAACAACATGACGGTGGCCATGCCCACGCTCCCGTCGAACTACTTCCACCTCCTGCGGTGGCAGGTGCACAACCCGCACCACAAGCCGCTGGTGGTCTTCACCCCGAAGTCGATGCTGCGCCTCAAGGCCGCCGCGTCGAAGACGGAGGAGTTCACCTCGGGTCAGTTCCGCCCGGTCATCGGCGACTCCACGGTCGACCCGGCCGCGGTCCGCAAGGTCGTCTTCGTGGCGGGCAAGCTGTACTACGACCTGGAGGCCGAACGCACCAAGCGCGGCGCCACGGACATCGCCATCGTCCGTGTCGAGCGGCTGTACCCGCTGCCGGGTGCCGAGCTCCAGGCGGAGATCGCCAAGTACCCGAACGTCGAGAAGTACCTGTGGGCCCAGGAGGAGCCGGCGAACCAGGGCGCCTGGCCGTTCATCGCCCTCAACCTGATCGACCACCTCGACCTGGCGGTCGGCGCGGACGTCCCGCACGGCGAGCGCCTGCGCCGCATCTCGCGCCCGCACAGCTCGTCCCCGGCCGTCGGTTCCGCGAAGCGGCACCAGGCGGAGCAGGAGCAGCTCGTCCGCGAGGTGTTCGAGGCGTAACCGCTCCACAGGTCATGCGCGGCTGGGCCGCACTCCCGCTTCCGGGGGTGCGGCCCAGCCGTTTCGGCCCACTTATCCTTGACCCCATGTACTTCACCGACCGAGGCATCGAAGAGCTGGAGAAGCGGCGCGGCGAGGAAGAGGTCACCTTCGAGTGGCTCGCGGAGCAACTGCGCACGTTCGTCGACCTCAACCCGGACTTCGAGGTACCGGTGGAGCGACTGGCGACGTGGCTGGCACGGCTGGACGACGAGGACGACGAGTAGGAGCCCGGGCAGCCCGGCTCCAGGGCCGCCCGCGCGGCGGCCCCATTGGCGTGCCTGTCGGCCTCAGGACACTGGCGCGCCTCAGTCCCAGGGCGCTCGTCGCCACAGCCCGGTGCGCCTCAGTCCCAGGGCAAGCGACTGGCGACGTGGCTGGCACGGCTGGACGACGAGGACGACGAGTAGGAGCCCGAGCAGCCCGGCTCCAGGGCCGCCCGCGCGGCGGCCCCATTGGCGTGCCTGTCGGCCTCAGGACACTGGCGCGCCTCAGTCCCAGGGCACTCGTCGCCACAGCCCGGTGCGCCTCAGTCCCAGGGCACTCGTGTGCTTCAGTCCCTGGGCACTCACTTCCCTGAACCTCAAGCCTTTTGCAGCCCTCGCTCCCAGAGCTGCACAGCCCGCGATCCCAAGACTTTCGCAGTCCAGGGCTCACGTGCGCTTCAGTCCCAAGGCTTCGCGGCCCGTAGTGGCAGGGCTCAGGAGCACCTCAGTCCGAGGGCATGCATCTCCCTGAGATCCAAGGCTTTCGCAGCCCCGGCCCAGAGCCACACGACCCACGGCCCCAAGGCTTCCCGGCCCGCAACCGCCGGGCTCAGGTGCGCCTCAGCCCCAAGGCTCCTGTGCGCTGTCCCTGAGTCCCAAGTTTTCGCAGCCCCCCGGTTCGAGCCACACGGCCCGCGGTCCCAAGGCTTCCCGGCCCGCAGCGCAGGGCCCACGTGCGCCCCAGTCCCAAGGCATTCACTCCTCTGAGCCCCAAGCCTTTCGCAGCCCCCCCCGGCCCCGGGGCTACACGGCCCGCAGTCCCAGGGCTTCGCGGCCCGCAGTCCCAGGGCTCACTGCGCCCCAGCCCCAAGGGGCCATTCACGTTCCGAGCCCCGACGCTCACGCACCCCCCGACCCCAGAGCTGCACCACCCACGGTCCCAAGGCCCGCGTCGTCCTCAGTCCCACGGTCGCACCAGGTCGTACGTGAGCCCCAGCGCCCCGTGCGCCAGCAGCAGCGCACCGGCCGCGGTCCAGCCGCCGCTGCGGCGCCACAGGCCCCAGGCCGTGAGCGGGAGTCCGGTCGCCACCTGGGCCAGGGCGAGGGCACGCGCCCGGGGCGTCCCCGACCACGGCAGCCACGGGCCCGGGTGGTGGCTCCCGACGGCGTCGAGTTCCGCCCGTACCGCCTCGCGCCGGCCCGGCCACTCGGTGGGGCGGGTGTCCGACAGGGCGTGCGCGGCCTCGCGGAGGCGGTCGGCGGATTCGCCGGGAGTGATGCCCTCGGGGAGCGCGACTCCCGCGCGCGTGAGGACGGCGATCAGGGCGTGCAGGCGGGCGCGGGCGTCGGTTCCGGGGGCGGGTTTCGTGAGCTGGTCCAGGTCCTGCACGTCGAGCACCGGGTCCAGGCCGAGTCGGGCGGCGAACGTACGCATGGCCTCGTCCTCGCCGGCCGGGGTGCCGTTCGCGAGCCAGACGTAGCCCACGGGGCGGCGGAAGCCCGACGCGAGGGTGAAGCCCGCGCGGGCGGCGTCCCACCACAGGGCGAGTACGGGCCAGGATGCGCCGACGGCGAGAGCGGCGGCCCAGCCGGTCAGGACACGGTCGACGGGTTCGCCGCCGTGCAGCCAGGGCCGGCCCTCGGGAAGGAGCACGCTCCAGGTGTCGCCCGCCGGGGCGAGCAGCATGGGGTCGCGCAGCAGATGGGCGGCGGGGGCGACGGACTCGGGCCGCGCCCGGCACAGGAGCAGGGCACCGACGTTCGACATGGTCACACGCTAGGGCGATATGCCCCCTTTGGTCATTTCCGGTGTCCCGGAGATCGCCAGAACGGGTGTCTTGACTTTCCCGGCCCGCGATATATCGTGAATTACAGGAGACGCGATATGGCGCGTTGTGACGGGGAGGTCTGCACCATGTCCGAGTGGTCTGTCGGTGAGCCGCGGAAACTCACCTTCGACAAGCCTGTGAGTGAGCTCCACGTACGCATCGTCAACGGAACGGTGAACGTGGTGGGCACGGACGAAGGTTCCGCCCGACTGGAGGTCTCCGAGATCGAGGGACCCCCGCTGCTGGTGAGCCAGCAGGGCGGCACGCTCACCGTCGCGTACGACGACCTGCCCTGGAAGGGCTTCCTCAAGTGGCTCGACCGCAAGGGATGGCGGCGCAGCGCCGTCGTCTCCCTCGCCGTCCCCGCCGACACGCGCGTGGAGGTGGGCGTGGTCGGCGCCGCGGCGGTGGTCTCGGGGATCGACGGGCGTACGGAGGTGAAGGGAGTCACCGGGGACACCACCCTGGTGGGGCTGACGGGCCCGGTGCGCGCCGACACCGTCTCGGGGAACCTGGAGGCGCAGGCCCTCCGCGGCGACCTCCGGTTCAACTCCGTCTCCGGGGATCTCACCGTGGTCGAGGCGGGCTCCTCCGTCAAGGCCGACTCGGTGAGCGGCTCGATGATCGTCGACCTCGATCCGGCGAGCCGCCCGACGAACATCGTCCTGGCGAACGTCTCCGGCGAGATCGCCATCCGGCTGCCCCACCCGGCGGATGCGGAGGTGGAGGCGAACACCGCGAGCGGGACGGTGTCCAACGCCTTCGAGGATCTGCGGGTCAGCGGCCAGTGGGGCGCCAAGAGGATCACCGGCCGGCTCGGCTCGGGCAGCGGAAGCCTGAAGGCGACGACCGTCTCGGGCTCGATCGCCCTGCTGCGGCGGCCCCCCGCGGAGGAGGAGCCGTGGGACGTGGCGCCGGAGGACATCGGCCCCCTGGTCGAGGACACGCCTCCGGCGGGTGCGGAGCCGGCCGCGGAGACCGGCCCGGCGAGCACCCCGGCGGAGGGCCCGCGCAACGGCTCGGGGGACAATTCCGTTTCCGGCCAGGACGACGACTCGACCGACGCCCCTGCCGACGGCACGACCGACAAGAAGGTGCTCTGACATGCCTCCCGTCTTCGCCCACGGCCGCCTCCGCCTCTACCTCCTGAAACTGCTGGACGAGGCCCCGCGCCACGGCTACGAGGTGATCCGCCTCCTCGAGGAGCGCTTCCAGGGTCTGTACGCACCGTCGGCAGGCACCGTCTACCCCCGCCTGGCGAAGCTGGAGGCCGAGGGCCTGGTCACCCACACCACCGAGGGCGGCCGCAAGGTGTACGCCATCACGGACGCGGGCCGCGCCGAGCTGGCCGACCGCGGCGGCGAGCTCGCCGACCTGGAGCTGGAGATCCGCGAGTCGGTCGCGGAACTGGCCGCCGAGATCCGGGCCGACGTACGCGGTGCGGCGGGCGATCTGCGGCGCGAGATGCGGGCCGCGGCCACGGAGGCCCAGCGGGGCGCCGGCGGCAAGGGGCGCGGCGAAGGGGACGGCTCCGTCGGTGACTTCGGGGAGTACGGCGACAAGGAATCCTGGCGTGCCGCGAAGGAGGAGATGCGGCGCGTCAAGCAGGAGTGGAAGGAGCAGGCGCGGCGCGCCAAGGACGAGAGCCGCCGGGCCCGCGAGGAGGCCCAGCGCGCCCGCCGCCAGGCCAAGGAGGCGCAGGAGCAGGCACGGGCCCAGGCCCAGGAGGAGCTGCAGCGCATCGCCAGGCGGGTGCAGGAGCAGGTGCAGGACCACTTCGCGCGGGGCGACTGGCCGACGGGGGTGCGGGAGGGCCTGACCGAACTGGCCAAGGAGTTCGGGGACTTCGGGAAGGACTTCGGCCGGGAGTTCGGAAAGGACTTCGGGTTCGGACGGGGCGGCACCGGCACCTCGGCACCGCGGCCCGAGTACTCGCACACCAAGGAGGACTTCCCGGCGCAGTACGAACCGTCGTGGGCGCACGAGGCCACCACCGGAGACCCGTCCCGCGACCTCGACCGCCTGCTGGACCGGTTCCGGGACGACATCCGTGACGCGGCCCGGGACCACGGCGTCACGGACGAACAGCTCCGTGACGCCCGGCGCCATCTGTCGACGGCGGCGGCACACATCGGAGCGATGCTGCGCACACCGAGGGCGTGAGCGCCGGCGGGCCGCTTTCCGCGAAGTCGGGCGTCACCCTTTCAGGTGCACTGCCAGAGGAAGCGGCCCTCCTTGCCGTCCGGCGAGAGGAAGGCATAACCGACGCCCGCGTCACCGAAGTTCACGTGGAAGGGCAGCTTCCCGGAGTCGAGCTGGACCACCAGTTGCCATCCTTCTCCGGGCGTCTCGTCGCCCTGGAGCCAGTGCGGTTCGACACCGGGCCCGCCGAGGAACTGCCAGGGCCGACGGTCCTCTTCCGCGGAGGAGTGCTCACCGGAATGCTCACCGGAGTCGATGTGCCGCGGCAGATGGTCGGCCCCCGCGCTCGGCCCGTCCGCCCGTCGCTCGACGGTCACGAAGTCCGGGATGTGACCGCCGGGTTGAATCACCAGGGCGTTCTCCCCGCCCTCCGGCTCCCAGGTGCCGTCGACGTACTCCCCCTCGTCCCCGGTCATGAACAGACAGGCGAGCCGGCCGCCCTCCAGGGCGAACTGGCCCAGGAACTCCATCGGCCGGCCCGTCTCGCGCGACAGCGGCCACTGCGGCTCCTCCAGCCACACGGGCTGCCCGCCCACCTTGGTCACCGCCTCCCGCACGGCCCCGTCCGCGGGGGCGAACACCAGCGGCACGGGCTCGGACACGGTCATGAGAACTCCTTCGAAAGACCAGGCCAACCTCGGCAGGCCCCACCCTAGAACCCGCCACGGACACCCCCGGCCCCGTCATGTGCGCCCGGTCATCCGGCCCTCGCCTCACCCCCCCCCGCAGCTGACACATGCTGACGGCCGGCCCGAAGCCGGGCCGGCCGTCAGCATGCGCGGACAGGAGAGGTCAGTCGTTGGTGAGCACGATCTTTCCGAACTGCTCGCCCGACTGCAGGCGTTCGAAGCCCTCCCGCGCCCGGTCCAGAGGCAGCAGCTCGTCGATGACCGGGCGTACCCCCGTCGCGGCGCAGAAGGACAGCAGGTCCTCCAGCTCGTCCTTGGTGCCCATCGTGGAGCCGACGACCTTGAGTTCGAGGAAGAAGATGCGGGTCAGTTCGGCATGCGAGGGCCGGTCACCGCTCGTCGCGCCCGAGATGACGAGCGTGCCGCCCGGCCTCAGCGACTTCACCGAGTGCGACCAGGTGGCGGCGCCGACGGTCTCGATGACGGCATCGACGCGCTGCGGCAGCCGCGCCCCCGACTCCAGCGCCTCGACGGCACCCAGTTCCACGGCGCGCTTGCGCTTGGCCTCGTCCCGGCTGGTGGCGAAGACCCGCAGCCCCGCCGCCTTCCCGAGCACGATCGCAGCCGTCGCGACCCCGCCGCCGGCGCCCTGCACGAGGACCGAGTCACCGGGACGTACGCCCGCGTTGGTGAAGAGCATGCGGTACGCCGTCAGCCAGGCAGTGGGCAGACAGGCTGCCTCCGCGAAGGACAGCTCCTTGGGCTTGGGCAGGATGTTCCAGGTCGGCACGGCGACCTGCTCGGCGAACGTGCCCTGGTAGTGCTCGGTGAGGATCGAACGGGGTTCCCTGGGGCCGACGCCGTGACCGCTCTGCCCGATCACGGAGTGCAGGACGACCTCGTTGCCGTCCTCGTCGACACCGGCGGCGTCGCAGCCGAGGATCATCGGCAGTTTGTCCTCGGACAGGCCCACGCCCTTGAGGGACCAGAGGTCGTGGTGGTTGAGGGAGGCGGCCTTGACGTCGACGACACTCCAGCCGGGCCGGGCCGCGGGAGCGGGCCGGTCCCCCAACTCGAGGCCGCTGAGCGGCTGATCACGGTCGATTCGGGCGGCGTAGACGGCGAACATGACCTTGACGATAGGCGGCGACTCGGACCGACGGAACCACGAGGCCCTGTGACACACGCCCTCTTGTCACGGGCGACATGTTGATGCCGGTCGGCACACCCGGCCCGTCATGGGGGTCCCCCGCTCGAGCGAAACCGAGAGTGGGGAGTGTGAGGACGAGGCCTTTCGGGCCGGGTCTGGGGGCACAGCCCCTGGACCAAGCCCTCACCGATGCGCACCCCCCCCCCACGGCGAAACCCACCCACCGGAAACGTTCACCCTTTCAGCCACCCGAACGGGTGGGCGGATGGGCAAAAAATGGCCCCGCCCGGACGGGCGGGGCCATCAATGCCGACGGCGGATCAGCGCCGGGCAACACCCTCCGCACGGGCCGCGGCCGCCACAGCCGCCGTGACGGCCGGAGCCACCCGCTCGTCGAACGGCGACGGAATCACGTAGTCCGCAGCAAGGTCGTCCCCGACGACCCCGGCCAGCGCCTCGGCCGCCGCGATCTTCATCCCCTCGGTGATCCGGGAGGCCCGAACCTGCAGCGCACCCGCGAAGATGCCCGGGAACGCCAGCACGTTGTTGATCTGGTTCGGGAAGTCCGACCGTCCGGTCGCCACGACCGCCGCGTACTTGTGCGCGACGTCGGGGTGCACCTCGGGGTTCGGGTTGGCCATGGCGAACACGAACGCGCCCTCGGCCATCGAGGCGACGGCCTCCTCCGCGACCGTACCGCCGGAGACGCCGATGAAGACGTCCGCACCCTCCAGAGCCGCCTCCAGCGACCCGGTGATGCCGGCCTTGTTGGTGAAAGAGGCGAGCTCCCGCTTGACGTCCGTCAGGTCGTCCCGGTCGGCCGACACGATGCCCTTGCGGTCGGCCACCGCGACATCCCCGATACCGGCTTCGACCAGCATCTTGGCGATGGCAACACCGGCCGCGCCGGCACCCGAGATGACGGCCCGCAGATCCGCGATGGACCGCTTGCTCAGCCGCGCGGCGTTCCTGAGGGCCGCCAGCGTCACGACCGCCGTACCGTGCTGGTCGTCGTGGAAGACCGGGATGTCCAGCCGCTCCTGCAGCTTCCGCTCGATCTCGAAGCACCGCGGCGCCGAGATGTCCTCGAGGTTGACGCCACCGAAGGACGGCGCGAGCCGCACGACGGTCTCGACGATCTCGTCGACACCGGTGCAGTCGAGCGCGATCGGCACGGCGTCGACGCCGCCGAACTGCTTGAACAGAATCGCCTTGCCCTCCATCACCGGGAGGGAGGCCTCGGGGCCGATGTCCCCGAGTCCGAGCACCGCCGTGCCGTCGGTGACCACGGCCACGACGGACGACTTCCACGTGTAGTCGTGGACGAGGTCCGGCTGCTCGGCGATGGCGCTGCACACCTTCGCAACGCCGGGCGTGTACGCCAGGGACAGGTCGTCCTTGTCACGGACCGGCACGGTGGCCTGCACGGCCATCTTGCCGCCGCGGTGCAGCGCGAACGCCGGATCGAAGGAATCGAGGGGCTCGGCCCCGCCGTCCTGATCCGTATTGCTGTCGCTGCGAGGATTGACGATCTCCGCTGCCACTTTGTCTTACCCCTTAAGTCTTCATTGGTTGAGGGTGGCCACTCCTGGTGAGGGGTGGGCGGGCACCGCGTCAGTCCCGGTCGGTGTTGCGTACGGGTCCTGCGCGACGGGCGCGCCGCACACGCGCCCTGAGCCCCGGATGAGGGGTGTAAAGAACCTTCTTACCGGACGCACCAGGCCAAGGACGAGTCCAATAAGGGCAAGGTCACATCGCGGAACCCGAAGGTCACATCTCGGCCACAAGGTTCGTCCCGAAAAATAGGGACACGTCCTCGAGGATTCCGCGACGGGCCCTTGACCGGCGGTCGAACAGTGATCAACGCCTCGGAGTGCAGGTCCGCATCCCGAGATGCGTCGAAGATCTTCCGGCCGGAAGGCCGGATTCCCGCAGATGGTCCGGCCATGTTGTACCGGCCTGGTGCGGTTCGGGGGTCACCCGTTATCCGATTTTGACATGACGGGTCCCCTGAACGGCTTAGTCCGAATGGCAAGATGCCGTAAACCCACGAGGTCGCGACACCCGATGGTGTGTGTTCTCGTCGACCCATCGGCAACTCCACCGATCCGCCGGAGGAACCCAAAATGACCGCAGGCTCCACCCGTCGTACGACCGCCGCACCCACTCGTCTGGCAGCGGCCGGTGCGATCGCGGTCGCAGGCGCCCTGATCCTCACCGGCTGCGGTGACCAGACCAACAGCAATGACGGGGGCAAGAAGGAGTCGGGCAACAGCGCCCCCCTCTTCTCCAAGCTGCCGAAGAAGATCCAGGACGCCGGTGTCATCAAGGTCGGCACCAACGCCGAGTACGCCCCCATGGAGTCGACCGAGGGCGGCAACATCGTCGGCGTCGACCCTGACCTGGGCGAGGCTCTGAGCAAGCAGCTCGGCGTGAAGTTCCAGTGGACCTCCGGCTCCTTCGACGGGCTGATCACGGCGGTCAACTCCGGTCGCTACGACGTCGCGATCTCGTCCATCACGGACAACAAGCAGCGCCAGGAGGGCCTGGACGACAAGGGCAAGAAGCTCGGCCAGGGCGTCGACTTCGTCGACTACTTCGTCGCGGGTACGGCCATCTACGTGAAGAAGGGCAACCCCGAGGGCGTCAAGGGCATCGAGGACCTGTGCGGCAAGACGGCCGCCGTCCAGCGGGGCACCACGTACGAGAAGGCCCTGCAGGACCAGTCCGCGAAGTGCAAGAGCTCGGGCAAGAAGGCCATCGACATCGAGTCCTTCGACAACGACACCGAGGCCCAGACGCGTGTGAAGTCCGGCGGCGCGGTGGCCGGCATCAACGACTACCCGGTGGCGATCGACCTGGCCCGCAAGGCCGGCGGTGGCAACGTCTACGAGGTGATCAACAAGCAGTACGACGCCGGCCCGTTCGGCATCGTCCTCAGCAAGAAGAACACCCAGCTGCGTGATGTGCTGAAGGAAGCCGTCGACGCGATCATCAAGGACGGCTCGTACCAGAAGGTCCTGGAGAAGTGGGGCGCGCAGTCCGGCGCGATCGACAAGTCCGCGATCAACGGCGGCAAGTGAGCCGGGCGCACCACTGAAGGGCAGTCACGTGACTGACAAGTTCGACAAGTCCCCTGCGGACACGCCACCCGCGGGTGAGGTCTCCGCATCGGAGTCCGTCACCCCGCCGGAGGCCATCAAGGCGATCCCGGTGCGGCACTACGGGCGGTGGGCCAGCGGCATCATCGTCATCGCGCTGCTCGTGGCCCTCGTCTTCGCGTTCTCGCAGGGCGACATCCAGTGGCACGCGGTCTCCGACACCCTCTTCGACTCCTCGGTCGTCAAGGGCGCGGGCCGCACGCTGCTGATCAGCGTGCTCGCCATGGTCATGGGTGTGGTGCTCGGCATCGTGCTCGCCGTGATGCGGCTCTCGAAGAACCCGGTGACCAGCTGGGTCGCCTGGCTGTACATCTGGTTCTTCCGCGGCACCCCGGTCTATGTGCAGCTGCTGCTCTGGTTCAACCTGGCGCTGATCTTCCCCGTCCTCAACCTCGGTCCGATCTACAAGGACGAGATGGTGGACGTCATGACCCCGTTCATGGCCGCCCTGCTGGGCCTCGGCCTGAACGAGGCCGCGTACATGGCGGAGATCTGCCGCGCCGGTCTGCTGGCCGTCGACGAGGGCCAGACGGAGGCCGCCCACGCGCTCGGCATGAGCCACGGCAAGACGTTGCGCAGGATCGTGATCCCGCAGGCGATGCGGGTCATCGTGCCGCCGACCGGCAACGAGTTCATCAACATGCTGAAGACCTCGTCGCTGGTGTACGTGGTGACGTACAACGAGCTGCTGCGCTCGACGTCGGCGATCGGCTCCACCTCGTACGCCGTGATGGAGCTGCTCTTCGTCGCCTCGATCTGGTACCTGGTGATGACCAGCGTGTTCAGCGTCTTCCAGTACTACCTCGAGCGCTACTACGCACGCGGTTCCAGCCGCAGCCTGCCGCCGACCGTCTTCCAGAAGATCAGGGCGAACCTGTTCTCGAAGGGCAGCCCGAGGGGGGCGATGTGATGACCGCCATGGTGAAGTCCGAGGGCGTGCACAAGTCCTTCGGCGCCGTCGAGGTCCTCAAGGGCATCGATCTCACGGTGAACACGGGTGAGGTCTTCTGCCTGATCGGCCCGTCCGGCTCCGGCAAGTCGACGTTCCTCAGGTGCATCAACCACCTGGAGAAGATCAACGCCGGCCGGCTGTACGTCGACGGCGACCTGGTCGGCTACCGCCAGAAGGGCGACAAGCTCTACGAGCTCAAGGACAGCGAAGTCGCCCTGAAGCGCCGGGACATCGGCATGGTCTTCCAGCGCTTCAATCTGTTCCCGCACATGACGGCGCTCGAGAACGTCATGGAGGCCCCGATCCAGGTCAAGGGCATCAGCAAGTCCCAGGCGCGGGAGCGCGCGGGTCAGCTGCTCGAGCGCGTGGGCCTCGCCGACAAGGCGAAGAACTACCCCTCGCAGCTCTCCGGCGGCCAGCAGCAGCGCGTGGCCATCGCCCGCGCGCTGGCCATGGACCCGAAGCTGATGCTCTTCGACGAGCCGACCTCGGCCCTCGACCCGGAGCTGGTCGGCGACGTCCTCGACGTCATGCGCGACCTGGCCGAGTCCGGGATGACGATGGTCGTCGTCACCCACGAGATGGGCTTCGCCCGCGAGGTGGGCGACAGCCTGGTCTTCATGGACGGCGGCGTGGTCGTCGAGTCGGGCAACCCTCGCGACGTCCTGACCAACCCGCAGCACGAGCGGACGCAGTCGTTCCTGTCCAAGGTGCTGTAGCAGTACGACGGGAAAGGGCGGTACAGACATCCTGTACCGCCCTTCTCAGTTCCGGCCTTCTCAGTTCCGGCCTTCTCAGTTCCGGCCGGCCGGTATCACTTCAACGCCAGCAGCAGCGTGTCCGCCGGCGAACACCACACCGCCCGGGCCTCCCCGAACCCCTTCTCCCGCAGCACGCGCGCGTGCCACTGCGGCGAGGGCATGTCGCCGTCCGCGTGGTCGCCGTAGATCTCGAAGCGGCGGGCCGTCGGGCCGGCGAGGGCGGGGTCCTTGGCGGCGAGCTGCCACCACTGGGACCAGTCCAGGGCTCCCTCCCGCGTGGCCTGATCCATGCGGGCGTGGCGCAGGCCGCGCTCCGCCGCGTTGATCCGGGGCGTGGTCTCGTCGATCATGTGGTCGGCGTTCATGAAGACGCCGCCGGGGCGGACCAGCCCGGCGATCCGGCCGTACAGGGCCGCGAGGGGGGCGCTGTGCAGCCAGTGGAGGGCCGTGGCGGTGAGCACCGCGTCGTACGTCTCGTACGGCAGCCGCGCCGGCCAGTCGGGGTCCTTGAGGTCGGCCTCGACGAAGGTGACCCGGTCGTCGCCCTCGAAGGTGCCGCGGGCGATGGCGAGGAGCGCGGGGTCGAGGTCGATGCCGGTGCTGGTGGCCTTCGGGAAGCGGGCGAGCAGACGGGCCGTGATGCTGCCGGTGCCACAGGCGAGGTCGAGGACGCGCGGCTCGGGGCCGACGCAGGCCTCCACCATGTCGAGCATGATGCGGAAGCGCTCCTCGCGGTCCGGCATGTACCACTCCTGCTGCCGGTCCCAGCTCACCTGCCAGGCCTGCCAGTCGGTCCCCGTCGTACCGGTTCCGGTTGCAGTGGTTTCCGTCATGGAATCCCTCTCCCCTCATCTGCGTAATACCCTGGAAGTGCAGGCAGTCATTACCTCTTCGCACCCACGACCATAGAGCGCCTCCGTAAGGACCACAAGTGGAACTGGCCTATTACTCGGACTATGCCGTACGACTCGTGAACAGCGAGGAACCGGCCCGGGGCAAGGACAACCTGACCTCCGTCGAGGCCGTCCGCGACCTGTTCGGCGGCAACGCGTCGGCGGCACGCCGCGCCACCGATGCCGACGTCACCCGCTTCCGCTCGGTCAGGGCCCGGCTGCGCGCGGTCTTCGAGGCCGCCGACAAGGGCGACGAGACGCTCGCCGTGGACCTGCTGAACTCACTCCTGCTGGAGTTCCCGGTCAGCCCGCAGATCTCGGGCCACGACTTCCGGGACGAGGACGGCCGGCCGCTGTGGCACATGCACCTGGCCGACCACCCCTCGAACGCCACCGCCGGCTACGCGGCCATCGCGGCGATGGGCCTGGCCTTCCACCTGACGGAGTACGGCGTCGACCGGCTGGGTCTGTGCGAGGCGGCGCCGTGCCGCAACGCCTACCTGGACACCTCCACGAACCGCTCCCGGCGCTACTGCTCCGACCGCTGCGCGACCCGCGCCAACGTGGCCGCCTACCGCGCCCGCAAACGCCTGGAGGCCGACCGGTCCGACAGCACGGGCCTCGCCGCCGAGAGCACCCAGCGCGCCAGCGCGAACGGGGAGCGCTGATCCGCCTTCAGCGGCCGGTAGCGAAAGCGCACCTTGCCGAGGACCAGGTCCTCCGGGACGGTCCCGTAGTCCGTGCTGTCGCCGCCCGCGTAGGCGTTGTCGCCGAGCACCCACCAGCCGCCGTCGCGCCGCTCGGCGGCCCGCTTCACGACCAGCAGGTCCTGCTGGAACGGATGCCGCAGGACGACCACGTCACCCGGCCTGATCCGGGCGCCGTACTGCACCACGAGCCGGTCCCCGTGGTGGAGCGTGGGCACCATGGACGGACCGGTCACCTCGGCCGCTCCGAAGGGCAGCAGTGCCCGCCCGCGCTCGATCTCCTGCGACAGCTCCGGCATCCCCGGCACCTCCCCGGTACGTTCCTCCACCAGTCTCAGTCTGACCCCGGACTTTTGTCCTAAGCCCATGGGGGCACTCGCGAAAACCCGTCTCGCAGGGAGTAATGTCCCACCTGAGAAGACGATCACGAGGAAGGAATGCTCCATGCTTTCCCGCCTGTTTGCCCCCAAGGTCAAGGTCAGCGCACACTGCGACCTGCCCTGCGGTGTGTACGACCCGGCCCAGGCCCGCATCGAGGCGGAGTCGGTGAAGGCCGTGCAGGAAAAGATGGCCGCCAACGACGACCCGCACTTCCAGGCTCGCGCCACCGTCATCAAGGAGCAGCGCGCCGAGCTCGCGAAGCACCACGTCTCCGTGCTCTGGAGCGACTACTTCAAGCCCCCGCACTTCGAGAAGTACCCGGAGCTGCACCAGCTGGTCAACGACGCCCTGAAGGCCCTCTCGGCCGCCAAGGCCTCGACCGACCCGGCCACGGGCCAGAAGGCTCTGGACTACATCGCCCAGATCGACAAGATCTTCTGGGAGACCAAGAAGGCCTGATCTTTCATCATGCCTTCTGACCTGCGATTTCTTTGGTTGCAGCGTCTCCCGGTCCGCACCCGGTCCGCAGGCCGCCGAGAACGGCGTCCCTGACGGTCCGGGTGCGGTCTTCTTCGCCCGCACAGGTGCGCGTAGATCCGCAGCGCGATGACGGCGGACGCGTGGCCGAGGACCAGCTGGACCTGCTTGACGCTCGCTCCGCCGGCGATGAGGGCGGAAGCGTAGAAGTGGCGCAGGTCGTGGGTCACCATGTGCGGCAGTTCGACGGGCTTGCGGGCCTCGCGCTCGGCCGCCTCGTTCTCCGCCTTCTGCAGTTCCTTACGAGCGCAGTTCCATTCGGTCTTCCAGCAGCGATAGTTGAGCGGTTCGCCTCGGGCAGCGGCCCTGGGGTGTTGCCTCCGGCCTGGCGGTGGTCCGCTCGGCGGGCGGCACCGTGCGCCGGCTCCGGGGCGAGTCCGGTCTTGAGGTGGTCGTCGCCGGCACGGCGGCTATGGTCGACGCGGTCAGCGGCTGGGGGCCTACCGGTCCGTGGCCTACGTGAGGGGAGGGCGGTCGTGATCGCGAGGTCGGTCCTCCAGTCGCGGGGTGGGTACCGGGTGACGTACCGGCATCAGCCGGAAGCCCGGGGTCCGGAGCCCGCACCCATCGGCTAACCCCACCACAGCCCCACCCACGCCGGATCACGAACCGGCCTTGCGGGGGCGGCCCTGCGCCGAGGGGCGGCGAGTGGGGCCGACCCACAAGGCTTCCTGCCCTGCGGGAGCTGACAAACGCAGAAGCACCCAGGGGCACCGCCCTGTCCGTCCACTGCCCAAGAGCTCCGCGACGTCGCCCGGCAGCCCAACCACCGACCCGCATCGCGGTCGGCGACAAGAGCCCCGCCGAGGCCATGAGTGAATGCCCCACAGGCCCATTGACCAGGTGATTCCCAACCACTATGGGAATCCGCCGACACGCAAGTCAATCGGCATCGGCGACGACGGATCCGACGCGCTCAGCCAGGCTCGGGTCGCGGCGGACCAGGAGGGCTGCGTAGCCGACGGCGGCGAGGAGGGCGGCCAGGGCGGCGTAGGGGAACCAGTTGTACGGTGCGGGCTGGCCGGGCTTGGCGAGGTAGTAGAGCGGGACCAGGATGGCCACCGTGCCGAGCGCGGGCAGTACCAGATGCCGTACCTTCCGGAACTCCTGGGGGCGGTATCGGCGGTAGTACAGCGGCAGGGCGATATTGGACGCGAGGTAGACCAGCAGGATCAGGATGGCGCCCAGCGTCGAGGACTCGGTGAAGAAGACCACCGGGTTCATCGAGCCGCCGTCGGGTCCGAGCAGGTGGCCCAGGGCCCAGCCTCCGATGATCAGCAGCGAGGTGACGGTGAAGGTGACGATCGCCTTGTTCGGTGTGCGGCGAATGGGGTGGACGTAGCCGAGGAAGGACGGGAGCAGTCCTTCGCGTCCGGCATTGAACACCAGGCGGGCCTGGGAGTTGATGCCCGCGACCAGAACGCCGAGGGTCGAGGTCAGGCCTCCGAGGTAGGCGACGAACGCCAGCGCGCCAAGGGTGTGGTGGGCGACGTCGATGAAGGGCGTGGGAGAGTCGCCGAGCCGGGCCACGTCGTAGCCGAAGCCGGTCAGGGTGGAGTAGGCGAAGAGGATGTAGCTGACGGTCATGATGGCGACGGAGGAGAACACTGCGCGGCCGACGTTGCGCCGCGGGTTCTCTGTTTCCTCGGCGAGTGCCGCGGAGTTCTCCCAGCCGACGAACATGTACACGGCCAGGGGGAAGCCCGCTGCCAGGCCCTTGAAGCCGTGGCTGATGTGGCTGGGCAGGAAGGGGGCGGCCGAGAGAGCGCCGCGGTGTTCGACGATCGCCGCGACCGACACGACGACCAGCATCAGCATCTCCACGCCGAAGAAGTAGCCGGCCCACTTGGTGGAGACCACGACGCCGCGCAGCATCAGCACCACGGCCAGACCGGTGAGCAGCAGCGTCCAGATGATCCAGGGGAGGTCGACCCCGGTGTAGTGGTGCAGGGTGATCTGCACGAACCCGCCGGAGATGGAGATGACACCGGCCATCGCGACGATGTAGCCCAGCGTCGCCAGCAGGGCCGTGGTCACCGCGCTGACCGGCCCGAACGTCTTGCCGACGAAGGTGACGAAGCTGCCCGCGGAGGGGTGCGCGCGGGAGAACTGGGCGAGCGTGTTGCCGAGCAGCGCGACCGCGACGCCCGCGGCGACGATGGTCAGCGGAGACCCCTCACCCGCGGTGGTGGCCAGGAAGGTGAAACTGAAGAAGAAGCTCATGGCCGGGCCGACGTTGGCCATCGTGGCGGCGGCGATGTCCGCCATCCCGAGAACTCCGCCCCGCAGGCGCTGGGGCGCGCCGATGGCGGGTCCCGACGTCGGCGGCGGGCCGACGGCTCCGGGCTTGGGCATGGCAGCGTCTCCTTGTGCGGTGTGGCGGTGCGCAGTGGGGGGCGCGGGGGTGTCTGCGGTCGGGTCGCAACAACGGGATGTCAGCTGGGGTGGGCCTCTTGGTGGCTCTGTTGGTGTGCCTTCACCGCCCGCACGGCCGGATCCATCGCTCCCCGGCCGAGTTCTGCCAGCAGTTCGGCGTGGCAGCGGTTCCGCGCCCGTATCACCTCGGGTGTCGGTGCGGGCGCCAGCAGGCTGAGCCGGCCCAGCAGGTCTGCGGCGAACTCACGGACCCCGGGGCCGCCGAGAGCCTCGGCGAGGTCGAGGTGGAAGAGCGTCTCCAGTTCGAGCAGTCGTGAGGGGTCGTCGGTCAGGTCCATCTCGTCGACCAGCGCCTGTAGTTCCTCAAGCGGCCCGGCCGGTACCTCGTCGGCGCTGTGCGCCACGAGACCGCATTCGAGCAGCAGGTGGAAGGCGTCCAGCGAAGCCGTCTCCTCGGCGTCGTGCATCAGGGCTACGACGGCGTCCCACTCCTCCGCCACGAAGGTCCCGCCGGCGCGGCCCCGCCTGCGGTCGAGCAGGCCGTCCTGGCACATGCCCTCCAGCGCACGGCGCACGGTGATCTCGCTGATCCCCAGCTCCTCGGCGAGGACGCCGGCGTCCGGCAGCCGGTCCCGGGGTGACACTGACCCCAGACGCACCCGCAGGGCGATCCGCGATCGGACGAGTTCCGAGCCCGTCGGACCCCTGCCGGGCAGGAGACGGGTGTCCCCGCCGCCGTACGGTCCGAACTTGCCCGCTGCATTCACCACGGCGCCACTTTAACGGCCTGCTGAGCGGGGTCACGGTGTTGCGCATAGGGGCTCCCAGGGGGCCGGTTCCGCGATGCGCCAAAAAATAGAGCATGCTGAACACTTAAACAAGACGACCATGCCTTGTTTTTTTAGATCGCAGTGAACTAATTTCCGGTCTCGGCACCTGCAGCCCTCGTCCGCTCTCCCTCAATGGATGTCGAGATGACCACACGTCCCCCTGTTTCCGCTCCGGACCCGGTGACCACCACCGGGGCCGCCTCCGCAGGCTCCGGTCTTCAGGCCGGCCTGAAGAACCGCCATCTGTCGATGATCGCGATCGGCGGTGTCATCGGCGCCGGCCTGTTCGTCGGCTCCGGCTCCGGCATCGCCGCC
>NZ_JBSFHW010000020.1:0-176675 GCF_053597275.1 Streptomyces sp. NPDC001492 | reverse complement strand
CGCGGCCGCCGACAAGACCCAGCCGCTGGACCAGAACGAGATCGCCGAAGGCCTCCGGCCTTGGCGAAGTCGGGGCCCTTCTCGTACGTCTTCCTGCCGGAGGCAGCAAACAGTTCCTGCCGGAGGCAGCAAACAGGCCCCTCCGAAGAGGGGCCGGCTTGCAGGGGGGTGCTAGCGCAGTCGTGCCATGAGGGCGTGCTCGACCAGGGTGATCAGCGCGCTCTTGGCGTCGGCCCGGTGCCGGGCATCGGTGGTGATGATCGGGGTGTCCGGACCGATCTGCAGGGCTTCCCGGACCTCGTCCGGGTTGTACGGCTGGTTGCCGTCGAAGCCGTTCAGGGCGATCACGAAGGGCAGACCGCTGTTCTCGAAGTAGTCGACCGCGGGGAAGCAGTCGGCGAGACGGCGGGTGTCGACCAGGACGATCGCGCCGATGGCGCCCCGCACCAGGTCGTCCCACATGAACCAGAACCGGTCCTGACCGGGGGTGCCGAACAGGTACAGGATCAGGTCCTGGTCCAGGGTGATGCGGCCGAAGTCCATGGCCACCGTCGTGGTGGTCTTGTCCCCGGTGTGGGTGAGGTCGTCGATGCCCGCCGACGCGGACGTCATGACGGCCTCGGTACGCAGCGGGTTGATCTCCGAGACGGCCCCGACGAACGTGGTCTTGCCCACGCCGAAGCCACCCGCCACCACGATCTTCGCCGAGGTGGTGGAGCGGGAAGGACCGCCGCTAGAGCTTGCGAAGTCCACTGAGCACCCTTTCGAGCAGTGTCACGTCTGGCTGGCCGCCGGCGTTCTCGTCGCCGCCGGGCTGATGGATGGCGACCAGTCCCGCCTCCGCCAAGTCGGCGACGAGGATCCTGGCCACGCCGAGAGGGATTGTCAGGAGGGCGGAGATTTCCGCCACCGACTTGATCTCGCGGCAGAGGTTGCAGATCCGCTGATGCTCGGGCAGCTGGCCCTGCATCTGGTGCGGCTGCGCGGTGGTGTGCACCAGCGCCTCGATGGCGAGCTGGTAGCGCGGGCGGGTCCGGCCGCCGGTCATGGCGTACGGACGCACCAGGGGGTTGTTCGACGACCCCGCGGGCGCCGGCTCGGGAGCGCGTCGCTGCGGCTGCACGGGCTGGATGCGCGGCGCCGGCGGCTGGTCGTACGGTGAAGGCCCGGGGCCCTGCGGACCCTGGGGAGCGTACGGGTGCTGACGCCGCTGGCTCGGGGTGGAGGGGAAGTTGTAACGGTTCGGGTTCTGGGAACCGCCGCCCGGGCCCTGGGCAGGGCCGTACGACCAGTTGCCCGAATTCGAACCGCCTGGGGGTGTTGCCACTTTCTCCTCCTCCGACTGTGCCGGGCACCCAATCCCTGTGGAGCCGCGTCCCGGTACCTTACGGCCCCGGGACGCCAAAACGCACCGTCTGACTGTCAGTTGAGCAGGCTGCCCTGGAGCTCCGCACGAAGATCCGGTGTGAGGACCGTACCGGCACGGTCGACCAGAAGCGCCATCTCGTACCCGATGAGGCCGATGTCCGCCTCGGGGTGGGCCAGCACCGCGAGCGAGGAGCCGTCGGAGATGGACATGATGAACAGGAATCCCCGCTCCATCTCCACAACGGTCTGGTTCACGCTGCCGCCCTCGAAGATGCGCGAGGCACCGGCGGTCAGCGAGGTCAGACCGGAGGCGACGGCCGCGAGCTGATCGGCGCGGTCGCGGGGGAAGCCTTCGGACATCGCCAGAAGGAGTCCGTCGGCGGAGACCACCACGGTGTGGGACACACCGGGGGTGTTGTCCACGAAGTTGGTGATCAACCAGTTCAGGTTCTGTGCCGCCTGGCTCATCGGGCTCACACTAACGCTCCTGGTTGTAGGTGCTGTCAGAACCGAAGCCCTGACCGTTCGTTTCACTGCCTGCGCCGGCGCTGCGTCCGCGCTGGACGCCCCGGCGCAGGTTGCTCAGCCTGCCCCGGACGTCCTCCGGGGCGCGGGAGACCTGTGGGCCGCCCTGGGGGGTGGTCTCGGCGGCTCCCTCGACCAGGTTGGCCTTGGGCACCCGCCGCGGCAGGCCGGAGGAGGTGACCCCGCCCGCCTTGGGCTTCCGGAGCTGCGAGGCCTGCTGCCAGCGCTCGTCGTTCGCCGAACGCCAGTCGCCGGTGCCATTGCCGTTGCTCTCCGGCTTGGGGGCCGGCGCCTCCTGGCTCACATGGCGTGTGCCGTTCGAACCGCCCGCACCGCTCGTGCCGTTCGCACCGCCCGCGAAGGATCCGCGGCGGGGCAGTCCGGCGTCGGTCAGCGCGTGGGCGGCGGCAGAGGCCGGGCCCGGACGGTCGAAGCCTACGCGGTCACGCTCACTCCCGTCAGCGGCCTGCGCAGATTCCGTTTCCGGAGCGTAATCAGACGAGTAACCGTTCTGGTAGGTGTCCTGCTGCGGCCAGTCGTCCTGCTGGCGGCGTTCCTGGAAGGCCGGGAAGGACTCCGGGGCGGAGGCACGCTCCTCGCGGACGGGTTCCGCATACGAGGGCTCGGGGTAGCCGCCGTTCGACGAGAACGTGTCGTTGTGCGGGAGCGAGCCGTTGGACGCGTAGTACGGCTCGTCGTACGACGGGCGCTGCGCCGGCTCGTCATACGCGGGACGCTGCTGTTCCTCGTACGGGGTCTGCTGCGGCTCGTCGTAGGCCGGGCGCGGGTCGTAGCCGCCGGGCTGCTGTTCGGGGAAGCCGCCGAGGCCGTTGTCGTAGGACGGCTGGTCGAACGCGTCGGCGTAGGGGGCCTCCGGGGACTCCTGGCCCGGCTGGTCCTGCGCCTGGGCCTCCAGGGCCGCACGGCGCTCCTCGCGCATCAGCGAGCGGCCGACGGGGTCCAGCTCGCGTATGTCGTCCGGGACGTCGGCGTAGCGGCTGTCGTCGAAGCCGAGCTCCGCGGCCGTGCGCATCGGCAGGCCGTTGTTGAAGTCCTCACCCTGGTAGCTCTGCTCCGGGATGATCTGCGAGACCGTGAACTCGTCGCGCGGCTGGTGCTCGCCGCCACCACCGTGGGTGATCGCGTCCGGCAGCATGACCAGCGAGGTGGTGCCGGCCTGCTCGCCGGAGGGGCGCAGCTGGACGCGTATGCCGTGCCGGTCGGACAGCCGGCCGACCACGAACAGGCCCATGCGCTGGGATATCGCGGCGTCGACGGTGGGCGGGTTCGCCAGCTTGTGGTTGATGTCCGCGAAGTCCTCGGCGGTGAGGCCGATGCCCTTGTCGTGGATCTCGATCATGATGCGGCCGTCGGGAAGACGGGTCGCGGTGACGCGGACCTTGGTCTGCGGGGAGGAGAACGTGGTGGCGTTCTCGAGGAGCTCGGCGAGCAGGTGCACGAGGTCGGTGACCGCGCGGCCGTGGATCTCGGCCTCCGGGACGCCGGAGAGCTCGATGCGCTCGTACTGCTCCACCTCGGAGGAGGCGGCGCGCAGCACGTCGACCAGCGGGACCGGCTGGTCCCAGCGGCGGCCGGGCTCCTCGCCGGCGAGGACCAGGAGGTTCTCGCCGTTGCGGCGCATACGGGTCGCGAGGTGGTCCAGGCGGAAGAGGTTCTCCAGCTGGTCCGGGTCGGCCTCGTTGTTCTCCAGGTCGGTGATCAGGGTCAGCTGGCCCTCGATCAGCGACTGGTTGCGGCGCGAGAGGTTGGTGAAGATCGCGTTGATGTTGCCACGGAGCAGGGCCTGCTCGGCGGCGAGCCGGACCGCCTCGCGGTGGACCTGGTCGAAGGCGCGGGCGACCTCGCCGATCTCGTCGCGGGTGTTGATCGGGATGGGCTGTACGCGGGTGTCGACCCGGCCCGGGTCGGTGCGCGAGAGCTGGTCGACCAGCATCGGCAGACGCTGCTCGGCGATGCCGAAGGCGGCGTTGCGCAGCTGGCGCATCGAGCGGGACATCTGGCGGGCCACGGCACCGGCCAGGATGAACGCGAGGAGCAGGGCGACGACGACGGCGGCACCGGTGATGAGGGCGTCACGCTTGGCGTTGTCGGCGATGTCCGAGGCCTCGTTCACGGCCTTGTCGGCCATGTCCGACTGGATCTGCCGGTAGACGTTGGCCCGGAGGGTGGTGGCCCCCCACCAGTTCTGGTAAGTGATGCCCTGCGTGGCGAGCGCGGCGCGGGCACTGGGGTCGGTGGTCTGCAGTGACGACAGGAGCGCGACCATCTTCGCCGGGTCGGACGGCGGCGGCACATAGGTCTGGTTGTTGGCGGCTGCCTGCGCGGCGGCCTGCTTGGCCTGGGCCACGCCCTCGGCCCTGGCCTTCGCCTCGAGGTCGACGAGCTTCTGCGCGTCCGCCTCGGTGCCGCCGGCCTTGTACTCCTCGATGGCGATGCCCTCGAGGTAGGCGTAGGAGGAGAGGGCCACGCGCTGCTTGGCGAGGTCGTCCTTCTTGGGGCCGGGGCTCACCAGCAGGTGCACGCCGATCGACCGCTCCAGCGACAGCGAGGCCTGGGTCAGCGCGATCGCGTAGACGGTCCGGCCGTAGCTGGTGATGTTGCCGGTGCCCAGGCCCAGCTCGTTGGCGAACTCCATCAGGGGATGGGCGACGGCGACGTAGCCCTCCTCGGTCTGCACTCCGTGCACCTTGGAGGAGTACGCGGTCGCGCGCAGGGTGGCCAGCTGCGGCTCGGCCTGGCGGAACAGCTTGAGGCGGCGCAGCAGGCCGGCCTTCTGCGGCATGTTCTGCGCCGCCGCGTCGAACTCGTCGGCCGCGTCGTTGGTGGCCTTGCGGGCCGCGTCGACGGTCGCCTTGTCCTTGGCGGTCGCGCTCTTGCCCTTGAGCAGCGGTGCCGCGGTGATGTCGCGCTCGTTGTTCACCGCGTTGGCATAGGTCAGCGAGGCCCGCACCAGCCGTGCGGTGTTCTCCGCGTCCTGCGCCTCCTGCCAGGTGTCGATCGAGCTCTTCACCTGGAAGCCGCCCATGACGAGCCCGACCGTCACGGGTATGAGCAGGATCGCGTTCAGCCGGGTCGGCACCCGCCAGTTGCGCGGGGAGAAACGACCGCCGCTCGGAGCGGGTACGGCCGTCGGTTCCGAACCGGGCACAGGGGCGGGCGCCGCTCCGCGCGGCGGCGGGGTGAAGTTGCCCCGGGCCGACGGCTCGGGACCGTTCTTGCTTCGCCTCACTCGACCAACAACCTCTCGGCGGCGGGCACCAACGTTGTGCCGCAGTGTCTCAGAGCCCAGTACGCCATGGAGTACGCAGTACTACCGAGTACGTCTTTGACTATTGGGCAGTTCAGGCATTCCAGCACGACGACCTGTGCTCTTCCAAACAGTGGAAAGCGAGGATTCCGTGTGATGTAAGCCCCAGATAAATCGGTCATAAAGAGCGAGCCCCGTCAAAAGACGGGGCTGATGTGAGCGCAGCGAGACCGTTTGGCAACGACGCGTGGCCGTGTCACCCGATTCCTCTGCCGAAACGTTATGAACACCGAAGCCGACCGTGTCAAAGGCCACAGCCGGCTCCGATGTGTCTACGACAACTGCCGTAGGGCATGGCTGATTTGAGTGTTACCTCAGCCGTGCCATGAGAGCGTGCTCGACCAGCGTGATCAGCGCACTCTTGGCATCCGCGCGGTGCCGGGCGTCCGTCGTGATGATCGGGGTGTCCGGACCGATCTGCAGCGCCTCGCGCACCTCCTCGGGAGCATACGGCTGGTGCCCGTCGAAGCCGTTCAGCGCGACGACGAAGGGCAGGCCGCTGTTCTCGAAGTAGTCGACCGCGGGGAAGCAGTCCGCCAGGCGCCGGGTGTCCACGAGCACCACCGCGCCGATCGCACCGCGTACCAGGTCGTCCCACATGAACCAGAACCGGTCCTGGCCCGGTGTACCGAACAGGTACAGGATCAGGTCCTGGTCCAGGGTGATGCGGCCGAAGTCCATGGCCACCGTGGTGGTGGTCTTGTCCCCGGTGTGGGTGAGGTCGTCGATGCCCGCGGACGCGGAGGTCATGACGGCCTCGGTGCGCAGCGGGTTGATCTCCGAGACGGCGCCGACGAACGTGGTCTTGCCCACGCCGAAGCCGCCCGCCACCACGATCTTGGCGGAGGTGGTGGCACGACTCGGTTCAGAGCTTGCGAAGTCCACTGAGCACCCTTTCGAGCAGGGTCACGTCCGGCGCACCGGTCGTCTCGTCGCCACCAGGCTGGTGGATGGCGACGAGCCCGGCCTCGGCCAGGTCCGCGACAAGGATCCGGGCCACGCCCAGCGGCATGGACAAGAGCGCCGACACCTCTGCGACCGACTTCACCTCACGGCACAGGTGGCAGATGCGCTGGTGCTCCGGGAGCAGCCCCATGAGTGCTGCCGGGTCGGCCGTGGTGCTGATCAGCGCCTCGATGGCGAGCTGATAGCGGGGCCGGGTCCGGCCACCGGTCATCGCGTACGGACGTACCAGTGGCTGGTCGCCCTCGTCCTCGTACGGCTCCGCGTACGGATCATGAGAGGCGGTGGGCGGGGTCATGAATCCTCCGGGCGGGACAGCAAGTCGGTCGGGCTGGCCGTCTTATGGGCCGTGGGGGGATTGTGGCGGCCGGACGGTGATGTGGTGACGGGGGTGGATCCTCGGCGGATCAGTGGAGCAGACTGCCCTGTAGTTCGGCGCGCAGATCCGGCGTGAGGACCGCACCTGCCCGGTCGACGAGCAGCGCCATCTCGTAGCCCACCAGGCCGATGTCGCACTCCGGGTGCGCGAGCACGGCCAGGGACGAGCCGTCCGAGACGGACATGAGGAAGAGAAAACCCCGCTCCATCTCGACGACCGTCTGCGCCACGTTGCCGCCCTCGAAGATCCGGGAGGCCCCGGCCGTCAGTGAGGTCAGACCGGACGCGACGGCCGCCAGCTGATCGGCGCGGTCACGGGGGAAGCCTTCCGACATCGCCAGAAGGAGACCATCCGCGGACACGACGACGGTGTGGGACACACCGGGGGTGTTGTCCACGAAGTTGGTGATCAACCAGTTGAGGTTCTGTGCCGCCTGGCTCATCTGGCTCAACTAACGCTCCTGCTGGTGAGTGGGGCTCGGGAAACTGCCGGTCTGACCGGTACCTGTACCGGCCTGGCGACCCTGCGCGATGCCCCGACGGAGATTGGTCAGCCGGCCGCGTACGTCGTCAGGCGCACGCGAGACCTGCGGACCGGCTTGGTGCTGTTGCTGCTGAGCCGTGCCCGGAACGAGGTTCGCCCGGGGCACCCGGCGCGGCAGGCCGGAGGTGGTGACGCCGCCCGCCGCCGGCTGCCTGACACGCTCCGCCTGCCGGACGAGATCGTCGTTCGGCGAGGTGCGCCAGGAAGAGGTGGCGGGACGCTGTGAAGCCGCAGAGTGCGGCGGGGCCGCGGGAACTGCCGGAGCCTGCGGCTGCTGCGGGGCCGGTGCGGAGCCGTTGCTCTGCTGACCGCCCTGCTGGCCGTGGAACCAGTTGGTCTCCAGCGTGTCGTACAGCGGCGTACGGCCGTCGCCCGGGCCCGGTGCCGGCGGCAGCGCCTCGGGCTCCTGGCGGACGGGCCGCTGCTGCGGACGCTGCGGGGCCGGCGGCCGCGGAGCACCGAAGTCGCCGCCCGGACGCTCGAACTGCCCGGTGGAGCCGTTGTCGTAGCCCGGTGCGGGGAACTGGCCCGTGGAGCTGCCGTCGTACGCCTGAGGGCTCGCGAACTGGCCCGTGTTGGCGGGGTTGTTCGGGTTGTTCAGGTGGTTCTGGCCGCCTCGCCCGTTCTGGCCGGACGGAGCGCCGAAGACGTCCGAGCGGACGAACTGGCCCGTGTTCTGCGAACCGTTGCTGCCCGGCTGCTGCGCCCCGAAGTCCTGGGTGGCGAACTGGCCGGTGTGCTGCGGGTTGCCCGGCGCCGGGGCGCCGAAGTCGGGGCGGGCGAATTCCGAGGTGGAACCGGGGCCCTGGCGGTCGTCGGACCGCGGGATCGCCGGCATCTCGGACGTCGCGTCGATGCGCGGCATCCGGGACGTCTCGTCATGGCCGCGCGGGGTGTCGAGCGAGGCGCGCGGCACCGGCGGCTGCGCGTTCTCGTCGCTCCAGCTCGGCCGGGGCTGCTGCTGGTTGCCGCCCGGCAGTTCGGCACGCGGACCGCCGCGGCCCGGCAGCTGCGGCTGACGGCCACGCCGGCCGCGGCCCGGCTCATTGCCACGCTCGGAGTTGTTCGAGGACTGCGGCGGTACGGCGCCACGAGCGCCGCCGAAGCTGTCCTGACCCGTGCCCGCGGCCTGCAGGCCCTGCGGTGCAGCCGGCGCCTGACCGAACCCGGCACCCGCACCCGCGGGAGCCGGCCGGCCCTGCTGCGGGGCTGCCGGGGACTGCGGTCCACGCGCTCCGCCGGGCGCACCCGGACGGCCGTCGCCGGCACCCGGCAGCGCGGCCCGCGGGCCCTGACCGGCACCGAGCAGACCACCACCGGAGGCCGCACCGGCACCGAGGGCGCCACCGGCGGGCGCACCGGCACCGGCCTGGCGCCGTGCGGCGGCCACACCCGCGGCGGCCTGCGCGGCGGCGGGACCACCGGGGCCACCGGCGCCCTGACCCGGCTTGGGCTGCGGCTTCTTGCCGCCCTGGGCGACATCGACGGGCAGCATGACCAGCGCGGTCGTACCACCGGAGTCGGACGGGCGCAGCTGGATGCGGATGCCGTGGCGCTGGGACAGCCGGCCGACCACGAACAGGCCCATGCGGCGGGACACCGACACGTCCACGGTGGGCGGCGAGGCGAGCCGCTCGTTGATCGCGGCGAGGTCCTCGGGGGAGAGGCCGATACCGGTGTCGTGGATCTCGATCAGGACGCGGCCGTCGGGCAGCGCGTGACCGGTGACCTTGACCTTGGTCTGCGGCGAGGAGAACGAGGTCGCGTTCTCCAGCAGCTCGGCGAGCAGGTGCACGAGGTCGTTGACCACGCGGCCGGCCACTTCGGTGGTCGGCACGGCGGCCAGCTCGATGCGCTCGTACTGCTCCACCTCGGAGGCGGCGGCGCGGAGCACGTCGACCAGCGGGACCGGGCGGGTCCAGCGGCGGCCGGGCTCCTCACCGGCGAGGACGAGGAGGTTCTCACCGTTACGGCGCATACGCGTCGCGAGGTGGTCCAGCTTGAACAGCGAGGACAGCTGGTCCGGGTCGGCCTCGCGGGACTCCAGCTCGGAGATGAGCGAGAGCTGACGCTGGATGAGGCCCTGGGAGCGGCGCGAGAGGTTGGTGAACATCGCGTTGACGTTGCCCCGCAGCAGGGCCTGCTCGGCGGCGAGGCGGACCGCCTCGCGGTGCACGTCGTCGAAGGCCGCGGCCACCTGGCCGATCTCGTCCCGGGAGTGCACACCGACCGACTCGACGGAGGTGTCGACGTCCTGCGGGTCCGACTCCGAGAGCTGCTTGACCAGCTCGGGCAGGCGGTCCTGGGCGACCTTGTTGGCGGTCTCCTGCAGGCGGCGCAGCGAGCGGATCATGGAGCGGGCGATGACGAAGGCGCCGACGAGGGAGACGCCGAGCACGAGCAGGATCAGCGCACCGGAGATGATCGCCTCGCGCTCGGAGGCGGCACGCAGCTCGCGGGCCTTCTGCTCCATGTCCTCGAGCAGCGTGTGCTCGATCTTCTTCATCTGCTCGATCTTGGTCGAGCTGTCGTCCACCCAGTCCTGGTACGAGCGCTTCGGCAGGTCGTCCAGGGCGTTCTGGGAGGCGAGGGCACGGCTGGCGTACTTGTCGCTGGCCGTGATCGTCGTGTTGTTCTCCTCGATGGGTTTGAGGAGAGCGGTGGCCTTGTCGATGCCGTAGATGCTGCGGAAGCTGCGCAGCTCGGACTTCTGGCTCTCCAGCGCCGACTGCGCGTACAGCCGGTCGTTCTCCGACAGGTCGCCGACCGTGGTGTTGCTCGCGGGGAGCGCCGCCGCCAGCACGGCGCGCTGCATCGACGCGTACTCCTTGGCGGAGGAGAAGGACGCCAGGGCGCGGGTGCGCTGGATCATCTCGGGGTTGCTGGTGGCCTCGGCCATGTCCTGGGAGAGGTCCAGCAGGTGCGTCACCAGACGGTGGTACGCCTCGACGGTCTGGGTCGAGTTGTTCTTGGCCTGGTAGGCGTTGGCGCGGATCTTCGACAGCGTTTCGAGGTCGCCGACCACGCCGACGAGGCTCTCGCGGACGCCCTGGAGCGAGCCGTCCTTGTTGGAGGTGTCGATCTCCTCGGCGGCGTCGATGAAGTTGGTCTTGGCCCGGTCCGTCTTGTCCCGGTAGCCCTTGACCGTGTAGTCGCTCGCCTTGGAGCCGTGCGCCAGCGGACCGGAGGACAGGTCGCGCTCCCTCTGGAGCGCGTCGGCCAACTCGGTGGCCTGCTTGGTCATGTCCGTCAGCAGCTTCATGTTGTCGAGCTGCTGGATGTCGTCCATGTTGTCGCTGATGCGCAGGGCGCCCAGCGAGGTGGCCGCCACCACGGGAAGCGCGAGCAGCGACACCAGGCGCGTGGAGATGCGCCAGTTGCGCAGCGCCATGCGGGATCCCGGACCGCTCGGTCCCTTGGGCGGCTTGACCGCCGGAGCGGCGGAGCCGGGGGGCCCGGGAGGTGCCGACGCGCCGGGGCGCCCGGGGCGCTCTCCGCCGTCGCCGGACGGTGCCGGGCCCGGGTTCTGGGCGTGCTGGGGGGAGGGACTGCCGGCATTGGGGCCAGTCCCGCCGTGCGGCTCCGGCTCCGCCGAAGCACTGCCATCCCTCTTGAAACGTCCCTGCACTAGCGTCGCAACCTCTGGACCAGGCGCCCCTCCGCGTGAACGGAAAGACACGGTGTCGGCGTTTTAGGTGGCGCCCTGAATGCGCCCCCTGCGGTCGTGAAGTGACCGGCGCTGGTTCCCCCCTCTCGCCGCACGCGACGCTCGTCGCGCCCCCTGTGCGCCGGCTCGATCCTGCGGCGGTCCGTGGAATTCCAGCACAGTGCCGGATCTCCAACAAGGGCCGGGCACTATGCCGTGACGCACGTGACTGCACGTGAGTGCGGGATTACCGGACGTAGAAAGTGATCTCGTCCATAACGGACTTATGCGAGCGAGTCGCCCAGGTGGGAGCGGTGTCCCAGTCGCCATGATCAGGAGCGGAATGATGGCTTCAGGGAGCCAATGTCCGTTTTGTAGGGGTCGACCCCAGGCCGGAATTGACCGTTTTGCCTGCCGGGTCGTGAGCAAACTCACATACTGATCATGGGATCTTCGCGTCTTGCGAAGGGAATTGAATGTTTAGCCTGACGCTTTACAGGACGTAACACTTTGACAACCGCGCCTGCGCGAGGGGCCCGAGGCCCCGGCCGGGCGCCCGAAGACGACAAGGTCACGTACAACAGTGAAGACGACGATGATGTTCCGCAACATAGCCAACCCGCGGCGCACGACGCTGGCGCACCTCGAGGACGCCGACGCACTGCAGACGCCGCAGCAGCCGGAGCACTCCGTCGACCTCCCGTCCCAGACGGCCAACCCGCGCCGCACCATCCTGGTGGAGGCCCCCGCCACGGCCTCCGTCGCGCAGTAGTACGCACACCGGCCGTAGATCACTCACCTCGGCCGCGCACGAATCAAATGCGCGAGGCGCAGCCTCCTCACCGCGTTAGCCTGGAGCGTCAGACTCCAGCCGGCTCAAGTGAGGGGCGCAGGATCCCGTGCGCATCGCCAGGTTCTCCATCGACGGGAACGTCGCCTTCGGCGCGGTCGAGGGCGACAAGCCGGACGAGCTCGTCCTCGACATCATCAAGGGCATCCCGTTCGCGGACTTCGAGCTCTCCGGTACGAAGGTGCCGCTGAGCAAGGTCCGGTTGCTGCCGCCGGTGCTCCCCAACAAGGTCGTGGCCTTCGGCCGCAACTACGCGGAGCACGCGCGGGAGCTGGGCAACGAGGTGCCCGACGCGCCGTTCGCCTTCTTCAAGCCCTCCACCTCGGTGATCGGCCCCGGCGACGAGATCCAGTACCCGCCCTTCTCCGAGGACCTCCACCACGAGGCCGAACTTGCCGTGGTCATCGGCCGCATGTGCCGCGAGGTCCCCCGCGAGCGCGTGGCCGACGTGATCTTCGGCTACACCTGCGCCAACGACGTCACCGCCCGTGATGTGCAGAAGCGCGAGAAGCAGTGGGCCCGGGCCAAGGGCTTCGACAGCTCCTGCCCGCTCGGCCCCTGGGTGGAGACGGACATCGACCTCGCCACCGCGTCCGACCTGACCGTCCAGCTCACGGTCAACGGCGAACAACGCCAGCTCGGCCGCACCAGCGAGATGATCCACCCCATCGAGGACCTGATCGTCAACATCTCCGAGGCCATGACGCTGCTCCCCGGCGACGTGATCCTCACGGGCACCCCGGCAGGCGTCGGACCGCTCACCGTCGGCGACGAGGTCGCCGTCACCATCGAAGGCATCGGCACTCTCACCAACAAGGTTGTCAAGCGTGGCTAGCGCACCCGGCTCCCCCGTACGCGTCCGTTTCTGCCCCTCGCCCACCGGTAACCCCCATGTGGGCCTGGTCCGCACCGCCCTGTTCAACTGGGCGTTCGCCCGGCACCACCAGGGCACCCTGGTCTTCCGCATCGAGGACACCGACGCCGCCCGCGACTCCGAGGAGTCGTACAACCAGCTGCTCGACTCGATGCGCTGGCTGGGCTTCGACTGGAACGAGGGCCCCGAGGTCGGCGGCCCGCACGCGCCGTACCGCCAGTCGCAGCGCATGGACATCTACGCGGACGTCGCCGAGAAGCTCCTCGCCGCCGGGCACGCGTACCACTGCTACTGCTCCCAGCAGGAGCTGGACACCCGCCGCGAGGCCGCCCGCGCCGCCGGCAAGCCGTCCGGCTACGACGGCCACTGCCGCGACCTCGCGGCCGCGCAGGTCGAGGAGTACAAGGCCCAGGGCCGTACGCCGATCGTCCGCTTCCGCATGCCCGACGAGACGATCACCTTCACGGACCTGGTCCGCGGCGAGCTGACGTTCACGCCGGAGAACGTCCCGGACTACGGCATCGTCCGCGCGAACGGCGCCCCGCTGTACACCCTGGTCAACCCGGTCGACGACGCCCTGATGGAGATCACCCACGTCCTGCGCGGCGAGGACCTGCTCTCCTCCACCCCTCGCCAGATCGCCCTGTACAAGGCGCTGATCGAGCTGGGCATCGCCAAGGAGATCCCGGCCTTCGGCCACCTGCCGTACGTCATGGGCGAGGGCAACAAGAAGCTCTCGAAGCGCGACCCGGAGTCCTCGCTCAACCTGTACCGCGAGCGCGGGTTCCTCCCGGAGGGCCTGCTGAACTACCTGTCCCTGCTGGGCTGGTCGCTCTCCGCGGACCAGGACATCTTCTCGATCGAGGAGATGGTCGCGGCCTTCGACATCACGGACGTGAACCCCAACCCGGCCCGCTTCGACCTCAAGAAGTGCGAGGCGATCAACGCCGACCACATCCGTCTGCTGGACGTGAAGGACTTCACGGAGCGCTGCGCCCCCTGGCTCAGGGCCCCGTTCGCCCCCTGGGCGCCGGAGGACTTCGACGAGGCCAAGTGGCAGGCGATCGCCCCGCACGCCCAGACCCGGCTGAAGGTCCTCTCGGAGATCACGGACAACGTCGACTTCCTGTTCCTCGCCGAGCCGGTCTTCGACGAGGCCTCCTGGACGAAGGCCATGAAGGAAGGCTCGGACGCCCTCCTGCGCACGGCCCGCGAGAAGCTGGAGTCCGCCGACTGGGCCTCCGCCGAGTCCCTCAAGGAGGCCGTCCTGGCCGCCGGCGAGGCGCACGGCCTCAAGCTGGGCAAGGCCCAGGCCCCGGTCCGCGTCGCCGTCACCGGCCGCACGGTCGGCCTGCCCCTGTTCGAGTCCCTGGAGATCCTGGGCAAGGACAAGACCCTGGCACGGATCGACGCGGCACTGACGAAGCTGGCCGCGTAGCGCACCCGCGCGTGCAGGGGCGGTGGCCGTCGCGGCCGCCGCCCCTCGGCGTTGTCAGTGGGGCCCACTAGTGTTCCGGCATCGCACTCAAGATCCGGAAGGGCACCCGTCATGCCGATGTCTCCTCGTGACTACACCTGGCTGTTCACCCCGGGCAGCACGTTCGCCTACGAGTCCGGGCAGACGGGCGTCATCCACGTGGCCGACGGCGGGATGCTCGAGCTGCCCACCGGACGGGTCGTCGCCTGCGACCCGTTCGTCTACCTCGGGTCCGGGGACATAGAACCGTTCACCGTCACCGTCGCCCCCGGTCGCTACCGCGTCGACGCGGCTGTCGCGACCCTGACCCGCCCCGGCGAGCCCCCGGCCGAGCGCCCCCACCGGCGGGTGGCGGCGGCCCGCCTCGTGATCCGCGACGAGCCGACCGTGACCTGGGAGTTGGCCGTCGGCCCGGAACAGGACCTCGCCGAACTCGGGGACGACGAGTTCTTCGGCTACGGCGTCGACGCCGGCACCGGCTGCTTCTACGACGCCTCGGCCGAGGAGGCCTTCCCCGGGACCGAGGAGGAAGAGGGGCCGCTGTGGGAGGCCTTCGAGAACAGCGACTGGTCGCACGGGCCCCATGTGGTCACCTCCACCACCACCGGCCACACGCTGGCCGCCTTCACCTCCGGCTGGGGCGACGGGTTCTACCCCACCTGGATCGGCCGCACCGCCGCAGGCGAGGTCACCTGCTACCTCACGGACTTCTTCGTCGCGCCGGCCCCCACCGACGCCCCCGTGTGACAGTCGCCGATCCACGGACACGCCCCCGACCTCCGGGTTACCGTCGGATCATGAGCATTCGCGCCGTGGTCTGGGACGTCGACGACACCCTCTTCGACTACACCAGCGCGGACCGCGAGGGCATGCGGTCCCATCTGGCCGCCGAGGGCCTGCTCACCGGGGACGAGACCCCGGAGCAGGCCCTCGCACGCTGGCGGGAGATCACCGACCGGCAGTGGGCGCGGTTCTCGGCGGGGGAGCTGTCCTTCGAGGAGCAGCGCCGCGAGCGCATCCGGGTGTTCCTGGACACACCCCTGGGCGCTGCCGAGGCCGACGCCTGGTTCCAGCGGTACATGACGCACTACAAGGCCGCCTGGGCGCTCTTCCCGGACGTCCTGCCGGTCCTCGACGCCCTTGCCGCCAGCCACCGGCACGCCGTGCTCTCCAACTCCAGCCTCACCGTCCAGGACCACAAGCTGCGCACCCTCGGAGTGCACGACCGCTTCGAGACGATCCTGTGCGCGGCCGAACTCGGCGTCTCCAAGCCCGAGGCCGGCGCCTTCCTGGCAGCCTGCGAGGCCCTGGAACTCGCGCCGCACGAGGTCGCGTACGTCGGGGACCACCCGGAGATCGACGGGCGCGGCGCCGCCGACGCGGGACTGCTGTCGGTGTGGATCGACCGCAACGGCGCGCACACCGGCGGTGACACACCCACGGGTCCCCACCGGATCGCCTCCCTCGCCGAACTCCCCGCCGTGCTCGGCGCCGATACCCGTTTTGGAGCCCCGTCCACCTTCGGGTAATGTTCTTCCTGCGCCGCCGGGGAGCGGGCCGAAAGGCCTGGACCTGGAGGAGCGAACTAGAACAAGAACCCCGCAGGGGCTTGCGTTCCAGTGGCCTATGGTGTAATTGGCAGCACGACTGATTCTGGTTCAGTTAGTCTTGGTTCGAGTCCAGGTAGGCCAGCTCGCGGAGCTCATCCGCACTGCGGATCTCATCCGCGAAGCCCCCGTTGTGTAGCGGCCTAGCACGCTGCCCTCTCAAGGCAGTAGCGCCGGTTCGAATCCGGTCGGGGGTACTGATCTCGATCGACTCGGGATCGCTAGGGCCCCCGTTGTGTAGCGGCCTAGCACGCCGCCCTCTCAAGGCGGTAGCGCCGGTTCGAATCCGGTCGGGGGTACAAACTGGTCTAAACCACATTGGTCTATGGTGTAATTGGCAGCACGACTGATTCTGGTTCAGTTAGTCTTGGTTCGAGTCCAGGTAGACCAGCTCGGATCTGCGGCGGTGTAACAAGCGCTTGCAAGATCCTCGCCCCCGTTGTGTAGCGGCCTAGCACGCCGCCCTCTCAAGGCGGTAGCGCCGGTTCGAATCCGGTCGGGGGTACGCACAGGGAAGGCCCTCCACTTCGGTGGGGGGCCTTCTGTGTACCCGGGGTTCACTCGAAACCGTACCGCCGCGCCGTCTCCTCCTCCTGGGCCAGCCGGTGCAGCGCCTGGCGCATCGGCTCCACCAGGACCGCGCTGGCCACCGCGGCCTCCACCTTCTCCTCCTCCGACGCATGCGTCTCCATGAAGTCCAGGTCGGCGATCGCCGCCTGGTGCATCAACTTGGCGTGGGGCAAAAGGAGTTCGGCGTCCCAGTCGTAGCCGAGCCGGCGGAACGCGGCCACCGAGACCACCAACTGCCGGTACGAGGGGGAGATGGTGGTGAGCTGCTTGGCGTTCTCCCAGCCGAGGGCGTCCAGCAGTGCGGCGACCTCCCGGTGCGCGCGCTGGACGAATTCGTCCTCCTCGTCAGGCTCCGGCACCTGTGGCAGCGCCCAGAGCGCGGCGCCCACCCTCATTGTGCGGCTCAGTGACTCGTCGTCGACATGCCCCAGCACCTCCCGGACCGTCGCCACCGGCACCCGGCCGACCTGGATCATCGCGCGGACCAGCCGCAGTCGGCGCAGGTGCTCCTCGTCGTACTCGGCGGTCGTGGCGTTGATCTGGCGGCCCGGCGGCAACAGCCCTTCGCGCAGGTAGTACTTGATCGTCGCGGTGGACACTCCACTGCGCTCGCTGAGCTCGGCCAGCCGCATCTCTTGCGCCCTTCCTTGGAAAGTGTCACTATCCAAGCACCGAACAGAAGGATAGTGCCGCTATCCGACGAGGAGCGAGGGGTCGCCATGTTCGCGAAACCGGTGCCGGGCCGTACGACCGCGGATGCCGAGGGCGATGTGGTGGTCCTGCTCATCGGGGTGCGGGTCAATCACTTCTGGGCGGTGCACCAGTGGCTGCCGGTCATGTGGTCGATGTTCCGCATGCTTGGGGAGCTTGCGCGGGACCGTGACCGGGGGCTGCTGGGGCACGTGATGCTGACGGCATCACCGCGGACGTACTACGTCGTCCAGTACTGGGAGTCGAAGGAGAAGCTGTACGACTACGCGCACTCGCCGCAGATGTTCCATCACAAGGCGTGGGCGGTCATCAACCGCAAGGAGAAGGCGGGGAAGGCCCGGCAGCACGTGGGGCTGTGGCACGAGACGTACGTGGTGCCGGAGGGGGCCTACGAGTCGATCTACTTCGACATGCCCGCGTTCGGTCTCGCGGGAGCGCACGGTCAGGTGCCGCTGGAGCGGCGGGGGCGGTACGCCAAGAACCGTTTCGCATACCGGTCGGCGGCCGACGTCGAGCAGAAGGCGGCCGGGAAGACCGGGTGACCGGGGGGGACGGGGGAGCGGGGAGGGCCTGCCGCGGCGTTGAGGCGGGCTCTCCCCGCTGACGACTCCCACGGTCCCGCGGTCAGCCGGTGCGGCGCAGTGCCTCGGAGAGACGGGCGGCGGCGTCGATGACCGCCTGGGCGTGCATACGGCCCGGGTGGCGCGTCAGGCGCTCGATGGGGCCGGAGACGGACACGGCGGCCACCACGCGGTTGGACGGGCCGCGTACGGGCGCGGAGACGGACGCGACGCCCGGTTCCCGCTCGCCGATGGACTGGGCCCAGCCGCGGCGTCGTACGCCCGAGAGCGCGGTGGCCGTGAAGCGGGCGCCCTGCAGGCCTCGGTGCAGCCGCTCCGGCTCTTCCCAGGCCATCAGGATCTGTGCCGAGGAGCCGGCCTTCATCGTGAGCGTCGAGCCGACCGGGACGGTGTCCCGAAGTCCGGACAGGCGCTCCGCCGCGGCGACGCAGATGCGCATGTCGCCCTGGCGGCGGTAGAGCTGGGCGCTCTCGCCCGTGACGTCCCGCAGATGCGTGAGCACCGGGCCCGCGGTCGCGAGGAGACGGTCCTCGCCGGCGGCCGCGGCCAGCTCCGCCAGGCGCGGGCCGAGAATGAAACGGCCCTGCATGTCGCGTGCCACCATACGGTGGTGCTCAAGGGCCACGGCCAGTCTGTGGGCCGTCGGTCGTGCCAGTCCGGTGGCCGCCACCAGTCCCGCGAGGGTGGCAGGTCCGGACTCCAGGGCGCTGAGGACAAGGGCCGCCTTGTCCAGAACGCCCACGCCGCTACTGTTGTCCATGAAACGATACTCACGTCTCACTCTGTGAAACGCAAGTTCCTTTTTCCGTGAGACGCGCAACCCTTGTATGCACAGCGGCCCGCTGACCGAACGGGCCGGATGACGGACGCCCGTGAATTGGGGCCGGGTGCCGTCTCCTCAAGATCTCTAGTTGGGCCGGTGGACGTTTGCCGGCCGGAGGGAAAGCGATGGGTAGGACACTCGCGGAGAAGGTCTGGGACGACCACGTCGTCCGGCGCGCCGAGGGCGAGCCCGACCTTCTCTTCATCGATCTCCACCTCCTGCACGAGGTGACCAGCCCGCAGGCCTTCGACGGTCTGCGTCTCAGCGGCCGCCCGGTGCGCCGTCTCGACCTCACCATCGCGACCGAGGACCACAACACCCCGACCCTCGACATCGACAAGCCGATCGCGGACCCGGTCTCCCGGGCCCAGCTGGAGACGCTGCGCAAGAACTGCGCCGAGTTCGGCGTCCGGCTGCACCCGCTGGGCGACGTCGAGCAGGGCGTCGTGCACGTCGTCGGCCCGCAGCTGGGTCTGACCCAGCCCGGCATGACGGTCGTCTGCGGTGACTCCCACACCTCCACGCACGGCGCCTTCGGCGCGCTGGCGTTCGGCATCGGCACCTCGCAGGTCGAGCATGTGCTGGCCACCCAGACGCTGCCGCTGGCCCGTCCGAAGACCATGGCGATCACGGTCGACGGCGAACTGCCCGAGGGCGTCACGGCCAAGGACCTGATCCTGGCGATCATCGCCAAGATCGGCACCGGCGGCGGCCAGGGCTACATCCTGGAGTACCGCGGCTCCGCCATCGAGAAGCTCTCGATGGAGGCCCGGATGACCATCTGCAACATGTCGATCGAGGCCGGCGCCCGGGCGGGCATGATCGCCCCGGACGAGACCACCTTCGAGTACCTCAAGGGCCGCCCGCACGCCCCCGAGGGCGAGGACTGGGACGCCGCCGTCGCGTACTGGAAGACGCTGAAGACGGACGAGGACGCCGAGTTCGACGCCGAGGTCGTCATCGACGCGGCGTCGCTGTCGCCGTTCGTCACCTGGGGCACCAACCCCGGCCAGGGTGCGCCGCTTTCGGCGTCCGTCCCCGACCCTGCTTCGTACGAAGACGCTTCGGAGCGCCTCGCCGCCGAAAAGGCCCTGGAATACATGGGGTTGGAGGCCGGGCAGCCGCTGCGCTCCATCAAGGTGGACACCGTCTTCGTAGGCTCCTGCACCAACGGCCGCATCGAGGACCTGCGCGCCGCGGCCGAGCTCGTCAAGGGCCGCAAAGTCGCCGAAGGCGTACGGATGCTGGTCGTCCCGGGCTCCGCGCGCGTGGGTCTGCAGGCCGTCTCCGAGGGCCTGGACGTGGTCTTCAAGGAGGCCGGCGCCGAATGGCGGCACGCGGGCTGCTCGATGTGCCTCGGCATGAACCCCGACCAGCTGGCCCCGGGCGAGCGCTCCGCGTCCACCTCCAACCGCAACTTCGAAGGCCGACAGGGCAAGGGCGGTCGTACGCACCTGGTGTCGCCGCAGGTCGCCGCCGCGACGGCGGTCCTGGGCCACCTGGCCTCCCCGGCCGACCTGTCCGACGCCGAGACCCGTACGCCCGCTGGAGTCTGAGAGTCATGGAAGCATTCACCACGCACACCGGCCGGGCGGTCCCGCTGCGCCGCTCCAACGTCGACACCGACCAGATCATCCCTGCTCACTGGCTCAAGAAGGTCACGAGGGACGGTTTCGAGGACGGGCTGTTCGAGGCCTGGCGCAAGGACGAGAACTTCATCCTCAACCGCCCGGAGCGCAAGGGCGCCACGGTCCTGGTCGCCGGCCCCGACTTCGGCACCGGCTCCTCCCGTGAGCACGCGGTGTGGGCGCTGCAGAACTACGGCTTCAAGACCGTGATCTCCTCCCGCTTCGCCGACATCTTCCGCGGCAACTCGCTGAAGAACGGCCTGCTCACGGTCGTTCTGGAGCAGAAGATCGTGGACGCGCTGTGGGAGCTCACGGAGAAGGACCCCGAGGCCGAGATCACCGTCGACCTGGAGGCCCGCGAGGTGCGCGCCGAGGGCATCACCGCCTCCTTCGAGCTGGACGAGAACTCCCGCTGGCGGCTGCTGAACGGGCTGGACGACATCTCCATCACCCTCCAGAACGAGGCCGACATCGCCGCGTACGAGGCCAAGCGCCCGTCGTACAAGCCGCGGACGCTCCAGGTCTGATCCTCGGCCCCCGAGCAGGTCGGGTTTCGGCCACCTGAACACCCCCGCTGTACCCCCGATCAGCCCGATCGGGGGTACAGCTGTGTCCGGGCCCGAACCGGCTCGGGGGCTCTGCCGCCTTTTCCCAACTTCCCACGTTACGACGGTTGTTGCCGGGGTAGCCGAGTTGTGCGGGCCTGACTTCCGCCGGAGCCCGGAAGGCCGTTTGAGGCATCAGTTGCGACCCCCGCAGGCGACAACTCGCCCCAGATGGCACAATCTGTGCATGGAACACGACGGCCAACTCGAGCTCTATGCGGCGGTCGCGGACCAACTGAAGGAAGCGCACTCAAGGGTGCGCGCACTGCAAGTCCCGGAGGGCGTACGGATGGCGCTGACCCGGAAGCTGCTGGTCATTACGGCCGCGGCCAAGCACGATCTCGCCGACGCGGCAAGGCGTCTGGAGGCGTTCACCGTGGACCTCGACGAGGGTCGATTCCCCGAAGAGGACCGCTGAACGCGTTCGAGACAGCCGAGTTCGTTGCGACGCACGGGTGATTAGCCCGTTTCGTGTTTGATTTGCGGTATATATCTGCCTAACGTGCGAAAAAGCTTGAACACTTTCGTTCGGGCAATGTCTCCGAAGGGGAAGACGTGAACAAGGCGCAGCTCGTAGAAGCGATTGCCGACAAGCTGGGCGGCCGACAGCAGGCCGCCGACGCTGTCGACGCGGTCCTGGACGCCATCGTCCGCGCGACCGTCGCCGGGGACCGGGTCTCGGTCACCGGCTTCGGCTCGTTCGAGAAGGTCGACCGTCCGGCCCGCTACGCCCGCAACCCGCAGACCGGCGAGCGGGTTCGGGTCAAGAAGACCTCCGTTCCGCGCTTCCGCGCGGGCCAGGGCTTCAAGGACCTGGTGAGCGGCTCGAAGAAGCTCCCGCGCGGCGGCGAGGTCGCCGTCAAGAAGGCGCCCAAGGGCAGCCTGACCGGTGGCGCCTCGGCGACCGTGAAGAAGGCGGCCGCCAAGAAGACCACCAAGGCGGCCACCGCCAAGAAGACCACGGCGAAGAAGACGACGGCCAAGAAGGCCACGCCGACCGCCAAGAAGACGACCGCGAAGAAGACGACGGCGAAGAAGACCACGGGCGCCGCCAAGACCACCGCGGCGAAGAAGACGACGGCCACCAAGGCGACCGCCAAGAAGGCCCCGGCGAAGAAGGCGACGGCCAAGAAGGCCCCCGCCAAGAAGTCGACGGCTCGCAAGACCACCACCGCCAAGACGGCCACGGCCCGCAAGAGGTAAGAGGCAAGGGCACAGGGGCACTCACGCGCCGGGCCGGACTCCGCATCGGAGTCCGGCCCGCGGCGTGTTTCCCGGGGTCAGAGGGTCTGGAGTGTCACCAGGGTGATCCGGAGGCTGTCCTTGGCGCCCTCCGTCTCGATACGGACCCGTTGCCCGGGGCGGAGCAGTCGCAGGCCGCCCGCGTCGAACGCCGGCGCGTCGAAGGGCACCGGGGTGCCGTCGTCGAGCAGCACGCTGCCCGTTCTTGTCTCGGCGTCGTACGTGTATGCGGTTGCTTGCATGGCGGCCAGCGTAGTGCGTAGTGCCTGCGGCGGCTCGCCGTTGGAGTGCGGTTGTCTGCCGACTGCGGGCGCGTCGTGGCTGGTCGCGCAGTTCCCCGCGCCCCTTCAGGGCGCCACCCGAGCCTGCGGGCAATCGTGCCGCTCAGGGCGGCACGGGTGGGCGCAGGCGGCACCTATCAGCGAGCAGCGCCCCAACCCCGCTCCGGCACCTCAGGTCCCGGGAATCAGCAAACCCGCCGAAACGGCCGCAGTGTACCGCCCCACCCCCAGCGCCAGCGCCGCGCGCAAGTCGCCGCCCGTGTCCACGTCCTGGCGTACGGAATCCACATCCCCGAGCGCGAGCTCCACGGCTCCGGACGCCCGGTGCCGGGCGCGGGAATCCGGGCCGAATGCCGGAAGCAATTCCTGGGCGGCCGCCGCGGCCAGCAGGGTCGTGCCGATTGCGGCCGCGTCGGCGAGGAAAGCGCGGGGGAATTGCGCGGCCGTGTCCAGGACGCGGGACAATTCCAGGGGCCGTAGCGCCGGGAGGTCGGCGTTCAGGGCCGCGACGGGGCTTTCGGGGCGTGCCGTGCGTACGGCGGTCACTCCGTGTGTCAGGGCCGCGTTGAGGCCGCCGTGGGGCTCGTCGGGCACGATCCGGGCGCCCAGCGCGGCGAGCTCGCGCCCGGCCAGGGCGTCGTCCGTGACGACCGCCACATCCCCCACCGCAGGGCAGGACAGCGCCGCCGCCACGGTGTCCTGGGCGAAGGCGAGGGCGAGGCCGGGGCGCAGCCCGTCGGCAGCGGTGTCCGAGAGCCTGCTCTTGGCGCGCGTCAGGGGTTTCAGGGGTATGACCAAGGTCCACAGCACCGGCGTTCCGTCCCTCTCTTGTCGCGGCCATTGTCACTCAGCCGTCACCTGGACCATCTGGCAGTCGCCTCGTCGGGGCGTACGGTGTTCTCGACAGACCGGCGGCCTGGGGCGACACTTGTGCGGCCCCCAAGGCCCTAGAGGAAGGTGTCCGCGTGCCCCGCCGCAGAATCGGCTTCTGGTATCGCTTCGCAGCGGTGCTCTGCAAACCGCCGCTGGTGGTTCTGATCAAGCGGGACTGGCGCGGAATGGAGCACATTCCGGCCGAGGGCGGATTTATCACCGCGGTGAACCACAATTCCCATGTGGACCCCTTCGCGTACGCGCACTATCAGTACAACACCGGACGGGTTCCGCGATTCCTGGCGAAGAGCGGCCTTTTCAAGAAGGGATTCGTCGGGGCCGCGATGCGCGGCACCGGACAGATCCCCGTCTACCGCGAGACCACGGACGCGCTGAGCGCATTCCGCGCCGCGATCGACGCCGTGGAGCGCGGGGAGTGCGTCGCGTTCTACCCCGAGGGCACCATCACCCGGGATCCGAACCAGTGGCCCATGACCGGCAAGACGGGTGCCGCGCGGGTCGCCCTCACCACCAAGTGCCCGGTGATTCCCGTGGCTCAGTGGGGCGCCAACGAACTGCTGCCGCCGTACGCCAAGAAGCCGAACCTCCGGCCGCGCAAGACCCACCATGTGCTCGCGGGGCCGCCCGTCGATCTCTCGCGCTTCTACGACAAGGAGATGACCCCCGACCTCCTGAAGGAGGCGACCGAGGTCATCATGGCCGCCATCACCCGCCAGCTGGAGGAGATCCGCGGCGAGAAGGCGCCCGCGACGCCGTACGACCCGCGCCGTGAGCGGATCGAGCAGCGGCGCAGGACGCACGAGCAGAAGCTGGTCCAGGAGAAGGCCGAGCAGGAAGAGGGGCAGGGTACGTGAGCAAGCCCGTCAAGGCGGCCGTCTTCGGCACCGGTTCGTGGGGCACCGCGTTCGCCATGGTGCTCGCCGACGCGGGGTGCGAGGTCACTCTGTGGGGCCGGCGGGCCGAACTCGCGGAGGCGGTCAACTCCACGCGGACGAACCCCGACTACCTTCCCGGTGTCGAACTCCCGGACAACGTACGGGCGACGGCGGACGCCGCCGAGGCCGCCCGCGGCGCCGACTTCACCGTTCTCGCGATCCCCTCGCAGACGCTGCGCGGCAACCTCGCCGAGTGGGCGCCGCTGCTCGCGCCCGACACCACCCTGGTCTCCCTGATGAAGGGCGTCGAACTCGGTTCCGCCATGCGGATGAGCGAGGTGATCGAGGACGTCGCCAAGGTGGGCGCCGACCGGATCGCCGTCGTCACCGGGCCCAACCTCGCGCGTGAGATCGCCGCCCGGATGCCGGCCGCCGCCGTCGTCGCCTGCACCGACGAGGCGGTCGCCCAGCGGCTCCAGGCCGCCTGCCACACGCCGTACTTCCGGCCGTACACGAACACGGACGTGGTCGGCTGCGAACTGGGCGGTGCCGTCAAGAACGTGATCGGCCTCGCCGTCGGCATCGCGGACGGCATGGGCCTCGGCGACAACGCCAAGGGCTCGCTCATCACGCGCGGCCTCGCCGAGACCACCCGGCTCGGCATCGCGCTGGGCGCCGACCCGCTGACCTTCTCCGGACTCGCGGGCCTGGGCGACCTGGTGGCGACCTGCTCCTCGCCGCTGTCGCGCAACCACACCTTCGGCACCAACCTCGGCAAGGGCATGACCCTGCAGGAGACCATCGCGGTCACCAAGCAGACCGCCGAGGGGGTCAAGTCCTGTGAGTCCGTGGCGGATCTGGCCCGCCGGCACGGCGTGGAGATGCCCATCACCGAGACCGTCGTGGACATCGTGCACGAGGGCAAGCCTCCGGTGGTCGCCCTCAAGGAGCTGATGTCGCGCAGCGCGAAGCCCGAGCGACGCTGAGCGAACCTGCTGAGTCGACGCTGTATCGGGGCTCTACCAACGGGTACGCTCAACGCGATATGAGCACCGAGAACCTCCCCCAGAGCCCTGAGCAGCCGCCTCGCAAGCCGCGCGTGGCCGTCGTGTTCGGCGGGCGCAGCTCCGAACACGGGATCTCCGTGGTCACCGCCGGCGCCGTCCTCAAGGCCATCGACCGGACCAAGTACGACGTCCTGCCGATCGGTATCACCCGGGACGGCCGCTGGGCCCTCACCGCCGACGAGCCCGAACGCATGGCGATCACCGACCGCCGTACCCCCGAGGTGGAGGACGTCGCCGAGTCGGGCGAGGGCGGAGTGGTGCTCCCCCTGGACCCCGGCAACCGCGAAGTCGTCGTCAGCGAGCCCGGATCGGTGCCCAAGGCGCTCGGCGAGGTCGACGTCGTCTTCCCCGTTCTGCACGGCCCGTACGGCGAGGACGGCACCCTCCAGGGCCTGCTGGAGCTCTCCGGCGTCCCGTACGTGGGTTCGGGTGTGCTCGCCTCGGCCGTCGGCCAGGACAAGGAGTACATGAAGCGGGTGTTCACCTCCTTCGGGCTCAAGGTCGGCCCGTACGTGGTGATCCGGCCGCGCGAGTGGGAGCGGGACGAGCCGGCCGCCCGCAAGAAGATCGTCGACTTCGCCGGCGAGCACGGCTGGCCGCTGTTCGTGAAGCCCGCGCGCGCGGGCTCGTCGATCGGCATCACCAAGGTCGACGACATCGCGGGCCTCGGCGAGGCGATCGCGGAGGCCCAGCGGCACGACCCGAAGATCCTCGTGGAGGCCGCGCTGCGCGGCCGCGAGATCGAGTGCGGGGTGCTGGAGTTCGCGGACGGTCCGCGGGCGAGCGTGCCCTCCGAGATCCCGCCGCCGGACGCGCACGCGTACTACGACTTCGAGGCGAAGTACATCGACTCGACCCCGGGGATCGTGCCGGCACCGCTGACGCCCGAGGAGACCGCCGAGGTGCAGCGGCTCGCGGTGGACGCCTTCGAGGCCGCGTCCTGCGAGGGCCTGGTGCGCGCGGACTTCTTCCTCACCGAGGACGGCGAGTTCGTGATCAACGAGATCAACACCATGCCCGGCATGACCCCGATCTCGATGTACCCCCAGATGTGGCAGGCGAGCGGCCTCAGCTATCCGGAGTTGGTCGACAAGCTCATCCAGGCGGCACTGCGCAGGTCAACGGGCCTGCGCTGAGCGCCCCGGAAGGGGCGCGGGGAACTGCGCGATCAGCCCCCGGCGGCCCGCAGCCGACGTACGGGATGTCCGCCCACAGCGACTAGTCGGCAATACCCGCCGGTACCGCCTTCTTGATGGCAGGCGCCAGATCGACCAACGGCGCCATGCCGTCCCCGCTCCGTCCCGCAGGGATCCTCACCTCGACATACGCCTTCCGCAGCGTCGAGGTGAAGCGGAAGGACCCGTCCTTCTGCTTCTGCAGCAACCACCCCACCCCGTCCACCTCGACCCCGTCGGCCTCGGGATCACTCATCTCCGCGGGCCGCGGAACACCGCAGCGCAGTATGATCGCCGGGTTCCCCCAACCCGCCGTCAGCGCGGACGCGGGCTCGGGATCCCGGCGACTCAGACCGTCGACCTTGGCCGGCAGCATCGTGTCCAGGCTCCGGCACAGCGCAGCGACCTTCGCTCCCGGCGAGGGAACCGTCGCCGACGCGCTGTCGTCTGCTGATGAGCAGCCCGCGGCGCCGATCAGCAGTGCGAGTACGGGCAGCCCGGCAACGACAGGGCGCCGGCGACGAAAAAACTTCACCGGCCAAGGGTAGACGGGGGCTACAGATGGACGACCGGGCAGGTCAGGGTGCGGGTGATGCCGTCCACTTGCTGGACCTTCGCGACCACCATGCGGCCGAGGTCGTCCACGGTGTCGGCCTGGGCCCGCACGATCACGTCATAAGGTCCTGTCACGTCCTCGGCCTGGATGACTCCAGGGATCTTGCTGATCGTCTCGGCGACGGTCGACGCTTTGCCGACCTCCGTCTGGATCAGGATGTACGCCTGTACCACGGAACCTCCAGGGCGGCCACGAGGATCATGTGGGGAAAAGGAACGCCACGGTATCGCGTCGCCGCTCGCCGCGGGGAGACCTGCGGAGGCCGGGGCTTGCGCGCCGGGGTGCAGGCAGGGCAAAGGTTGACGGTCACCCCGACCGTATCGAGGACACTGATGACGCGCGACCGGGCACGGCCAGGGACAGAAGGGGAGCAAGGGCAATGAAGGGCACTGTTGGTGAGCTCGGGGAGTTCGGGCTCATCAGGGAGCTCACCTCCCGTCTCACCACCACCCCGGCGGTCCGGGTCGGCCCCGGCGACGACGCCGCGGTGGTGGCCGCACCCGACCGCCGGGTCGTGGCCAGCACCGACATCCTCCTGGAGGGACGGCACTTCCGCCGTGACTGGTCCACCGCCTACGACGTCGGACGTAAGGCCGCCGCGCAGAACCTCGCGGACATCGCCGCCATGGGCGCCGTGCCGACCGCACTGCTGCTCGGGCTGGTCGTGCCCGCCGAACTCCCGGTGACCTGGCCGAGCGAGCTGATGGACGGCATCCGCGACGAGTGTCAGGTCGCGGGTGCGTCCGTGGTCGGCGGGGATGTCGTACGGGGCGACACGATCGTGGTGTCGATCACCGCGCTCGGTGATCTGCGCAACCAGGAGCCGATCACCCGGGGCGGCGCCCAGCCCGGCGACCTGGTCGCGGTGACCGGCTGGCTGGGCTGGTCCGCGGCCGGCTACGCGGTGCTCTCCCGGGGCTTCCGCTCGCCGCGGGCGTTCGTGGAGGCGCACCGGCGCCCCGAACCGCCGTACCACGCGGGTCCGGCGGCCGCGGGGCTCGGCGCGACCGCCATGTGCGACGTCAGTGACGGACTCATCGCCGACCTCGGGCACATCGCCGAGGCCAGCAAGGTCCGTATCGACATCCGTTCCGGCGCGATCGACATCCCGTCCCAGATGAACGACATCGGGCAGGCCGTCGGCGTCGACCCCATGCAGTGGGTGCTCACCGGGGGAGAGGACCACGCGATCGTGGCGACCTTCCCGCCGGACGTGAAGCTGCCGGCCCGCTGGAAGGTGATCGGCGAGGTGCTCAACCCCTCGGCGCTGCCCCAGGTGACGGTGGACGGGGCGCCGTGGACCAGCAAGGGCGGCTGGGACCACTTCGGGGACATCGAGTCATGAGCGCCCCGCCCAGGGTGCTGACGGTCGCGGGCTCCGATTCCGGTGGAGGGGCCGGGATCCAGGCCGACTTGAAGACGATGCTCGCGCTGGGCGTGCACGGCATGAGTGTCGTCACGGCGGTCACCGCGCAGAACTCCCTCGGTGTGCAAGGGGCTTGGGAGCTGCCGGTGGAGGCGGTGCGGGCCCAGTACCGGAGTGTGGTCGACGACATCGGCGTACAGGCGGTCAAGACGGGGATGCTGGCCTCGGCCGAACTCGTCGAGGCGGTCGCCGAGTTGATCGCGGCGACCGATGCCCCCGCGGTCGTCGACCCGGTCGGCATCTCGAAGCACGGGGACTCGCTGCTGGCGGCCTCCGCCCTGGAGTCCGTACGGACGAAGCTGCTGCCCGCGGCGACCGTCGCGACGCCGAACCTCGACGAGGTGGCTCAGCTCACCGGTGTGCATGTCGGGTCGGAGTCGGATCTGCGCGAGGCCGCCGAGGCCGTGCTGGCGTACGGGCCGCGCTGGGTGCTCGTCAAGGGCGGTCATCTGTCCGGTGCCGCCGTCGACCTGCTCACCGACGGCTCCGAGGAACACTGGCTGCGCGCCCCCCGGCACGACAACCGGCACACGCACGGCACGGGTTGCACCCTCGCGTCGGCGATCGCGTCGCAGCTCGCGAAGGGGCAGTCCGTGCCTCAGGCGGTGGCGGCGGCCAAGGAGTACGTCACCGGGGCGATCGCGGCCGGGTTCGCACTCGGCGGCGGGATCGGGCCCGTGGACCACGCCTGGGCCCTCGGAAGGGGTGCTCCCTCGGCTTGACGCCGGTGACCGCCTTCCAACTTGTCAGGCACAGGTTTGTCAGGTGGCAGGCTTGTCAGGCACAGCAAAAAGCCGGTCCACCGAGGTGGACCGGCTCAGTGCAGCGAACCAGCGGTGGCCGCGCGCTTAGCTGTGCGTCAGCGCGAGACCTTGCCGGCCTTGATGCACGAGGTGCACACGTTGAGGCGCTTCGGCGTTCCGCCGACCACGGTACGGACGTGCTGGATGTTCGGGTTCCAGCGACGGGACGTACGGCGGTGCGAGAAGGACACGCTGTTGCCGAAGCCCGGCCCCTTGCCACAGACGTCGCAGTTGGCAGCCACGGGTCACTCCAAAGACTTCAGATGCACTTACGGTGGGATCCCGGCGGGCCGGGATCGAGATCGTAGGATCAAAGATCTGAGTGGCGCTGCCAGGGGAATGGCCCGATCGGGATCGGGCAACCGGAGCAGCATACAACGACTGCGCCAGTACAACGAAACTACCATGGCTCGTCAGGGCCCCGCTCCCGGCCCTCTTCCGGTGGTCACCCGCTCCGGGTCTACGCTGCGTCCAGTCCGGATCCTGAGGAGGCGCAGGTGGCGCAGGTGCCGCAGACATTCTTCGATGCTCTCGCGGTGCGCACCTGGTGCGGCCTCGCGCTGGAGGCGCTCGGCCGTGCGCGTGAGGAGATCGACGCGATCAACGTCTACCCCGTGGCCGACGGGGACACCGGCACCAACCTCTATCTGACCGTGGAGTCCGCCGCCGGGGCGGTGGAGGCCGTCTTCGCCGGGCACGAGGTGGGCGCCGGGGCGGCCGGGAAGCCGTTGCTGGCCGACGCCGCGCGCGCGATGGCGCACGGGGCGCTGATAGGAGCCCAGGGGAACTCCGGGACCATCCTCGCCCAGTTGCTGCGCGGCATGGCCCAGGTGCTGGCCGCGGAGGGTGAGACGTCTCACACCGACGGTTCCGGCCTCCGGCTCGCGCTGCGGCACGCGGCCGACTCCGCCCGCCAGGCCGTCGCGCACCCCGTCGAGGGCACGGTCCTGTCGGTCGCCTCCGCCGCCGCCGACGCGGCCATGGGAGCCGAGGGCGACTGCGGGGCGGTGGCACGCGCGGCCTACGAGGGAGCCCGCGCTGCGCTGGCCGCGACCCCGGGGCAGCTGGCCGTGCTGGGGCGGGCCGGGGTGGTCGACGCCGGCGGGCGGGGGCTGGTGGCGGTGCTGGCGGCGCTGGTGGAGACGTTCACGGGGGAGGCACCGGCGGCCGTCGCGCCTTCCGGCGCGCACGCGCGCGTGCAGACCGATACGGCCGCGGCCGGGAGCACCCTCGTCGCCGAGGACTGCGCCTCCCCTCTGGAGGGCGGCCCCGCCTTCGAGGTGATCTACCTGCTGGAGGCCGAGGACGCGGCCGTGGACCGGCTGCGGGCGCGGCTCGACGAGCTCGGGGACTCGCTGGTCGTGGTCGGCGGGGACGGGCTGTGGAACGTGCACGTGCATGTGGACGACGCGGGCGCCGCCGTGGAGGCGGGCGTCGAGGCGGGGCGGCCGTACCGGATCCGGATCACCCATTTCGGCGTCGGGGACGTGCACACCACCGGCGGGCAGCGGCCGCCCAGGGAGCAGGTGCAGCGGGCGGTCGTGGCCGTCGTGCCGGGCGAGGGCCTGGCCGGGCTGTACACCGAGGCCGGTGCGACCACCGTGCTCGCGCGCCCGGGGGAGCCGCCTGCGAGCGGTGAGCTCGTCGACGCCGTACGGCGCGCCCACGCGCGCGAGGTCGTGCTGCTGCCCAACGACGCCGACCTGCGCCACACCGCCGCCGCTGCGGCCGAGCAGGCCCGGGTCGAGGGCATCCGGGTGGCCCTGATCCCGACCCGCTCCGCGGTCCAGGGGATCGCCGCGCTCGCCGTGCACGAGCCCGAGCGCCGCTTCGACGAGGACGTCGTCTCGATGACCTCGGCGGCGGGCGCGACCCGCTACGCCGAGGTCGCCGTCGCCGAGCGCCAGTCCTGGACCATGGCCGGAATCTGCCAGGCCGGCGACGTCCTGGGCCTCATCGACGGCGACGTCGCCGTGATCGGCTCCGACGTCACCCTCACCGCCGAAACCGTCCTCGACCGCATGCTCCAGGCCGGCGGCGAACTGGTCACGCTCGTCCTGGGCGACGAGGCCCCCGACTCCGTCGCGGACCGCCTGGAGACCCGCGTCCGCGAGTCGTACCTCGCCGTGGACACGGTGGTGTACCGGGGCGGCCGCCAGGGAGCCCTGCTCTTGATCGGCGTCGAATAGCACCACTACGGCCCACCGCTCCAGACACCGTCCGGTCCGCCGGCCACGACCTCCTGCGCCTACGGGCCGTCCGCACCTGGACTGTGCAGCCACCGCTCCTGGCCTCGACCGGGTCGCGGGCTGCCGCCCCCTGCCGGGTCGGGCTGCCGCTCCCTGCCGGGTCGGGCTGCCGCCCCCTGCCGGGTCGGGCTCCGTGCCGCTGTGGGCCGTCTGCTTCGGCTCGGGCCGGCCGCGAGATTCCTGATCTTGGGCCGGCCGCGGGGGCCTGGCCTCGGCTGCCGGGGTTCCGGGCGCCTGCGGCCGCTCCGCTCATGGCTTGAGCGGACTCCGGGGTTCCTGACCTCGGCTGGTTCGCGGGCTGCCGCCCCTGCCGGGTCGGGCTGCTGACCGCTGTCTGGGGCGGAGTCCGTCCGTCCCTGCCTTTGCGGCCCGCCGGCTCCGGCCCTTGGTTGGTCATGAGACGCGTGGCCGCGGGGCTCCCGGTCTCGGCTGCGGGGGTTCCTGGGGCCCGGGGCCCTTCGCCTCGGGGCTCAGCGGGCCCCGGGCTCCTGAGTGTCTGCGGTCCGACGTTCCTGGCCTCGGCCGGCGCGGAGGCTGTTGACCGCTACCGGTGTCGGAGTTCCTGCCTTTGCGGGCCGGTCGCTTCTCGCCCGGGCCGGTCGCGAGGTTCCTGGACTAGGGGTGGTCGCGGGGCTCGTAGCCTTTGCCGGTCGGAGTTCCTGGCCGTAGTGCGCCCCGGAGGGCCCGGCTTTCGTCGGCCTCAGCGCCCCCGGCTCGGGTCTGCCACGGAGCTCGCGGCTCAGGCCGGGCCGCCCGCTCTCAGCCCGCCTCCTGTTCCTCCACCACCTGCAGCATCTGTTCCGCCTCCGCCTTTCGGGCCTGTGCCGTTTCGTCCTCGGTGGGGGCGCCGTCGTATGCGGCGAGGACCGCGCGTGCGCGTGCTGCCGCCCGGGACGGGCGGGTGAGGTCGGCCTCCAGCCAGCCTGCGGCGAGTTCGGCGCCGGTGCGGCTGTCCAGGGCGGCGTCGCCGAGGGAGGCGAACACTGCGATCGCCTCGGTGATCTGCGACAGGGCGTCTTCGAGTGCCGCCCGGATCGCGTCGTCGTCGGCGTCCTCCGTGGCGGAGCGGGCGAGCAGGTCGCCGAACTGGCGGTGGGTGTGCCCGAGTTCGGCGACGAGCCGCTGCCGGGCCTCCTCGTCGGCCCCGGCGGTGCCCAGCGCCGCCTCGCACTCCCGCACCGCGCCCGCCATCAGCTCCCGTGCCGCGTCCGTCCCGTCCTCCGCGCCCAGCGCGAGCCAGGCGCGGGCGCGCAGGGAGCGTACGAGACCGTGGACGTTGCCGAGCGAGCGCCACAGGTCGCCCGCGCGCGCGTACGCCCGGTCCGCCTCGGCGGGCAGTCCTGCCGCCCCGAGCGACTCGGCGGCGAGATGGGCGAGCGTCGCGTGGTCGTGCTGTTCGGGCCACTCCTTGGCGATCTCGGCGGCCCGCAGCCGCCGTTCGGCCGCCTCGCGGTGCTCGCCGAGTTCGCTGAGACAGTCACCGAGCCACCACTGGGTCTGGACGACCGCGCCGTCCCCGTGCGTCTCGGCGCTCAGGTCGGGCAGCGCCGACTCCAGCACCTCCGCGGCCTCGGCCCACCGCTCCTGCCGCAGCAGGAACCCGCCGAGCTGCTGCCGCGCCCAGGCGCCGATCGTCGGGCCCTCGCCCGCCTCGTCGGCCCAGTGCGCCGCCTCCAGGGCGTGCTCGGCGGCCTCCGCGGACAGCCCGCGGCCGCCCAGCACCTCGGCGAGCTGCAGGTGCAGCTGGGCCCGCCCGACCGCCTCCAGATGCGCCCCGCCGTGTTCCAGGGCCGCCCGCAGTGCCCGTTCCGCCCCCGGGACGTCGCCCAGGTGATGCGCCAGCCCGGCCAGCCGCGCCTCGTACTCCACCGCGAACCACGGCAGCCCGGCCCCGACGAACCCGGCCGTGGCCCGCCCGAACAGCTCCACGGCCGCCTCAAGATCCCCGCAGCGCACCGCCAGGTCCGCGAGCATGGCCTGAGCCTCGGCCTCCCGCGCGGCGATCCGCACATCGTCCCCGGTGTACCCGCCGACCAGCGCGAGCAGTTCACGTACGGCGCTCTCGGCGTCGACGAGAACCGTTTCCTCGGCCGGCTCGCCCGCCTCCTGCACTCGGCGCATCAGGATCCGCGCCCGCCCCATCAGCACGGACGCCGTCTGCCGCACACCGGTGGCGTCGTCGGCGTACAGCGCCAGAACCTGGTCGTACGGCGCCGCGACCGCCGCCAGCGCCTCGTCCACCCGGCCGGACAGCGCGCGTACATAGGCCGCACGCGTGCGTGCCGCCAGCGCCTCACCGGGGTCGCCGGCCTCCGCGTACAGCTCGGCGGCCCGTTCGAAGAGTGCGGCGCCCTCCGGACCCCGGTCCATCGCCTCGTGGTCGGCGATCTCCGCGCGGTCGCGGGCGTCCAGCTCGACGCCCTCCGCGGCACGCGAGACGGCCGCCCAGGCGTCCATGGCGTTCGGCTGCAGGGTGTGCGAGAGCCGGCGTGCCTCGGCCAGGAGGGCGGGCAGATCCGGCCCGTCCGAGGTCACGGCGGCCGGCGGCGCCACCGGAGGCGTCGAGACCGGGCGTGTCGCCCGCACCCCGAGCGGCAGCCGCTCCACCAGCGGCCGCTGCGCCATACGCGCGCGTGCCCGCTCGCTGACGTACGCGTTGCCGTTGCGCTCGTCGAAACGCGCGGCCAGGGCGAGCGCCTCGGCACGCGCGTGCGTGGCGAGTTCGCGCGCCGTCCACGTCCGGCCGGCCGGCCCGGGCACCTCACGGTCGGCAAGGCCCGCCTCGCCCAGCCGCTCCATGAGCAGCGTCACCACGCTCAGGAAGTCCAGCAGGCTGCGCGGCTGTCCGGTGTCCGTGAAGTACGCCGGCCGCTCCGCGAGCAGTTCCAGACCACGTGCCTCGTTCCCGGTCAGCGCGCAGAACTCGACATGGTCCGCGTACGCGCCCCGCATGCTCTCCATGGACCGCACCAGCCGGAAACCCCGCAGATGGTTGGCGCGTGCCTCGTCCGTGCGGCCCAGCCGCAGCAGGGGCACCAGGGACGACGCGAGCACCGTGTGCGGCTCGTGCGCGCACGTGAACTCGCCCTCCAGGACCGGCCGCCACAGCAGCAGCGCCTGAGCGTCCCGCCCCTGCTCCGCCTGCCACCAGCCCTGCCCGTGCAACTCGCACGCGGGGCAGTCGGCCATGTCGTCCCGGTCGGCGGCCAGCCACGCGGCGTACGCCCGCTCCGCGCGCTCGATGTCCCCGATGTGCGCGGCCACGCTGAGCTCGGCACTGCGCACGGCCCGTTCGGAGTGCCCGGCGAGCCGGTAGCGGTGCTCCATCTCGCCCAGCCACTTCTCGATCGAGGCGAGCGGCACATGCGGCTGGTCGAGCATGCCGGCCGACATCCACTTGAAGACCCAGTGCAGCGAGTGCGCCTCGTACTCGTCGAAGTCACCGGGCCGCTCGTCCCACATGCGCAGCAGACGCGCGAAGGGGACGAACATCTTGTCCTTCTCGGAGCTGTAGTTGTAGACCTTCAGCTGGTGCCCGAGCGCCTCGATCACGGCGAGCGGGATGCCCAGCCTCTCGGCCTCCACGAGCAGCTGCTCCGCGCGCGCGTTGCGCGCCGGGCCCTCCGGCCGTTCGGCGTTCTCCGCCAGCGCGCGGCGCAGGGAGTCGAAGTCCGTGATCCCGCTCATCAGTTGCCGTCCTCCCCGTGGGTCGCCCATTCCAGCAGGCCGATGAACGCCCGGTTCAGCAGTGCCGTGTCCGCCGGCCGCAGCGGGCGCTGTGCCATGAGCAGTGCCTGCCCGTACAGGGACTCGGTGGCGGTGCCGATCAGTTCCGGCTCGCCGAGCGAACTGATCCGCCGGATCAGCGGATTGAGGTGGTTGAGCACGAGACGCGCGCGTGGGGCGCTGCCACGGAGCGACCCCAGGATGCCCGCCCAGAGATCGTCGGCCTGCTCCTCGGCCTCGGCGCGGGCCTGCTCATGGCGGGCCGCCCGGTCGTCCAGGTGCAGCGCGGGAACGGAGAGCGGGTGGAAGGCCCGCAGCACCACATCGCACCCCAGGGGATCGAGTTTCGCCCGCGCGGCCGCCAGGAAGCCGGACAGGGCCAGCTCCTCGGCCGGGTCCACCGCGTCCAGGTGCGCGGTCACCGTGTCGGCGTCCAGCTCCGCGACCACCGTCCCGGGCCGCACCGACGGCAGCGCCTCGACCAGCTCGCTGTCGTACGCGTAACCCCCGTTGATCACTCCGACGCCCTGCGCGGACGCGATCGGCGCGACCTGCCGGTACTCCTCCACGGTCCGCGTGAAGTGCACCACCGGGTGCCGCAGCGCGAACTCCTCGAGCGACAGCTGCCCGTCCGTGGTCTCGAAGGGCAGCCAGGGCAGCATCGTCCGCAGCATCTCCTTGTCGTGCCGCGCCAGGGACTTCACCCCCAGGTGGTGCACGGACAGGAAGGCCGCCAGCCGCTGCGGATCGCCGGCCGCGAGCCCGGTCAGCCAGGACCGAATCCTTGTCCCCAGTGCTTCCCGTACGGCGGCCAGCGTCTCGTCCTCGTACAGCGACTCGCGCGAGGCCGTGGGCCGCAGACTGTCGGTGTCCAGCACGCAGCGTACGAAGAACGCCCAGTCGGGCAGCAGCTGTTCGGCGCGCTCGGTCAGCAGCATGCCCTTGAGGTGCACGCGATGCGTCGCCCGCTGGGCGGGGCTCACGGCTGACGGAAGGACGTAGGCCACACCGCGGATCCCGGCGAGCGGCACGTTCAGCTCGATCGAGTCGAGCGGGGTGAAGCCGAACAGATCGTGACAGTGGCGAGCCAGGGCCACCCGCCGGTTGGCGGGGGAGGGGTACGACCGGTCCCAGGGTGCCGGGAGGTCGGTGACCGCCTCGTCGCCGACCCGGACGTCGTACGGCAGCAACGACCCGAAGTCCCGCGCCAGCGTCAGCACCCGCTCGGGCGCGAGCCACTCGCCGGCTCCCGCCCGCGCCACCAGGTGCACGGTGGTGCCCGGTTCCGGCCGTGCCTCCTGCGGCAGCGTCCGCACGGTGTACGAACCGTCGTCGCTCGCCGTCCACTCCACGACCGCCGCGTCCGGCGTGCGGGCGCTGCGGCTGACGACCCGGATCCGCTCGGCGACCACGAAGCAGGCCAGCAGGCCGATGCCGAACTGCCCGAGGAAGTCGGAGCGGACCTCCTGGATCCCGTCGGCGATCCGGTCGGTCCGCTTGGAGCTGCGCCCGATGGTGGCCAACAGGGAGTGCACGTCCGCCTCGGTGAGCCCCACTCCCGAGTCCTCGACGCGCAAGGCACCGTGCTGCGCGTACAGCCGCACCCGCGCCGGCGCCTCGGGCTGCTCCGCGCGCCGGGCGGTGATGGCGTCCACGGCGTTCTGCAGCAGCTCCCGCAGATAGACCTTGGGGCTGGAGTAGAGGTGATGGGAGAGCAGGTCCACCAGACCGCGCAGGTCGACCTGGAACGTATGAGGCGGCTGGGGTGACTGGGACGGCTGGGATGACTTCGAAGTCTGGGAGTCCATCGTCGCAGCGCCGGTGGGGGGAGGTTCGCGACGGCGCGGGGTCGGGCGGTCCCTGGTGGGGCGGTGACCGCGGGGGATGGCCGGAGCGCGCCATCCTAAGGCCGGAACGAGCCGTCTGACCAGGGGTTTCGCGAGACGTATACGGGATTGTCAGTGGCGTGGTGTGCAATGGATCTCGTGCCCGCACTGGATGAACCACTGAAGCAACCACTGAAGTCAGTGCTCGGCCCCGCCACCGCGAAGGTGATGGCCGAGCACCTCGGCCTGCACTCCGTCGGCGACCTCCTGCACCACTACCCGCGCAGATACGAGGAGCGCGGCCAGCTCACCCACCTCGCCGACCTCCCGATGGACGAGCACGTCACGGTGGTCGCGATGGTCGCCGACGCCCGTCTGCACACGTTCGCCTCCGCCAAGGCCCCCCGCGGCAAGGGCCAGCGCCTCGAGGTCACCATCACCGACGGCAGCGGCCGCCTCCAACTGGTCTTCTTCGGCAACGGCGTTCACAAGCCCCACAAGGATCTCCTGCCGGGCACCCGCGCGATGTTCGCGGGCAAGGTGTCCGTCTTCAACCGCCGTCTCCAACTGGCCCACCCGGCCTACGAGTTGCTACGGGGCGACAGCGACGAAACGGTCGAGACCTGGGCCGGCGCCCTCATCCCCATCTACCCGGCCACGGCCAAACTGGAGTCCTGGAAGATCGGCAAGGCGCTCCAGACGGTCCTGCCCGCCGCCCAGGAGGCCATCGACCCGCTGCCGGAGGGACTGCGCGAGGGTCGCGGCCTGGTCACCCTCCCCGAGGCCCTGCTCAAGATCCACCGCCCGCACACCAAGGCCGACATCGAGGACGCCCGGGCCCGCCTCAAATGGGACGAGGCGTTCGTCCTCCAGGTGGCCCTCGCCCGCCGCAGGCACGCCGACGCACAGCTCCCCGCAGTCGCCCGCAGACCCAAACCCGACGGCCTGCTCACCGCCTTCGACGACCGTCTCCCCTTCACCCTCACCGAGGGCCAGCAGAAGGTCTCCAAGGAGATCTTCGACGACCTGGCCACCGAGCATCCGATGCACCGGCTGCTGCAGGGGGAAGTGGGCAGCGGAAAAACCATGGTCGCCCTGCGCGCCATGCTCGCCACCGTCGACGCCGGAGGCCAGGCGGCCATGCTCGCGCCCACCGAGGTCCTCGCCCAGCAGCACCACCGCTCCGTCGTCGAGATGATGGGCGAGCTGGCCGAGGGCGGGATGCTGGGCGGGACCGAGCACTCCACCAAGGTGGTGCTGCTCACGGGTTCCATGGGCGCCGCCGCCCGCCGTCAGGCCCTGCTCGACCTGGTCACCGGCGAGGCCGGCATCGTGATCGGCACGCACGCCCTGATCGAGGACAAGGTCCAGTTCCACGACCTGGGCCTGGTCGTCGTCGACGAACAGCACCGCTTCGGCGTCGAACAGCGCGACGCCCTGCGCGGCAAGGGCAAGCAGCCCCCGCACCTCCTCGTCATGACGGCCACCCCGATCCCGCGCACGGTCGCCATGACCGTCTTCGGCGACCTGGAGACCTCGGTCCTCGACCAGCTCCCCGCAGGCCGCTCGCCCATCGCCTCGCACGTCGTCCCGGCCGCCGACAAGCCCCACTTCCTCTCCCGCGCCTGGGAGCGGGTCCGTGAGGAGGTCGAGGGCGGCCATCAGGCGTACGTCGTCTGCCCCCGCATCGGCGACGAGGAGGACGACCCGAAGAAGTCCGGCAAGAAGAAGTCCCCGGAGGACGAGGCGGAGAAGCGCCCCCCGCTCGCCGTCCTCGACGTGGCCGACCAGCTCGCCAAGGGCCCGCTCCAGGGCCTGAGCGTCGAGGTCCTGCACGGCAGGATGCACCCCGACGACAAGGACGCGGTCATGCGCCGTTTCGCGGCCGGCGACACCGACGTCCTGGTGGCCACCACGGTCATCGAGGTCGGCGTCAACGTGCCGAACGCCACCGCCATGGTGATCATGGACGCCGACCGCTTCGGCGTCTCCCAGCTCCACCAGCTGCGCGGCCGCGTCGGCCGCGGCTCGGCACCCGGCCTCTGCCTCCTGGTCACCGAAATGCCCGAGGCGAGCGCGGCCCGTCAGCGCCTGACCGCGGTCGCCTCCACCCTCGACGGCTTCGAACTCTCCCGTATCGACCTGGAACAGCGCCGCGAGGGCGATGTCCTCGGCCAGGCCCAGTCGGGCGCCCGCACCAGCCTCCGGGTCCTCGCGGTCATCGAGGACGAGGAGGTCATCGCGGAGGCGAGGGAGGAAGCGGCGGCGGTCGTGGCGGCGGATCCGGAACTGACGGGACTGCCCGGCCTCCGCACGGCCCTGGACGCCCTCTTGGACGAGGAGAGGGAGCAGTACCTGGAAAAGGGCTAGCGGCGAGCCGCCCTTTCTTCCGGGGCGTGGGGCTGTAGTCCATATGCGGCTACCGCCGCGCGGGCGAGACCAGCCACACTGATACCTGAAGTCGCCCACGACCAAGGACCAAAGATGACCCGCGTGATCGCCGGTGCCGCCGGCGGACGTCGCCTGGCCGTGCCGCCAGGCACCGGCACCCGCCCCACCTCCGACCGCGCGCGCGAAGGTCTCCTCTCCACCTGGCAGTCCCTCCTCGGCGGCCCCCTGGAAGGCGAACGCGTCCTCGACCTCTACGCCGGCTCCGGCGCCGTGGGCCTGGAAGCCCTCTCCCGGGGCGCGAGCCACGCCCTCCTCGTCGAGGCGGACGCTCGCGCCGCCCGAGTCATCCGCGAGAACGTCAAGACTCTCGGACTCCCCGGCGCCGAGGTGAGGGCGGGCAAAGCCGAACAGATCATCCAGACGCCGGCGCCGACACCGCCGTACGACCTCGTCTTCCTGGACCCGCCGTACCGAGTCACAGATCACGATCTTCGCGAGATTCTCCTCACACTCCGCTCGGGAGGCTGGCTCGCGCCGGAGGCGATCGTCACCGTGGAGCGCAGCACCAGAGGTGGCGAATTCAGGTGGCCCGAGGGTTTCGACGCGGTCAAGGCCCGTCGCTACGGCGAGGGAACGTTTTGGTACGGTCGCGCCGCCTCTACGTGCGAAGACGCACGATGACCGGACCGGAGAGCGAGGGATCACTAGTGCGCCGCGCCGTCTGTCCCGGGTCGTTCGACCCCATCACCAACGGACACCTCGACATCATTTCCCGTGCCTCTCGCCTGTACGACGAGGTCTATGTCGCGGTCATGATCAACAAGTCCAAGAAGGGTTTGTTCGAGATCGACGAGCGGATCGATCTGATCCGTCAGGTCACCGCCGAGTACGGCAACGTGACCGTCGAGGCCTTCCACGGTCTCCTCGTCGACTACTGCAAGGAACGGGACATCCCGGCCATCGTCAAGGGCCTCAGGGCGGTCAGCGACTTCGACTACGAACTCCAGATGGCCCAGATGAACAACGGCCTCTCGGGCGTCGAGACACTCTTCGTGCCGACCAACCCCACCTACAGCTTCCTGTCCTCCTCGCTCGTCAAGGAGGTCGCGACCTGGGGCGGAGACGTCTCCCACCTGGTGCCGCCGATGGTCCTGGAGGCCCTCAACAAGCGTCTGCGCAAGGACTGATGGGGCTACAGTCGTCCCGTCCGTCTCCAACCCGGCTGTAGAGAGTGGCGAGCACACGGTGGACGTGCAGAAGAAGCTCGACGAGATCGTCGCCGCGGTCTCCGGCGCCCGGTCGATGCCCATGTCGGCCTCGTGCGTGGTCAACCGCGCCGAGCTGCTCTCGATGCTCGAAGAGCTGCGCGAGGCGCTGCCCGGCTCCCTCGCCCAGGCCCAGGAGCTGATCGGCGACCGCGAGCAGATGGTCGAGCAGGCCCGTCAGGAGGCCGACCGGATCATCGGGCAGGCGCACGCCGAGCGCGGTTCCCTCATCTCCGACACCGAGGTCGCCCGCCGTTCCCAGGCCGAGGCCGACCGGATCCTCGCCGAGGCCCGCCAGGAGGCCGAGGAGGTCCGCGCGGAGGCCGACGACTACGTCGACTCCAAGCTGGCCAACTTCGAGGTCGTCCTCACCAAGACCCTCGGCTCCGTCGGCCGCGGCCGCGAGAAGCTCCTCGGCACCGGCCCGGGCGTCGACGAGCAGGGCTACGAGGACGAGGACGCCCCCGAGCGCAGCCACGACCCCGAGACCCTGCGCAAGGACGCCGACGCCTACGTCGACGCCAAGCTGGGCGCCTTCGAGGCGGTCCTCGCCAAGACCCTGGAGGCCGTCGGCCGCGGCCGCCAGAAGCTGCACGGCCGTATCGCCACCGACGACCTCGGCGCCCTCGCCGACGACTCCACGTCCTTCCAGCACTCCAGCGACGCCGACTACCTGGCCGACCTCGCCGCCGTCGCGGAGCCGAAGCCCCAGGCCGAGCAGCCCGCCCAGCAGCAGGACTACGCCCAGCCGCAGCCGGCGTACGGCTATCAGCAGCAGACCGACCCGTACGGCGGCGCGTACCAGCAGCAGTCCTACGGCCAGCAGGACGCCTACGGCTACCAGCAGGCCGATCCGTATGCCTACCAGGGCTACGACACCGGCCAGCAGCCGGCGTACGACCCGAACCAGATGCAGCAGGCGCACCAGCAGCCCCAGGAGCACCAGTCGTACGCCCTCGACGAGACCAGTCTCTTCGACACCGGCATGATCACGCCTGAGCAGCTGAGGGCCTACGAACAGGGGCGCGGCCAGTAAGCAGCCACCGGATTGGGCCGTGAGCGAAAGGTCCAGTATCCTGGCTCTTCGGTCGCGTGCACGTCCGCGATCAGCGCTGCCCGGGGACACCGAAGGGCAGCGTCCCCCTGAGCTGGAAGACCGAAAGCAGGAATGGCTCTGAACGCCCGCCTCGACCACCGCAAGCCTCTCGTGTTCGACACACACGAGCTGGGGCGGCGGCCCGGTGCGCTGCAGCGCCTGACCCGCACGGTCGACGCTCCCAAGGACCTCGGTATCGCGGGAGTCGTCGGAGTGCCGGAAGGCGCCCCGGTGGAGCTCGAACTCCGCCTTGAGTCGGTCATGGAAGGGGTGCTTGTCACAGGCACCGCCCGTGCACAGGCCGAGGGGGAGTGCGTAAGGTGTCTGGAGCCGCTTCAGCTGGACGTCGAAGCGGAATTCCAGGAGATGTTCTCGTACCCTGACGCCGATGACCGGGGCCGCCCCAAAGCGGAGCCGGTCGACGACGCCGAGGAAGACGAGGACAGGCTCTTCATCGAGGACGGCCTGTTCGACCTCGAGCCCGTGCTGCGCGATGCGGTGGTGCTCGCACTGCCGATGCAGCCGGTGTGCCAGGACGACTGTCTGGGCCTGTGCTCCGAGTGCGGAGCGCGACTCACGGACGACCCGGACCACCACCATGACGCCGTCGACATCCGTTGGGCGGCACTGCAGGGACTCGCCGGTTCACTCGGAGACGGCGAGAAGGACGACATGAGCGGCGCCGATGCGGGCGTCGACGAGAAGCAGGAGAAGTAGCCGTGGCTGTTCCGAAGCGGAAGATGTCGCGCAGCAACACGCGCCACCGCCGGTCGCAGTGGAAGGCTGCGGTCCCCACCCTGGTTGCGTGCGAGCGCTGCCACGAGCCCAAGCTGCAGCACATCGCGTGCCCGTCTTGCGGCACCTACAACAAGCGCCAGGTCCTCGAGGTCTGAGCGGCTGGTGAGAGGGACCGTGTCCACTGCCAAGAAGGCGGATGACGCCATGGCGGACCCAACCGCCAGGAAAAAGTCGGACAACACGGCCTCGTCCCACACGCTTCTGGAAGGGCGGCTCGGGTACAAGCTCGAGTCCGCCCTTCTGGTGCGCGCGCTGACCCACCGTTCGTACGCGTACGAGAACGGCGGTCTGCCGACCAACGAGCGGCTGGAGTTCCTCGGGGACTCCGTGCTCGGTCTCGTGGTCACGGACACGCTGTACCGCACCCACCCCGACCTGCCCGAGGGCCAGCTGGCCAAGCTGCGGGCCGCGGTGGTCAACTCGCGTGCGCTGGCGGAGGTGGGCCGCGGGCTCGACCTGGGCTCCTTCATCCGGCTCGGCCGGGGCGAAGAGGGCACGGGCGGCCGGGACAAGGCGTCCATCCTCGCCGACACCCTTGAAGCGGTGATCGGCGCTGTCTATCTCGACCAGGGGCTTGAAGCGGCGGGCGAGCTCGTCCACCGGCTCTTCGACCCGCTGATCGAGAAGTCCTCCAACCTCGGAGCCGGCCTGGACTGGAAGACCAGTCTCCAGGAGCTCACCGCGACCGAGAGCCTCGGCGTGCCCGAGTACCTGGTCACGGAGACCGGCCCCGACCACGAGAAGACCTTCACTGCTGCCGCCCGCGTCGGAGGCGTCTCGTACGGCACCGGCACCGGCCGCAGCAAGAAGGAGGCGGAGCAGCAGGCCGCGGAATCCGCGTGGCGGTCCATCCGGGCCGCGGCGGACGAGCGCGCCAGGGTGGCGGCCGAGAAGGCCGCAGCCGAGAACGCTGCCCAGGACGGCGAAGGACCGTCGTCCGTCTCCGCCTGACCGACGTCACCTACCGACGTCTCCTTCTGACGAACAGCGACCCGAGCGTCCGTCCCTCCCCGGGGCGGGCGCTCGGCTCATCCACAGCCCGTACGGGGGTCCGATGCCCGAGTTGCCCGAGGTCGAGGTCGTCCGGCGCGGTCTGGAGCGGTGGGTCGCCCATCGTGTCGTCGCCGACGCCGAGGTGCTGCACCCGCGTGCGGTACGCCGTCATGTGGCCGGCGCCGACGACTTCGCGCACCGCCTCAAGGGCCATCGCATCGGCGTGCCCAGCCGCCGCGGCAAGTACCTGTGGCTGCCCCTGGAGGACACCCACCAGTCGGTCCTCGCCCACCTCGGCATGAGCGGCCAGCTGCTGGTCCAGCCGAACGCTGCCCCCGACGAGAAGCACCTCAGGATCCGCGTACGCTTCGCCGACGACCTCGCCACCGAACTCCGCTTCGTCGACCAACGCACCTTCGGCGGCCTGTCGTTGCACGACAACACCCCCGAGGGCCTGCCCGACGTCATCGCCCACATCGCGCGCGACCCCCTGGACCCGCTGTTCGACGACGAGGCCTTCCACCAGGCGCTGCGCCGCAAGCGCAGCACCATCAAACGGGCCCTGCTCGACCAGTCGTTGATCAGCGGGGTCGGCAACATCTATGCGGACGAGGCCCTTTGGCGCGCCCGCATCCACTACGAACGCCCCACCGCGACCTTCACCCGCCCGCGCACCGCCGAACTCCTCGGCCACACCAGGGATGTGATGAACCAGGCGCTCGCCGTGGGCGGCACCAGCTTCGACAGCCTGTACGTCAACGTCAACGGGGAGTCGGGCTACTTCGACCGGTCGCTGGACGCGTACGGCCGTGAGGGTCTGCCCTGCAAGAGGTGCGCCACACCGATGCGCCGGCGCCCCTGGATGAACCGGTCCAGCTACTTCTGCCCGAAGTGTCAGAGGCCGCCGCGCGTGGTGTCGTAACGCTCGCGGGCCGCGAGCACGTCGTCCATGCGGCCCTCCAGCAGATGGACGAGGGCCAGCAGCCGCTCGGCGACCTCGCGGCCGAGCGGGGTGAGTTCGTAGTCCACGCGGGGAGGGTTCGTCGGCTGGGCCTCGCGGTGCACCAGGCCGTCGCGCTCCAGCGCGTGCAGCGTCTGCGAGAGCATCTTCTCGCTCACGCCGTCGACCCGGCGGCGCAGCTCGTTGAAGCGCAGGGAACCCTCGAACAGGGCGCAGAGCGTCAGACCGCCCCAGCGGCCCGTGACGTGCTCCAGCGTGCCGCGCGAGGGACAGGCCTTGGCGAACACGTTGAACGGGAGGTCGCCCGCCTCCATGAGCTCCTGCGTGGTGTCCATACCTCAAGCGTACTTGAGTGCAGCGCTAACCGACAGGTTGCACTAACCATGAGTTAGTGCACCGTCGTCGTCCCCGTCTAGTACCCGAAGTCCTGCGTCCACCAGGGGCCGCCCGACCCGAAGTGCACACCGACGCCCAGCGTCTTGAAGTCGCAGTTCAGGATGTTGGCGCGGTGACCGGGGCTGTTCATCCAGGCCTCCATCACGGCGGCCGCGTCGGCCTGGCCCCGGGCTATGTTCTCGCCGCCGAGGTTGGATATGCCCAGCTTCGCCGCCCGGTCCCACGGCGAGGCGCCGCTGGGGTCGGTGTGGTCGAAGAAGCCCTGGGCGGCCATGGCGTCGCTGAACTTCTCCGCCAGATGGGACAGGGTGCTGTTGGCGGAGACCGCGCTGCAGCCGACCTTGGCCCGCTCCTCGTTGACCAGCTTGAGCACCTCCGCCTCGGCGGCGGCCGCCGCCGAGACCGTCACCGGAGGGGTGGTCTGCTTGGGCGGCTTGGTCCGCTGCTGCGGGAGCGTCGTCTGCGGCTTCTCGGTGGGCGTGGCTTTCGGCTTCTTCTGCGGCGCGGTGGTCGGCGCGGCCGAGGAGGTCGACGGGCTCGGCGAGGGCGAGGCCGAGCGGTCGGCGTCGCGGCTCGTCGAGGAGCCCTCGTCCCGGCCGGCGGCGCTGCCGGACGTGCCGCCCTGCTCGGTCGCCGAGTTGGTCGGCGTGTTCGCCGCCTGCACCTTGTCGGAGCTGCCGCTGCCGCCCAGCTTGTAGTTGTCGAGGCCGGGCATCGCACCCGTGGCGACCGCGACCGTACCGATGGCGACGGCGGCGGAGACCCCGAGCAGGCCGGTGCGCACCGGGGTCACGGCCTTCTTCCGGCGCCGGCGCGGGCCCCCGCGCCGGGAGCCCTTGTCGGGAGCGAACCCGTGCTCCGGGAACACCGTCGCGTAGTCGTCCTCGGTGGCGAACAGGTACGCCGCGCTCCTCGCGGAGGCCTCGGCGTACTCCGTGGAGTGCAGATACGGGGCGGTGCCCATGTCGGGCCGCTCGTCACCCGGGTCGGCCTCAGGCGGGTCGTAGCTGTACGAGTACTGCTGGGGGTCGTAGCTGCTCGCGTACGAGCCGTCCCTACCTGTGACCCCCGTGGCGCGGCCCGTGGCGGCGCGGCCGGCGGCGGAGCGTCGGTGGCGTCCCATGTCTTGGCCTTCCTCGTCTTGCGATCAACGTGTCCCATATGATCTTGCTGAGTGATCCAACTCACCCGATCGAGTGAGTTTCATATGAGATTCATTGGGTGGGGACGGTACCGCATGGCGTCAGAGGAGGATGTGTCCCGAGAGACATTGGCCGGTTAGGTTGCATCCATGAGCGAGGATGTGCGGCTGGTCGCCTGGGTGCGGGGACGCGTCCAGGGTGTGGGTTTTCGCTGGTTCACGCGGGCCAAGGCCCTCGAGCTCGGCGGCCTGAGTGGTTTTGCTCTCAATTTGGGCGACGGGCGGGTGCAGGTGGTCGCCGAAGGCCCCCGGGAACGGTGCGAAGGGCTGCTCGACTGGCTCGGGGGCGACGACACGCCCGGCCGGGTCGAGGGTGTCACCGAGATCTGGGACACACCGCGCGGAGGGTACGACGGCTTCGCCATCCGCTGAGGCGATTCTGTAAAGCGACCCCGGTGGCAGCGGACGAACATGCCGTCGGCAGGTGCCCGGAGCGGAAATTGCCTGGTGGTTGCCAAGAACCGCTTGTCGTGGCAGGCTGCGCACCCAAGAATGATCGCCACGCCCTGAGGGCCCCGCAGGAGTCGCAGCGCCGCCGCCTTCAGGCCGCGCGCCCCCGGGTTGCCCGCCAATACAGGGCGTGATCGTGTTGACCGTCAAACTTTTTGGTGAGACGCTGAAAGCACCCCGCGCACCTTAGCTGTTTGGCATGGATGAACGGCAGCATGAACTCCATAGTGTCAAGCACCGCGGGTGCGATTCCCTCACGACCCACACCGCTTCGGTCGGTCACTCAGTGTGGAGGACCATCCATCATGGCAAAGGCGCTTCTCGGTTACGTCGGCGGCTCCGACCCTCGACTCCTCGCCGAGATGCGACGGCTCCAGCAGCGCGTCCAGGACCTGGAATCCGAGCTCGTACGGATCCAGGCGGAGAACGACGCGCTCGCGGCTGCCGCTTCTCACGACAGGATCATGGAGAGCATCGACGCACACCAGGCGGAGCCTGCGCTCACCTGATCACTGCATCGCACCACGACAGCAGTGGTTGGGCCGCCCGTATCAACCGCTAAGTTGTCAGAGTTTGCAAGGGACGCTTCGGCGTCCCTTCTTTCTTTCCCCCGTGCATCCTTTCACCCTCTTTAACGTTTGGTGTGCCCTGCACGTTCAAGGGTGAAACCGCGGGTTCATGGAGTGGGATACCGGCGGAAGGTAGAGTCCAGCGGCGTGCACCTCAAGGCCCTGACCCTCCGCGGGTTCAAGTCGTTCGCCTCGGCGACCACGCTCCGGTTCGAGCCGGGCATCACGTGCGTCGTGGGACCGAACGGCTCGGGCAAGTCCAATGTGGTGGACGCCCTGAGCTGGGTGATGGGCGAACAGGGTGCCAAGTCGCTGCGCGGCGGCAAGATGGAGGACGTCATCTTCGCCGGCACCACCGGCCGCCCGCCGCTGGGCCGCGCCGAGGTGTCCCTGACCATCGACAACTCCGACGGCGCCCTGCCCATCGAGTACGCCGAGGTCACCATCACGCGGATCATGTTCCGCAACGGCGGCAGCGAGTACCAGATCAACGGCGACACCTGCCGTCTCCTCGACATCCAGGAACTCCTCTCCGACTCCGGCATCGGCCGCGAGATGCACGTCATCGTCGGCCAGGGCCAGCTCGACTCCGTCCTGCACGCCGACCCGATGGGCCGCAGGGCCTTCATCGAAGAGGCCGCGGGCGTGCTGAAGCACCGCAAGCGCAAGGAGAAGGCCCTCCGCAAGCTGGACGCGATGCAGGCCAACCTCGCGCGCGTGCAGGACCTGACGGACGAACTGCGCAGACAGCTCAAGCCGCTGGGCCGGCAGGCTGCCGTCGCCCGGCGGGCCGCCGTCATCCAGGCCGACCTCCGCGACGCGCGTCTGCGCCTCCTCGCCGACGATCTCGTACGGCTGCGGCAGGCGCTGAAGGCAGAGGTCGCGGACGAGGCCGCGCTCAAGGAACGCAAGGAAGCCGCCGAGCAGGAGCTGAAGAAGGCACTGCAGCGCGAGGCGCTCCTGGAGGACGAGGTACGACAGCTCGCTCCCCGGCTCCAGCGGGCCCAGCAGACCTGGTACGAGCTGTCGCAGCTGGCCGAGCGGGTGCGCGGCACGATCTCGCTGGCCGACGCGCGGGTGAAGAGCGCGACGTCGGCGCCGCCGGAGGAGCGGCGCGGTCGCGACCCCGAGGACATGGAGCGCGAGGCCGCCCGTATCCGTGAGCAGGAGGCCGAGCTCGAGGCAGCTCTGGAGGCGGCCGAGCGGGCTCTGGAGGACACGGTCGCGCACCGGGCCGAGCTGGAGCGCGAACTCACGCAGGAGGAACGGCGTCTGAAGGACGTCGCCCGCGCCATCGCTGACCGTCGCGAGGGCCTCGCCCGGCTCAACGGGCAGGTGGGCGCGGCCCGTTCGCGGGCCGCCTCCGCCCAGGCGGAGATCGACCGCCTGGCCGCGGCCCGGGACGAGGCGCAGGAGCGGGCCGTCGCGGCCCAGGAGGAGTACGAGGCGCTCAAGGCCGAGGTCGACGGCCTCGACGCGGGCGACGCGGAACTGGCCGAGCAGCACGCGGCGGCAAAACAGCAGCTGGCGGAGGCGGAGGCAGCCCTGACCGCCGCCCGCGAGGCGGCCACCGCGGCGGAGCGCAGCCGAGCCGCGACCCGGGCCCGCCACGAGGCCCTGGCACTGGGACTGCGCCGCAAGGACGGAACGGGCGCGCTGCTCGGCGCGAAGGATCGTCTCTCCGGACTGTTGGGGCCGGCCGCCGAGCTGCTCACGGTCACTCCGGGGTACGAGGTTCCCCTGGCCGCAGCCTTCGGCGCGGCGGCGGACGCCCTCGCGGTGACGTCCCCGTCGGCCGCGGCGGACGCGATCCGCTTGCTCCGCAAACAGGACGGCGGCCGGGCGTCGCTGTTGTTGGCGGGTGCGCCGGAAGACACCGGTAGGGCAGCGGACCTCAGGGGCGCGGGGCTGTATCACCATGCGGCTCCGCCGCTGGGCGCGACCAGCCACGATGAACCCGCAGACGCCCAACGACCTTACGCGGCAGACCTGGTTCGAGCCCCTTCCGACCTCATGCCCGCCATCCGCCGTCTCCTCGCCGGCATCGTCGTGGTCGCCACCCTCGAAGACGCGGAAGAGCTCGTCTACAGACGACCAGACCTCACCGCCGTAACCGTCGAAGGCGACCTCCTCGGCGCCCACTTCGCCCACGGCGGCTCCGCCGGCGCCCCCAGCCTGCTGGAGGTACAGGCCTCCGTCGACGAGGCCGCCGCCGAGCTCGAAGAGCTGGCCGTGCGCTGCGAGGAACTCACTGAGGCACAGCACGCGGCGGGCGAGCGGCGCAAGGAGTGCGCCGCGGCGGTCGAGGAGCTGGGGGAGCGGCGCCGTGCCGCCGACCGGGAGAAGTCGGCCGTAGCGCAGCAGCTGGGCCGGCTCGCCGGGCAGGCACGGGGCGCGGCGGGCGAAGCGGAGCGCACCGTCGCCGCTGCCGCGCGGGCGCAGGACGCGCTGGACAAGGCCCTCGAAGAGGCCGAGGTCCTCGCCGAACGCCTCGCCGTCGCCGAGGAGATGCCCGTCGAGGAGGAACCGGACACCTCGGTACGGGACCGTCTCGCCGCCGACGGCGCCAACGCCCGTCAGACCGAGATGGAGGCCCGCCTCCAGGTCCGTACCCACGAAGAGCGCGTCAAAGGACTCGCCGGCCGTGCCGACTCCCTCGACCGCGCCGCCCGAGCGGAACGTGACGCACGCGCGCGTGCCGAGCAGCGCCGGGCGCGCCTCAAGTACGAGGCGTCCGTGGCGGAAGCCGTCGCCTCCGGCGCCCGGCAGCTGCTCGCGCACGTCGAGGTCTCCCTCGCCCGCGCCGAGGAGGAACGCACCGCGGCCGACGCCGCCAAGGCCCGCCGGGAGCAGGAGCTCGCCGCCGCCCGCACCACCGGCCGCGATCTCAAGGCCGAGTTGGACAAGCTCACCGACTCCGTCCACCGCGGCGAGGTGCTCGGCGCCGAGAAGCGCATGCGGATCGAGCAGCTGGAGAACAAGGCGCTGGAGGAGCTGGGCGTGGAGCCGGCCGGGCTCGTGAGCGAGTACGGCCCGCACCAGCTCGTACCGCCCTCACCGCCCGCCGAGGGCGAGGAACTGCCCGAGGACCCGGAGCACCCCCGCAACCAGCCGAGGCCCTTCCACCGCGCCGAGCAGGAGAAACGGCTCAAGGCGGCCGAGCGGGCCTACCAGCAGCTCGGCAAGGTCAACCCGCTCGCCCTGGAGGAGTTCGCCGCACTGGAGGAACGCCACAAGTTCCTCAGCGAACAGCTGGAAGACCTGAAGAAGACCCGCGCCGACCTGCTCCAGGTCGTCAAGGAGGTCGACGAGCGCGTGGAGCAGGTCTTCACCGAGGCCTACCGGGACACCGCCCGCGAGTTCGAGGGCGTCTTCAGCCGGCTGTTCCCGGGTGGTGAGGGACGGCTGATCCTGACCGACCCCGACAACATGCTCACCACGGGTGTCGACGTCGAGGCCCGTCCGCCGGGCAAGAAGGTCAAGCGGCTGTCGCTGCTCTCGGGCGGTGAGCGCTCGCTCACCGCCGTGGCGCTGCTGGTGTCGATCTTCAAGGCCCGGCCGAGCCCGTTCTACGTCATGGACGAGGTCGAGGCCGCGCTCGACGACACCAACCTGCAGCGGCTCATCCGCATCATGCAGGAGCTGCAGGAAGCCTCGCAGCTGATCGTGATCACCCACCAGAAGCGGACCATGGAGGTCGCCGACGCGCTGTATGGCGTCTCGATGCAGGGCGACGGTGTGTCGAAGGTCATCAGCCAGCGGCTGCGCTGACCTCAGTCGGCGTCTGGGCTGAACATTCTCTTCAAGAGTTGAACACATTCCCGTCACGGGTGCGCTAAAAAGTCACAGGGGTGACCTCTTGACTTCGAAACTTGAAGGCATAGTCTCGGCAACGTTGTTTTTACCTTCAGGTATTACCTACCGGGAAGGGTCCCCCACCCGGCAGCGCTGCCGGTGGCCCGAGGAGTTGAACGTGACCAGCACAGTGCAGGCACAGAAGTCAGGAGCCAGAGCGGCTCGTCCCGAGCACCTCGGGCGCGTCACCTTCATCGCGGCGGCGGCCGCGATGGGCGGTTTCCTGTTCGGCTACGACAGCTCCGTGATCAACGGCGCCGTCGAGGCCATCCGGGACCGCTACGGCATCGGCTCCGCGGCCCTGGCCCAGGTCATCGCCATCGCCCTGATCGGCTGCGCCATCGGCGCCGCGACCGCCGGCCGCATCGCCGACCGGATCGGCCGTATCCGGGTCATGCAGATCGCCGCCGTGCTGTTCACCGTCAGCGCCGTCGGCTCTGCGCTGCCCTTCGCGCTGTGGGACTTCGCCCTCTGGCGCGTGGTCGGCGGCTTCGCCATCGGCATGGCCTCCGTCATCGGCCCCGCCTACATCGCCGAGGTCGCCCCGCCCGCGTACCGCGGCCGCCTCGGTTCGTTCCAGCAGGCCGCGATCGTCATCGGCATCGCCATCTCGCAGCTGGTCAACTGGGGTCTGCTGAACGCCGCCGACGGCGACCAGCGCGGCAAGCTGATGGGCCTGGAGGCCTGGCAGGTCATGCTCGGCGTCATGGTGATCCCGGCCGTCCTCTACGGCCTGCTCTCCTTCGCCATCCCCGAGTCGCCCCGCTTCCTCATCTCCGTCGGCAGGCATGAGCGTGCCCGCGAGATCCTCGCCGAGGTCGAGGGCGAGCACGGCGACCTGGACGCCCGCGTGAACGAGATCGAGCACGCGATGAAGAGCGAGCACAAGTCGGCCTTCAAGGACCTGCTCGGCGGCGGCTTCTTCTTCAAGCCGGTCGTCTGGATCGGTATCGGCCTCTCGGTGTTCCAGCAGTTCGTCGGCATCAACGTCGCGTTCTACTACTCCTCGACCCTGTGGCAGTCGGTCGGCGTCGACCCGACGGACTCGTTCTTCTACTCCTTCACCACGTCGATCATCAACATCGTCGGCACCGTGATCGCCATGGTCTTCGTCGACCGGATCGGCCGTAGGCCGCTGGCTCTGATCGGCTCGATCGGCATGGTCGTCGGTCTCGCGCTGGAGGCCTGGGCCTTCTCGTACGACCTGGTCGACGGCAAGCTGCCGGCCGCGCAGGGCTGGACCGCCCTGATCGCCGCGCACGTCTTCGTCCTCTTCTTCGCCCTGTCCTGGGGTGTGGTCGTCTGGGTCATGCTCGGCGAGATGTTCCCGAACAAGATCCGCGCCGCCGCCCTGGGCGTGGCCGCCTCCGCGCAGTGGATCGCCAACTGGGCCATCACCGCCAGCTTCCCGTCGCTCTCCGACTGGAACCTCTCCGCGACCTATGTGATCTACACGGTCTTCGCGGCGCTGTCCGTCCCGTTCGTCCTGAAGTTCGTGAAGGAGACGAAGGGCAAGGCGCTGGAGGAGATGGGCTGAGCAGCCCCGCGCACTCGGGGAGAAGGGCCAAGTCCCCGCTGCCCCTCTCCCCGTACCGTCCGCCGCCCCCGCCCTGCACTGCCAGGGCGGGGGCGGCGGCCACTTGTCTCACCAGATGAGGACGCCACCGCCGATCTCCAGGGCCTTGCGGACGCTCTCCTCGATGATCCGCAGCCGGGTCTCGATCTGGTGCCGGTGCTCCTCGACCGTCCGCGGCCGCTCGGTGCCGTGGGCGAGTTCGTCGAGACGGGAGCGCAGCAGGGCGACCTCGCGCCGGAACTCCGGCACATCCCCGGCCTCGACGTAGAGATCGTCGTCTGCCAGCACCGGGAGGAAGCGGGCGCCCAGCGAGCGTACGAACTCCGATCCCCACACCGTCGTACGCCAGGACTCGAACCCCCCGGACTGGTACACGTCGTCCGGCACGTCGAGTATCCGCATCCTGCCGTCCGGCTCCCGGACGAACACGTCCACCAGCAGACTCATGGCCGCAGTGGACCACCGCCGGGCCCCGCCCGACCACCGGTTATCGCCCCGGCTCGGCCCCCAGCGCCGGAAGCACCCGTTCCGCGAACAGCCGCAGACTCCGCCATCCCTCCTCCACCGGCATCCCGCCGGCCAGCGGATGCAGCACGAGGTTGTCCAGTCCCTGCTCCACGCACTGGTCCGGCGTCAGGATCCGGTAGACGCCCTCCGCGCGCAGCTCGTCCACGCTCGTGGCCGCCGACTTCACCGCCGAGCGGATGTCGCCGGACTGCCAGGAGGCGTACGTCCGCGCCTCGTGCAGGAAGTGCTCGCCGTACTCGGCCCACGCCCGGTCGGGATCCTCGGCGAGGTGCAGCAGCGGCGTCTCGGCGGCGGGCATCATGGTCCAGCCCTCGGTGCCGTACTCGACGAGCCGCTCCTTGTAGTACGCCTCCAGCTCCGGCAGATGCGCGCTCGGGAAGAAGGGGAGCCCGAGGCGGGCCGCGCGGCGGGCGGCGGCCTTCGAGGACCCGCCGACCAGGAGCAGGGGGTGCGGCTCGGTGAAGGGCCGCGGAGTGACCCGTACCGTACGGCCCCGGTACTCGAACTCCTCCCCGGTCCACGCCTTGAGCACCGTCTCGAGCAGCTCGTCCTGGAGCCTGCCGCGCCGCTTCCAGTCCACGTCGAACTGCGCGTACTCCTCGGGCCGGTACCCGATCCCGGCGACGGTCACCAGCCGGCCGCCGCTCAGCAGATCCAGTACGGCGATGTCCTCGGCCAGCCGCAGCGGGTCGTGCAGCGGGCCGATCACCGCCGAGACCGTGACCGCGATGCGCCGGGTGGCCCCGAAGACCGCACCCGCGAAGGCGAACGGCGACGGCAGCCAGTTGTTGCCGACGCCGTGGTGCTCCTCCGTCTGGACGGTGGTGATCCCGCGCTCGTCGGCGTACGCGGCCATCTCCAGGGCGGCCCGGTAGCGGGCGGCGAGCGAGGCGGGCGTGGCGCCGGGTTCGACGAGGTTGAAACGTACGACGGAGACGGGCATGGGGGTCTCCCTTCACCGGGCGGGTGTGCAGGGGGACGTTAGCTGACGGTGTGTCAGACATCCAGAGCGGTGTCGCAGGACTCCATGACTGATACTGGACGGGTTATGGAAACCGTCATCCTTGCTGTAGTCATCGCCGTGGTCGTGCTCGGCGCGCTCGGCGGACTCGTCATCGGCAGCCGACGGAAGAAGTCGCTGCCCCCGCCGCCGCCCGCCGCGCCCGACATCACCGCCCCTCCGGCCGAGCCGCACGTCGGCGACGAGGCCGAGACACCCCGCGACGAACCGCGCCGGACGATAGAGGAGGTGGATCTTCCGGACGGCTCGGCGCCGGTCGCCGTCGAGGAGCCGCCCGTCCTCGAAATCCCCGAGCTCGAGGTCCCCGAGCCGACGGCCGGACGCCTGGTCCGTCTGCGCGCCCGCCTCTCCCGCTCCCAGAACGCGCTCGGCAAGGGGCTGCTCACGCTCCTGTCGCGCGAGCACCTCGACGAGGAGACCTGGGAGGAGATCGAGGACACGCTGCTCACCGCCGACGTCGGCGTGGCGCCCACCCAGGAGCTGGTCGAGAGCCTGCGCGCGCGGGTGAAGGTGCTCGGCACCCGCACCCCCGCCGAGCTGCGCGGCCTGCTGCGCGAGGAACTCCTCAAGCTGGTCGGCACCGACCTCGACCGCACGGTCAGGACCGAGCCCGAGACCAGCAAGCCCGGCATCGTGATGGTCGTCGGGGTCAACGGCACCGGCAAGACCACCACCACCGGCAAGCTGGCCCGCGTCCTGGTCGCCGACGGCCGCAGCGTCGTCCTCGGCGCCGCCGACACCTTCCGTGCCGCCGCCGCCGACCAGCTCCAGACCTGGGGTGAGCGGGTCGGTGCCCACACCGTGCGCGGGCCGGAGGGCGGCGACCCCGCCTCCGTCGCCTTCGATGCGGTGAAGGAGGGCAAGCAGATGGGCTCCGACGTCGTCCTCATCGACACCGCCGGGCGCCTGCACACCAAGACCGGGCTCATGGACGAGCTCGGCAAGGTCAAGCGCGTCGTCGAGAAGCACGCCCCGCTGGACGAGATCCTCCTCGTCCTCGACGCGACGACCGGGCAGAACGGCCTGGTGCAGGCCCGGGTGTTCGCCGAGGTCGTCGACATCACCGGCATCGTGCTCACCAAGCTGGACGGTACGGCGAAGGGCGGCATCGTGATCGCGGTCCAGCGCGAGCTGGGCGTGCCGGTCAAGCTGGTGGGTCTCGGCGAGGGCGCCGACGACCTGGCGCCGTTCGAGCCGGAGGCGTTCGTTGACGCCCTTATCGGAGAGTGACCCCCCACCTACCAGAGTCGGTATGTGGTCTGTGGCCGAAGAAGCGCCCGTTTCCCAAGGTGCAGTGGGGAGACGGGCGCTTCGCTGTGTGCGTCTGTGCAGATACGGCTAAGCCCGCGACCGATGCGCCACATAAGCCAGCGTCCCCAGCAGCAGCCGTGCCGCCGGCGGTTTCGTGGCCGAGTCCAGGGCGGGCGGCCGCAGCCAGCGCACCGGGCCCAGGCCGCCCCGGTCGGACGGCGGGGCCGTGATGTACGTGCCGGGGCCGAGGCCCCGCAGGTCCAGGGAGGTCGGGTCGTCCCAGCCCATGCGGTACAGCAGCTCGGGGAGTTCGGCGGCTGCTCCGGGGGCGACGAAGAACTGGGCGCGGCCTTCGGGGGTCGCGGTGACCGGCCCGACGGGCAGGCCCATGCGCTCCAGGCGGACCAGGGCGCGGCGCCCGGCGGGCTCGGCCACCTCGATGACGTCGAACGCCCGGCCGACCGCGAGCATCACCGACGCCCCGGGGAACTCGCCCCAGGCCTTGATCACTTCGTCGAGCGTGGCGCCGGCCTGGACCTGGGGCGCGAACTCCAGAGGATGCGCCCCCGGTGCGCTGCAATCCGCCCGGCCGCAGGAACAGGCGCCCGCCGCGGCCCGGGCTCCCGGGACCGCGTCCCAGCCCCAGAGCCCCGTGAACTCGGCGACGGCGGTGCACTCCGAGGAGCGGCCGCGCCGACGCGAGCCGGAGCGGATCTCCCGGATGCCGCCGATCGTGAAGCCCATGCCCCCTCCAACGGGTCCGACGCGCCGGTGGTTACGACGCGGATGCGGATCGTGACCCTGTGTTCCGGATGCATCGGCCCCGCGTGGTCCGGGCGGCGCTCGAAGTGCCCCGGGTGGTGAACTAGGCGGCGTACGCCCCTGAGTGCATCGCTCCGCCTACTCCGGGTTGGTCTATGTCAAGTGAATCGCGCCGAGGCGACACTGAGTTCATTCGAAGGGGTGGCGAATGGTGGCGTTTCCGGGATCGCCATGGCTGGACGAGTGATCGTAGGATTACTGTAAGTGCACGAGTCCTGGGGGCACATGCACTCGTGGGTATGCCGGAGGCAAGTAGGCATCCCGTTCGAAGGGTGAGAACCGGCGGACGGGCGGCTGTATGTACCGGCATTCTGATAGGGCTTGGCGCACTCGGCGACAAGTGGTCTCAGGGATGGGGGCGTTCCAGTGAGCGGCAACGGCGGAAGCGGGACGACCGCGACCAGCACGGACAAGCGCCCCAACGAGCTGCTCACGTCCTGGTTCGTGCGCAGCGGCTGGTCGAAGGGCGAACTCGCCCGCCAAGTCAACCGCAGGGCTCGCCAGTTGGGCGCCAATCACATCTCCACGGACACCTCCCGGGTGCGCCGCTGGCTGGACGGCGAGAACCCCCGCGAGCCGATCCCCAGGATCCTGTCCGAGCTGTTCTCCGAGCGCTTCGGCTGTGTGGTCTCCGTCGAGGACCTCGGCCTGCGCGCGGCGCGGCAGTCACCCTCCGTGTCCGGCGTCGACCTGCCCTGGACGGGCCCGCAGACGGTGGCCCTGCTCAGCGAGTTCTCGCGCAGCGACCTGATGCTGGCGCGGCGCGGCTTCCTCGGGACCTCGCTGGCCCTGTCCGCGGGCCCGTCCCTCATCGAGCCCATGCAGCGCTGGCTGGTGCCCTCGCCCCAGGCCCCGCAGTCGGAGCCGGAGCCGCCGGCCGCGCCCCGCCGGCCCGGCCGGCTCTCCAAGCCCGAGCTGGACCTCCTGGAGTCCACGACGGTGATGTTCCGGCAGTGGGACGCCCAGTGCGGCGGCGGCCTGCGCCGCAAGGCGGTCGTCGGCCAGCTGCACGAGGTGACGGACCTCCTCCAGGAGCCCCAGCCCGAGGCCACCACCAGGAAGCTGTTCAAGGTCGCCGGGGAGCTGGCGGAGCTGGCCGGCTGGATGTCGTACGACGTCGGACTCCAGCCGACCGCCCAGAAGTACTTCGTCCTCGCCCTGCACGCGGCCAAGGAAGCCGGCGACAAGCCGCTCGGCTCGTACATCCTCTCCAGCATGAGCCGCCAGATGATCCACCTCGGCCGGCCGGACGACGCGCTGGAACTGATCCACCTCGCGCAGTACGGCAGCCGGGACTGCGCGAGCCCCCGCACCCAGTCGATGCTGTATGCGATGGAGGCCCGCGCCTACGCCAACATGGGGCAGCCCGGCAAGTGCAAGCGGGCGGTCCGGATGGCCGAGGACACCTTCGCGGACGCGGACGAGTGGGACGAGCCGGACCCCGACTGGATCCGCTTCTTCTCCGAGGCGGAGCTGCACGGCGAGAACTCCCACTCCTACCGCGACCTCGCCTATGTCGCGGGCCGCAGCCCCACCTACGCGTCCCTCGCCGAGCCCGTGATGCAGCGGGCCGTCGAGCTGTTCTCCCGGGACACCGAGCACCAGCGCTCGTATGCACTGAACCTGATCGGCATGGCCACGGTGCACCTGCTGCAGCGTGAGCCCGAGCGGAGCGCGGTGCTGGCCGAGCAGGCCATGCACATCGCCAAGAAGGTCCGCTCCGAGCGCGTGAACACTCGTATCCGAAAGACGGTCGACACGGCCGTACGCGATTTCGGGGACCTCGCCGAGGTCGTGGACCTCACCGAGAAGCTCGCCGTCGAGCTCCCCGAGACCGCCGAGGCGGTATGAAATCCCCTGACCCCGGCCACGGCCGGCCCTCCCGAACTGCCCGACTCGGCTCCCCCCATGCCAGGTCATCGGAAGGCCGCCCGTGGCCGGTTTTCACCTTCGGTGAAGGTTGCGCCACGATAACGATGAACGCACCCGACATCCGGCAGTTCATCGAGGCGTAACACACAGGGCGCCTTCGTCACGGCGGCGAAACAACGAGGGGCTTCCAACGAAACCGCGCTGCGCCAATCTCATGGCGCATAACCGGCCCACCCCTCATGACCGCTTCAGGCTTCGCCCGCACGGGGCCGTACCAACGACGAGGAGACGCCGATGGCACCAGCCATCACGCTTGCCGCGGAGGCACCCAAGCTGTCCTCCGCGAACACAGGCTTCATGCTGATTGCATCCGCCCTGGTACTGATCATGACGCCGGGCCTCGCCTTCTTCTACGGAGGCATGGTCCGCGTCAAGAGCACCCTCAACATGCTGATGATGAGCTTCATCAGCATCGGAATCGTCACCATTCTCTGGGTGCTCTACGGCTTCTCCCTCGCCTTCGGTACGAACAACAGCCTCATCGGCTGGGACTCCGACTGGTTCGGCCTCCGCAAGGTCGGTCTGACGGAGTTGTGGCCCGGCTACACCATCCCGATCTTCGTCTTCATGGTCTTCCAGATGATGTTCGCCATCATCACTCCGGCCCTGATAAGCGGCGCCCTCGCGGACCGCGTGAAGTTCTCGGCCTGGGCGCTGTTCGTCGCCCTGTGGCTCACGGTCGTCTACGTCCCGGTCGCCCACTGGGTGTGGGGTGCTGACGGCTGGGCCTTCAAGCTGGGCGTGATCGACTTCGCCGGTGGTACCGCGGTCCACATCAACGCCGGTGCGGGGGCTCTCGGCGTCATCCTGGTCATCGGCAAGCGCGTCGGCTTCAAGAAGGACCCGATGCGCCCGCACAGCCTCCCGCTGGTCATGCTCGGTGCCGGTCTGCTGTGGTTCGGCTGGTTCGGCTTCAACGCGGGCTCGTGGCTCGGCAACGACGACGGCGTCGGCGCGCTGATGTTCGTCAACACGCAGGTCGCCACCGCCGCCGCCATGCTGGCCTGGCTCGCCTACGAGAAGATCCGCCACGGCGCGTTCACCACGCTGGGCGCCGCCTCCGGTGCGGTCGCCGGTCTGGTCGCGATCACCCCGTCCGGTGGTGCGGTCTCCCCGCTCGGCGCGATCGCCGTCGGCGCCATCGCCGGTGTCGCCTGCGCCGCGGCCGTGGGCCTGAAGTACAAGTTCGGCTACGACGACTCCCTCGACGTCGTCGGCGTCCACATGGTCGGCGGCATCATCGGCTCCCTGCTCATCGGCTTCTTCGCCACCGGCAAGGGCCAGTCCACGGCGACCGGTGTCTTCTACGGCGACCACTCCTTCACCCAGCTGTGGAAGCAGTTCGCCGGTGTCGGCGCGGTCCTCGCCTACTCCCTGATCGCCTCCGCGGTCCTCGCCTTCCTCCTCGACAAGACCATCGGGATGCGGGTCACCGAGGACGAGGAGATCTCCGGTATCGACCAGGCGGAGCACGCCGAGACCGCGTACGACTTCAGCGGCGCGGGTGGCGGCGTCGCCGGATCCGCCCCCTCGGTCCTGGCCGCCACGGAGAGCAAGAAGGTTGACGCATGAAGCTCATCACCGCCGTCGTGAAGCCCCACCGGCTCGACGAGATCAAGGAGGCCCTGCAGGCCTTCGGAGTCCACGGCCTGACGGTCACCGAGGCGAGCGGCTACGGTCGTCAGCGGGGTCACACCGAGGTCTACCGCGGTGCCGAGTACACCGTCGATCTGGTCCCCAAGATCCGTATCGAGGTGCTGGCCGAGGACGACGACGCCGAGCAGCTGATCGACGTCATCGTCAAGGCGGCCCGAACCGGCAAGATCGGTGACGGCAAGGTCTGGTCCCTCCCGGTCGAGACGGCCGTACGGGTCCGGACCGGCGAGCGCGGCCCGGACGCGCTCTAAAGGAAAAGAAGGACAGGAGCTGCTGGGTGTCGAGCACGGACGTGCACAAGGAAGCGGAAGACTCGGGACCCAGCGGCTACGCGGCGGCCCGGCTGCACCTCCTCACCGAGGGGGCGCAGTCCGGGCCGCCGCGCCGTACCGCCCTGTCCGAGCTGACGGACGACTGGCTGACGGGGCTGTTCGCCGCGGGTGCCGAGGGACTGCGCGGGGTCTCCCTGGTCGCCGTCGGCGGCTACGGCCGCGGTGAGCTCTCGCCACGCAGCGACCTGGACCTGCTCCTCCTCCACGACGGCAGTGACCCCAAGGCGGTCGCCGCCCTGGCCGACCGCATCTGGTACCCGGTGTGGGACCTCGGCCTGGCCCTCGACCACTCGGTGCGCACCCCCGCCGAGGCCCGCAAGACGGCCGCGGAGGACCTGAAGGTCCAGCTCGGTCTGCTGGACGCCCGCCACATCGCCGGGGACCTGGGCCTGACGGCCGGTCTGCGGACGGCCGTCCTCGCCGACTGGCGCAACCAGGCGCCGAAACGTCTCCCCGAACTCCAGGAACTCTGCGCCGAGCGCGCCGAGCGCCAGGGCGAGCTGCAGTACCTGCTGGAGCCGGACCTGAAGGAGGCCCGCGGCGGTCTGCGTGACGCCACCACCCTGCGTGCCGTAGCCGCCTCCTGGCTCGCCGACGCCCCGCGCGAGGGCCTCGACGACGCCCGGCGCCGGCTGCTCGACGTACGCGACGCCCTGCACCTGACGACCGGGCGGGCGACCGACCGGCTCGCGCTGCAGGAGCAGGACCAGGTCGCCGCCGAGCTGGGTCTGCTCGACGCCGACACCCTGCTGCGCCAGGTCTACGAGGCCGCACGCGTCATCTCGTACGCCAGTGACGTCACCTGGCGCGAAGTGGCCCGCGTGCTGCGGTCGCGCGCCGTACGGCCGCGGCTGCGCGCCATGCTCGGCGGCGGAAAGCCCGTCCCCGAGCGCTCCCCGCTGGCCGAGGGCGTGGTCGAGCAGGACGGCGAGGTGGTGCTCGCCCGGGCCGCGCGCCCCGAGCGCGACCCCGTGCTGCCGCTGCGCGCCGCGGCCGCCGCCGCGCAGGCCGGCCTCCCGCTCTCCCTGCACGCCGTACGGCGTATGGCGGCGGCCGTGCGCCCCCTGCCCACGCCCTGGCCCGCCGAGGCCCGCGAACAGCTGGTCACCCTGCTCGGCTCCGGGCACCCCACCGTCGACGTCTGGGAGGCGCTGGAGGCGGAAGGCCTGATCACGCGGCTGCTTCCGGACTGGGAGCGGGTGCGCTGCCGCCCGCAGCGCAACGCCGTCCACATCTGGACCGTCGACCGGCACCTCATCGAGACGGCCGTACGCGCCTCCGAGTTCACCCGCCGCGTCCACCGTCCCGACCTGCTCCTGGTCGCCGCGCTGCTGCACGACATCGGCAAGGGCTGGCCCGGCGACCACTCGGTGGCCGGCGAGATCATCGCCAAGGACGTGGCCGCCCGGATCGGCTTCGACCGCGACGAGGTGGCCGTGCTCGCCACGCTCGTACGCCACCATCTGCTGCTGGTCGAGACGGCCACCCGCCGCGACCTGGAGGACCCGGCCACCGTCCGCTCGGTCGCTGAGGCGGTCGGCTCGCAGTCCACCCTGGAGCTGCTGCACGCGCTGACCGAGGCGGACGCCCTGGCCACCGGACCGGCCGCCTGGTCGTCCTGGCGCGGCTCGCTCGTCGCCGACCTGGTCAAGCGGGTCGCCGCCGTCCTCGCCGGGGACGTACTCGACGAGCCCGAGGCCGCCGCGCCCACCGCCGAGCAGGAGCGGCTCGCCATCGAGGCGCTCGCCACCGGCAGCCCGGTGCTGTCCCTGCGCGCCCAGACCGAGCCGCCGGCGGAGGAACAGCCCTCCGGCGACCCGGAGCCGCTCGGCGTCGAACTGCTCATCGCCGTACCGGACCAGGACGGCGTGCTGCCCGCGGTGGCCGGTGTCCTCGCCATGCACCGGCTGACCGTGCGCACCGCCGAGCTGCGCACCCTGGACCTGCCGGACGGCGTCGAGGGCTCGGTCCTGCTGCTGGACTGGCGGGTCGCCGCCGAGTACGGCTCACTGCCCCAGGCGGCCCGGCTGCGGGCGGACCTCGTACGGGCGCTGGACGGGTCCCTGGACATCGCCGGGCGTCTCGCCGAGCGCGACGCCGCGTATCCGCGCCGCCGGGGTGTCGTGGCGCCGCCGGCGCGGGTGACGGTCGCCTCGGCCGCCTCCCGGCTGGCCACCGTGATCGAGGTGCGGGCGCAGGACGCCCCCGGCCTGCTGTTCCGCATCGGGCGGGCGCTGGAGGACGCGGGCGTACGGGTGCGCAGCGCACATGTCTCCACCCTGGGCGCGAACGCCGTGGACGCCTTCTACGTGACCGGGCCCGAGGGCGCGCCTCTGCCGGGCGACGAGGCGTCGGCCGTGGCCCGGAAGCTGGAGGAGACGCTGCGGGGGTGAGGCGGTGACGCAGGGGCGTCCCAGGCGCTGATCGGGGCCCGTCTGCGCGGGTGCGGTCCCGGGCGTCGGTGTCGTTCCATCCCTTGGGCGCCGGCGTCGAGGCCGCCCGGCCCCGCCGACGCGGAGCGCCGCCGTCACCGGCGCAGGTCGCCCGTCCCGTCCGTCGTATCCACCGGGCGGGGACGATTGTCTTGCGCGGCCGGATACCCTGGAAGACGCTCATACTGCCACCGACCCCGAGGACCGACGCCGCCGTGTTCGATACTCTCTCCGATCGCCTCTCAGCGACTTTCAAGAACCTGCGCGGCAAGGGACGGCTCTCCGAGGCGGACATCGACGCCACCGCGCGTGAGATCCGTATCGCGCTGCTCGAAGCGGACGTGGCCCTGCCCGTCGTCCGCACGTTCATCAAGAACGTCAAGGAGCGCGCCCTCGGCCCCGAGGTCTCCGGCACGCAGTACCCCGCCCAGCGGGTCCTGGACATCGTCAACGACGAGCTGGTCACCGTCCTGGGCGGCCAGACCCGCCGCCTGCGGTTCGCCAAGCAGCCGCCGACCGTGATCATGCTCGCGGGTCTGCAGGGTGCCGGTAAGACCACCCTCGCGGGCAAGCTGGCCAAGCACCTCAAGGAAGAGGGCCACTCGCCGCTCCTGGTCGCCGCCGACCTCCAGCGCCCGAACGCGGTCACCCAGCTGAGCGTCGTCGCCGAGCGCGCCGGCGTGGCCGTCTTCGCCCCCGAACCGGGCAACGGCGTGGGCGACCCGGTCCAGGTCGCCAAGGACTCGATCCAGCACGCGAAGACCAAGGTCCACGACATCGTCATCGTGGACACCGCCGGCCGCCTGGGCATCGACCAGGAGATGATGCAGCAGGCCGCGGACATCCGGGACGCGGTCTCGCCGGACGAGATCCTCTTCGTCGTCGACGCGATGATCGGTCAGGACGCCGTCAACACGGCGGAGGCCTTCCGCGACGGCGTCGGCTTCGACGGCGTGGTCCTCTCCAAGCTGGACGGCGACGCCCGCGGTGGTGCGGCCCTGTCCATCGCCTCGGTCACGGGCAAGCCGATCATGTTCGCGTCGAACGGCGAGAAGCTGGACGACTTCGACGTCTTCCACCCGGACCGGATGGCCTCCCGCATCCTCGACATGGGTGACCTGGCCACCCTGTTCGAGAAGGCGCAGAAGGAGTTCAGCGAGGAAGAGGCCGCCAAGATGGCCTCCAAGCTGGCCTCCAAGAAGGGCCAGGACTTCACCCTCGACGACTTCCTGGCCCAGATGGAGCAGGTCAGGAAGATGGGCAGCATCTCCAAGCTGCTCGGCATGATGCCCGGCATGGGCCAGATCAAGGAGCAGATCAACAACATCGACGAGCGGGACGTCGACCGCACGGCCGCCATCATCAAGTCGATGACCCCGGCCGAGCGCCAGGAGCCGACGATCATCAACGGCTCGCGCCGCGCCCGTATCGCCAGGGGTTCCGGCGTCGAGGTCAGCGCGGTCAAGAACCTGGTCGAGCGGTTCTTCGAGGCCCGCAAGATGATGTCCCGCATGGCCCAGGGCGGCGGCATGCCGGGGATGCCCGGGATTCCGGGGATGGGCGGCGGCGCCGGCCGCGCCAGGAAGCAGCCGAAGAAGGCCAAGGGCAAGCAGCGCTCCGGCAACCCGATGAAGCGCAAGCAGCAGGAGCAGGAGGAGGCCGCACGCCGGGCCGCCGCCGCTCAGGGCCAAGGCGCCTTCGGCATGCCGGGTCAGCAGGCGCCGCAGGACTTCGAGCTGCCGGACGAGTTCAAGAAGTTCATGGGCTGAGTTCACCCGGTGCGCGTGCCGGGGGTGGGGTGTTGTCGTAACGTCCGCTTATGACCAACCCCGCCCCGCCGCGCAAGTCGCCCGACCAGCCCTGGCGCACCGAGGGCACTCCCGAGCAGCCGCCCAAACCGCCGGACGGGCGGAAGATGCGCGGCGGCTGGTGGAGCCTGATCCTGACCGCGCTGGTCGTGTACCTGATCGCGAATCTGATCCTGTCGTTCTTCAACGAGGGCAACGAGCCCACGATTTCGTACACCGAGTTCAGCAAGCAGGTCGACGCGGGCAACGTCAGCAAGATCTACGCCAAGGGCAACGCGATCCAGGGCCAGCTCAAGAAGGAGCAGAAGAACCCGCACGGCGGCGGCAAGTACACCAAGTTCAGCACCGAGCGGCCGACGTTCGCGAGCGACAAGATCTGGGACGACCTGACGAAGCACAACGTCACCGTCACGGCGGAACCGGTCGTCCAGCACCGCAGCTTTCTCGCCAATCTGCTGATCTCGTTGGCCCCGATGCTGCTGCTGATCGCGGTGTGGGTGTTCGTCGCGCGGCGGATGAGCGCGGGGCTGGGCGGTGCGGGCGGGATGCTCGGCCGCAAGACGCCGCCCAAGCCGGTCGAACTGCAGCCGGGCGCCCAGCGGACGACCTTCGAGGACGTGGCGGGCATCGACGAGGTCGAGGGCGAGCTCAACGACGTCGTCGACTTCCTGAAGAACCCGGACGCCTACCGCAGGATGGGCGCGAAGATGCCGCGGGGCGTGCTGCTCGCGGGCCCGCCCGGCACCGGCAAGACCCTCCTCGCGCGTGCCGTCGCCGGTGAGGCCGGTGTGCCGTTCTTCTCGGCGTCCGCCTCCGAGTTCATCGAGATGATCGTCGGCGTGGGCGCCTCACGGGTGCGTGAACTGTTCGCGGAGGCCCGCAAGGTGGCGCCGTCGATCATCTTCATCGACGAGATCGACACCATCGGGCGGGCCCGCGGCGGCGGCTCCGGCATGGGCGGCCACGACGAACGCGAACAGACGCTGAACCAGATCCTCACCGAGATGGACGGCTTCTCCGGTTCGGAGGGCGTCATCGTCATCGCGGCCACCAACCGCGCCGACGTCCTGGACCCGGCCCTGACCCGCCCCGGCCGCTTCGACCGGGTGGTCATGGTCTCACCCCCGGACCGCGGAGGCCGCGAGGCCATCCTGCGGATCCACACCCGCGAGATCCCGCTCTCGAAGGACGTCGACCTCGGCCAGGTCGCCCGTACCACCCCGGGCATGACCGGCGCCGAACTGGCCAACCTCGCCAACGAGGCGGCCCTGCTCGCCGTCAAACGCAAGCAGGAGCGGGTGACCCAGACCGACCTCTCCGAGGCCCTGGAGAAGGTCCAACTGGGCGCCGAACGGCCGCTGGTGATGCCCGAGGAGGAGCGCCGCCGCACCGCCTACCACGAGAGCGGCCACGCCCTGCTCGGCATGCTCCAGCCCGGCGCCGACCCCGTCCGCAAGATCACCATCGTCCCGCGCGGCCGGGCCCTCGGCGTCACGCTCTCCACTCCGGAGTCCGACAAGTACGCGTACACCGAGGAGTACCTGCGCGGCCGGATCATCGGCGCGCTCGGCGGCATGGCGGCCGAACAGGTCGTCTACGGTGTCGTCACCACCGGCGCGGAGAACGACCTGGAGCAGGTCACCAACATCGCGCGCGGCATGGTCGCCCGCTGGGGCATGAGCGAGCGCGTCGGCCGCCTCTCCGCCCTCCCCAACGACGCCCAGCAGGCCTACGGCCTCGCGGCGGCCCCGCAGACCCTCGACGTCATCGACGGCGAGATGCGCCGCATCGTCGACGAGTGCTACGAGGAGGCGTGCCGCAAGCTGACCGACCACCGCGGCCAACTGGACGCCCTGGCCCGGGCCCTGCTGGAGCGGGAGACCCTGGAGGAGGCGGACGCGTACCGGATCGCCGGGATCACCCGGTTGGCGAAGGGCGACGGCGTCTGAAAGGCGTCTAGGGGGTACGGGCGATCAGGTACCGGAACACGTTCGGCATCCACACCGTCCCGTCCCGGCGCCGATACGGGTGCAGGGCCTCCGCCAGCTCCTTGTCCACCTGCGCCTGGTCGGTCGCGGAGATCGCCGCGTCGAACAGGCCCGTCGACAGCAGGCCCCGTACCGCGCTGTCGATGCCCGCGTACCCGAACGGGCAGGCGACCCGCCCGGAGCCGTCGGGCTTCAGCCCCGCCCGCTGGGCGACCTCCTCCAGGTCGTCGCGAAGGGCGGGGCGCCAACTGCCCGTGCTGCGCAGCGGATCCGCCAGCCTGGTGGCCACCCGCAGCACGGTCGACGTGGTGCAACGTTCCGGCGGACCCCAGCCGGCGAGCACCACGGGCGCCCCGCGCCCGGCGAGCGGTGTCGCTGCCTGCAGCAGCCCGCCGAGCCCCTCCGAGTCGCCCGCCAGACACCCGATCGGCTCGAAAGCCGTCACCAGGGTGAACGCGGGCGTCTCCGCGTCGCCCGCGGCCACGACGTCTCCGGGCGAGCCGTCGACGACACGGGTACCTGCACGCGCGCGCGTGCCCCACGCGTCCGGGAGCAGCCGCTCCCGCGCGAGAGCCAGCCGTTCGGGGGAGGAGTGGTCGACACCGGTGACCGCGGCGCCTCTGGAGGCCGCCATCAAGAGGGCCAGCCCGCTGCCGCAGCCGAGGCCCAACAACCGTGTGCCGGGGCCCACTTCCAGTCGCTCGTAGACGGCCTCGTAGAGCGGGACCAGCATCCGCTCCTGGATCTCGGACCAGTCACGCGCGCGTGCACACAGGTCCACACGGGGCGCCTGGCCCGTAGGGGACGGGTGCTGCCGCACGAGCGTAGGTGTCATGTAAAGCGCCCCAATCCGCCGAGAGTTGCCCCTGTACCCGATTCCATGGCCCCCGTGACGTGCGCTCGCACTCCCCCCGTATGCCAGGTAACTCCGCACTCGACCGCTCGTCCAGGGGTAGTGGGGCCCCGGATTGCGGGTTGCATATGCGGGCGAAAAGAATTCACATCCCGGCAACGTGGGCCCCTGCCATCGCGCCCATGGCAGACCTCCTGGGACTCGACCACCCGCATGATCGGCGCCCTGGTGATGACTCACGGAGATGACAACGGCCTGAGGGTCCCGCCGCGGCCGGCGCAGATCCAGGTGGTCGTCCTCACGATCAAGGGCGAGGAGGCGGTTTTGGCCAAGGTCCGTGGGATCGGTGACCGGTTGGCGGGCGGCGGGCCGCGAACTGAAGGGCGTCCCCGTACGCATCGAGGTCGGGCCCCGTGACCTGGAGAACGGCACGGCGATGGTCGCCCTCCTCCCCGCGATCCCGGAGGAGGACCAGGCGCTCCCGCTCGCCCAGTGCCGCGAGCGCCGTGAGTCCCGTACGGCCGACGTGCCGACGATCGGGGAAGCCGTCGAGGCGGTCGGCGCCGGCGGCTGGGCGCGCATTCCCCGGGCGGGTCTCGGCGAAGAAGGCGAGGCCGGACCGGCCGAGCACGCGGTGACCGTACGGTGTCTGGTCGCTGCCGACGGGTCGGTGCCGGACGCCGACGACGCGCCCGGTAACGTCGCGGTGGTCGCGCGCGCTTACTGATACAGGGCCGTTCCGCTGCGAGAGCGACCGAAACGCCCCTTGCGCATCTGCGGATCACACCCGCACCGGCGCGTGGACACCGTCTACGTGCCGGGTCGTAGAGCGGACTACGTACCGGCTTGGGACGAGCTGTGAGGTTTCTCCGCAGATCAGCGCACCCGCCCTCGTCGGCACGCATCAGCGGAAACTGACGGGTACGTGCAAATTATTTGGGATGGCCCGGAATAGGAACACATTCGAGGCCCCGCTCGTTGTCATTACGTGAGCACGACACAGACACCACCTGTTCTCGCCGCAGAGCTGGCAGAGGCGTGGGCCGACATTCAGCGGTACCACCCCGAGCTGCCGGACCTTGCCGCGCCAGAGTCCCTGATCGGAGAGTCGTCGTCCGCGTGCGGTCACGAGCTCTCCTTCGAGCGACTGCTCCATGAGGCAGTCCATGGCATCGCCGCCGCGCGCGGCGTACGCGACACGTCCCGCGCCGGCCGCTACCACAACCGCAGATTCCTCGCGATCGCCGAGGAGATGGGCCTGGACCACCCCGAGGAACCGCACCCCAGCAGCGGCTTCTCGCTGGTCACGCTCAACCCCGAGGCCAAGCGCCGCTACCGCCCGACCATCGAGCGGCTGCAGCGCGCCCTCAAGGCCCACACGGCAGCCACCTCCGCCGACACCCCGAAGAGCTTCCGCGGCCCGGCGGCCCGGCACGGCTCGTCCGGGGGCGGGGTCCGCGTGAAGGCGGTGTGCGACTGCGGCCGTAACGTGCGGGTCGTCCCGTCGGTGCTGGCCCAGGCACCGATCGTCTGCGGCGGCTGCGGCAAGCCGTTCCGGATCCCGGAGGTCGTGGGCGCGGCATAGGCGCGGGTCCTGGAGCACCGGCATCTCGTGGCTGCCGGAATCCGGGCGTCGTGCGCAGGGAGCCGCCCGCCGTCTGCGGGCAGTCGTGCCGCTGGGGTGGCACGGGTGGGCGCAGACGGCATCCCGCGCGCCGGGCTGCGCAACGCCGTGACGGCCACCGCAGCGCCCGGCGCCTCTCAGCCATGCCCGCACGCCCTCGCCGCCCCCTCGGCCAAAAGCGACCCGCTGGGTATGGCACAATGGCTAGCTGTACTCGACAGCCGCACAGGAACCCTCTCGCCTCCGGCTGACGCGTCCATCGGGCACTCGGGTACCGCAACCCCACGCGGCAATCTCGCCGTGCCCAACCACGTCAAATCCAGGAGAACCCACTCCCGTGGCAGTCAAGATCAAGCTGAAGCGTCTGGGCAAGATCCGTTCGCCTCACTACCGCATTGTCGTCGCCGACTCCCGCACCCGTCGTGACGGCCGTGCGATCGAGGAGATCGGTCTGTACCACCCGGTGCAGAACCCCTCGCGCATCGAGGTCGACTCGGAGCGCGCGCAGTACTGGCTGGGTGTCGGCGCGCAGCCGACCGAGCCCGTTCTCGCCATCCTGAAGCTGACCGGCGACTGGCAGAAGTTCAAGGGCCTGCCCGCCCCGGCTCCGCTGCTCGTGGCCGAGCCGAAGGCTGCTCGCCCGGTGTTCGACGCCCTCGGTGGCGACGACGAGGGCAAGGGTGAGGCCATCACCCAGAAGAAGAAGGCTGAGAAGAAGGACGAGGCTGCTGCCGAGTCCGCGTCGACCGAGGCCTGAGCATGCTCGAGGAGGCTCTCGAGCACCTCGTGAAGGGCATCGTCGACAACCCTGACGATGTGCAGGTCGCCTCGCGCAACCTGCGTCGCGGCCGCGTGCTCGAGGTTCGGGTCCACCCCGACGACCTCGGCAAGGTGATCGGCCGCAACGGCCGCACCGCGCGCGCTCTGCGTACCGTCGTGGGCGCCATCGGCGGCCGCGGTGTCCGCGTCGACCTCGTCGACGTGGACCACGTCCGCTGACGCCAAACGCAACACCGGCTCGGGCCGGGGAGGGCCACTGTGCCGTCCCCGGCCCGCAGTCGTTACCAGTCGTTACGACAGGAGATCCTGGGAAGTGCAGCTCGTAGTCGCACGGATCGGCCGTGCCCATGGCATCAAGGGCGACGTCACCGTCGAGGTCCGTACCGACGAGCCCGAACTGCGGCTCGCACCCGGCGCCGTCCTGGCCACCGATCCCGCCTCGGCGGGCCCGCTCACCATCGAGACGGGCCGCGTCCACAGCGGCCGCCTGCTTCTGCGCTTCGAGGGCGTACGCGACCGCAACGCGGCCGAGGCGCTGCGCAACGTCCTCCTGATCGCCGAGGTGGACCCGGAGGTGCTCCCCGAGGAGGAGGACGAGTACTACGACCACCAGCTGATGGACCTGGACGTGGTCACCAAGGACGGCGTCGAGGTCGGCCGTATCACCGAGATCTCGCACCTGCCCTCCCAGGACCTGTTCATCGTGGAGCGTCCGGACGGCAGCGAGGTCCTGATCCCGTTCGTCGAGGAGATCGTCACGGAGATCGACCTGGAGGAGCAGAAGGCGGTCATCGACCCGCCGCCCGGGCTGATCGACGACCACGCGGAGATCGCGTCGACCCGGGAAGAGTCGTAAGAGATGCGCCTCGACGTCGTCACGATCTTCCCCGAGTACCTGGAACCCCTGAACGTCTCCCTCGTCGGCAAGGCACGCGCGCGTGGACAGCTGAACGTCCATGTGCACGATCTGCGCGACTGGACCTACGACCGCCACAACACCGTCGACGACACCCCGTACGGCGGCGGCCCCGGCATGGTCATGAAGACCGACCCCTGGGGCGACGCCCTGGACTCCGCCCTCGCCGACGGCTACGAGACCGGCTCGCACGCACCCGCGCTGATCGTGCCCACCCCGAGCGGCCGCCCCTTCACCCAGGAACTCGCCGTCGAGCTCTCCGAGCGGCCCTGGCTGATCTTCACACCCGCGCGCTACGAGGGCATCGACCGCCGGGTGATCGACGAGTACGCCACCCGTATGCCCGTCCACGAGGTGTCCATCGGCGACTACGTCCTCGCCGGCGGCGAGGCGGCCGTCCTGGTGATCACCGAGGCCGTGGCCCGGTTGCTGCCCGGCGTCCTCGGCAACGCCGAGTCCCACCGCGACGACTCCTTCGCCCCCGGCGCCATGGCCAACCTCCTGGAAGGCCCCGTCTACACCAAGCCGCCCGAGTGGCGCGGCCGCGGCATCCCCGACGTGCTGCTCAGCGGCCACCACGGCAAGATCGCCCGCTGGCGCCGCGACGAGGCCCTACGGCGCACGACGGCCAACCGGCCCGACCTGATCGAGCGCTGCGACCCCAAGGCCTTCGACAAGAAGGACCGCGAGATGCTCTCCATCCTGGGCTGGGCCCCGGACCCGGAGGGGGAGCCGTACGGCCGATTTTGGCGCAGGACCGAGGGCGTGGAAGAATAGACCGCTGTTGTGCGTCGTCCGGCGTGCGCCCCTGCCACAGGGGGACACGACGCCCGCCCCGACACGGACAGCATCCTCCGGAACACCTAGCTCCCGTTGATGACCTGTGGCATCAGCGAAGAAAGCAGACGAAATGTCTCACCTGCTCGACTCCGTCGACAGCGCGTCGCTGCGCAGCGACGTCCCGGCCTTCCGCCCGGGTGACACCGTCAACGTCCACGTCCGCGTCATCGAGGGCAACCGCTCCCGTGTGCAGCAGTTCAAGGGCGTTGTGATCCGCCGCCAGGGCGCCGGTGTCCGCGAGACCTTCACGGTCCGCAAGGTCTCCTTCTCCGTCGGCGTCGAGCGCACCTTCCCGGTGCACACCCCGATCGTCGAGAAGATCGAGCTCGTCACCCGCGGTGACGTGCGTCGCGCCAAGCTGTACTACCTGCGCGAGCTGCGCGGTAAGGCCGCGAAGATCAAGGAGAAGCGCGACAGCTGAGCTCGCGCAGGCGTTCCTGTCGGGGCCGGATAGCATCTGGCCCCGATGGACACCGAAGCACAGCACACGGAGCGCGACCGCTCCTCCCGCCCTTCCGACTCCGAGGACGTCTCCCAGGAGATTTCGGACACAGAGGGGCCGGAGGGACGGTCGCGCTTCGCGTTGGTGTCGCGGGTCGCCGACTGGCTGCCCGGCGGGAGGATCAGCCTGACCCTGCTGGTCTGCCTGGTGTTTTTGCTGCTCCTCAACTCTTTCGTGGTCCAACCATTCCAGATTCCCAGCGGATCCATGGAAAACGGTTTGAGGATTGGCGACCGGGTTCTCGTAAATAAGTTGGCGTACCGTTTCGGTGCCGAGCCGCGCCGCGGCGATGTCGTCGTGTTCGACGGCACCGGCTACTTCGGGAGCGGCGACTACATCAAGCGCGTCGTGGGTGTAGGGGGCGACCACGTGGTCTGCTGTGACAGGGAGGGGAGGATCAAGGTGAACGGCCGGTCGGTCGACGAGTCGACGTTCCTCCACCCCGGTGACAGCCCGTCCACGGTGCCCTTCGCCGTCGTCGTGCCCGACGGCACCCTCTTCGTCCTCGGGGACCACCGCAGCGACTCCAGCGACTCCCGCGACCACCTGGGCTCACCCGGCGGCGGCATGATCCCCCTCTCGGACGTCATCGGGCGCGCCGACTGGATCATCTGGCCCACCGCCCACTGGACCCGCCTGCAGCGTCCCGGCGCCTACGCGCGCGTGCCCGCCGCGGACGGTGCGCATGGGTAACCGTGGCAAACCCCGCGGTGCCGCGAGCAGCCCGGCCGAGAGCCTGCTGCCCACCGGCTCCCGCCGTGCCTCCGGTCCGGTCGCCGGGGGCGCCGGCCGCACCCGCGCCGAGCGGCGCAAGCTGCAGCGCAAGGTCAAACGAAAGCGCAGGCGCAGCGCGGTCAAGGAAATACCCCTCCTCGTCGGCGTCGCCGTCCTCATAGCCCTGGTCCTGAAGACGTTCCTCGTGCAGGCGTTCGTGATCCCGTCCGGTTCCATGGAGCAGACGATCCGGATCGGCGACCGCGTCCTCGTCGACAAATTCACCCCCTGGTTCGGCTCGAAGCCCAAACGCGGGGACGTCGTCGTCTTCAAGGACCCGGGCGGCTGGCTCGCGGACGAGCAGACCGCGACCAAGAAGAACGACCCCGTCGTCGTCAAGCAGGTCAAGGAGGGACTCACCTTCATCGGCCTGCTGCCGTCCGACAACGAGAAGGACCTCATCAAGCGGGTCATCGGCGTCGGCGGCGACCATGTCAAGTGCTGTGACACGCAGGGGCGGGTGACCGTCAACGGCGTTCCCCTGACCGAGGGCGACTACCTGTATCCCGGAAACGCCCCCTCCACACAGCCGTTCGACATCACCGTCCCCCAGGGCCGGTTGTGGGTGATGGGCGACCACCGGGGCGACTCCGCGGACTCCCGCGCCCACCAGAACACGCCCTACGGCGGCACGGTCTCCGAGGACTCGGTGGTGGGACGGGCGATGGTGATCGCCTGGCCCTTCGGCCATTGGACTTCCTTGAAAGAACCTAAAACTTTCTCCTCCGTCTCCAACTCCGTGTCGGGGACGACCGCGTCCCCGCAGCTGTCGCATAGGGTTGCTCCTGACTATTTCAACGGAACGGTCCAGCTCCCGAGCCCTGCGGAACTCCCGCTCGTTATGGGAGTGGTGGGCCTGCACCGCGTCTGGGGCAGGCAGCGGCACAGAGTAAGGAGTTGGCGTGGGGGATGTGGCGGTTGGCGCACGGTCCGGACACGACGGCGAGGAGCACCGCGGACAGCCCGTCCCAGGGGTTTCCGCAGCCGTCCCGGCCGCGGACAGCGCCGTGACCTCCGGGAGTGACTCCGGGGCGACCGACGACGGCGCGACGCCGGGCGAGCGGAACCGGGCCGAGGAACAGGGGTCGGACGGGGCACCCCCCAAGTCCAAGAAGCAACGCTCCTTCTGGAAGGAGCTGCCCATCCTGATCGGCATCGCGCTCGTGCTGGCGCTGCTGATCAAGACCTTCCTGGTGCAGGCGTTCTCGATCCCCTCGGACTCGATGCAGAACACCCTGCAGCAGGGCGACCGGGTCCTGGTCGACAAGCTCACCCCTTGGTTCGGCTCGAAGCCCGAGCGCGGCGAGGTCGTCGTCTTCCACGACCCGGACAACTGGCTGGCTGGCGAGCCCACGGCCAATCCGAACCCGCTGCAGAAGGCCCTCAGCTGGATCGGCCTGATGCCGTCCGCCGAGGAGAAGGACCTCATCAAGCGCGTCATCGGCGTCGGCGGCGACACCGTCTCCTGCAAGGGCTCCGGCCCGCTCAGGGTCAACGGCAAGGCGCTCAACGACGCGTCGTTCGTGTACGCAGGCAACACCCCGTGCAGCGTCGACGACCAGGGCGGCCAGTTCACGGTGAAGGTCCCCAAGGGCTACATCTGGGTCATGGGCGACCACCGTCAGAACTCGCGCGACTCGCGCTACAACCAGAGCGACAAGCACAACGGCATGGTTCCGGTGAGCAAGGTCGTCGGACGCGCCATCGTCATCGCCTGGCCCATCACCCGCTGGGACACCCTCCCGATCCCGGACACCTTCGACCAGCAGGGACTGAACGACCAGTCCTCGGCGTCCGCCGCCCTGACGGCCGCGCCGAACGCGCTCGCCCTGACCGGGGTGGTGCCGGTGGCCCTGTGGCGTCGTAGGAAGATCGCGGCGGCCGAGACCCGCAAAGCGGGCGCGGAGCACTCCGCCTGACCATGCCTTGGTGAAGCCCTGGTGCAGCTGTGACCACGGTCGGCCATGAGGGGCTGACCGCGTCAGGTACCGCCGGGTAGGGTGCGGACCCATGGGTGGCGAGAGCACTACGCGTACGGCCCCGCGCAGCGGCGGCAAGAGCACGGGCCCGGTGGGCAGCAAGGCCGGACAGCGACTGTCCGGACTGGCCGTCGCACTGGGCATTGTGCTGTTCCTCGGCGGATTCGGCTGGGGAGCGGTGGTCTACCGGCCGTACACCGTGCCGACCACCTCGATGACGCCGGCGATCGAAGCCGGCGACCGGGTGCTGGCACAGCGCGTGGACGGGAGTGAGATCCGCCGCGGCGACGTCGTCGTCTTCAACGACAAGTCCTGGGTGACGGGCGCCTCCGTGGTCAAGCGCGTGGTCGCGGTCGGCGGTGACACGGTCTCCTGCTGCACGAACGGCAAGCTGACCGTCAACGGCAAGCAGATCGACGAGGGCTACCTCAAGGGCAGCGTCGTCGAGGACAAGAACATCCCGACCGTGAAGGTCCCCCAGGGCCGCCTGTTCCTGCTCGGTGACGAGCGTCAGGGGTCGCTGGACTCCTCCGCCCACCTCAGTGACGCCGCCCAGGGCACCGTGCCGCGCTCCGCCGTGACGGCTCGCGTGGACGCCGTCGTCTGGCCCATGAAGGGCATGCTGGAGCGCCCCACCGGCTTCGAGACCCTCGGTGCGCTCTCCCAGCCGGGCCCGCTGCGGATCATCGTCACCCTGATCGCGGCCGGAGCCGTCCTCGTCCTCGGTGGCGGCGCGTACGGCCCGATCGCCAAGCGGATGGGCGGGCGCCGCACCCGGACGCGGACGGAGCCCGTGGGTGCCCGCTGAGGCTGCGGGCGGGTACGAGGACTCGTACCCGGGCGGGCTGCGCAAGGTGGCCCGGGTGGTTCTGCTCGACCCCGAGGACCGCATCCTGCTCCTGCACGGCCATGAGCCGGACGATCCGGCCGACGACTGGTGGTTCACGCCGGGCGGCGGACTGGAGGGCGACGAGAGTCGTGAGGAGGCCGCCCTCAGGGAACTCGCCGAGGAGACCGGCATCACCGATGTCGAACTCGGCCCGGTGCTGTGGCGGCGGATGTGCTCCTTCCCGTTCGCGGGCCGCCGCTGGGATCAGGACGAGTGGTACTACCTGGCCCGTACGACGAACACGTCCAGGGTGGTGCCCGAAGCCACGGGCCTCACGGAACTGGAGCGGCGCAGCGTCGCCGGAGCACGCTGGTGGACGTGTCGGGAACTTGCCCATGCCCATGAGACCGTGTATCCGACCAGACTCGCCGAGCTGCTGTGCAGGCTGCTCGACGAAGGTCCCCCGGCCGGGCCCGTGACCCTTGACCCCGAAATCGTCTAGGGGCTCACGGGACTGGCGCACAATGGTGGGATCGCACGGCTGAAGGGGAAGCTGCCATGAGCGCCGAGGACCTCGAGAAGTACGAGACCGAGATGGAGCTGAAGCTCTACCGGGAGTACCGCGATGTCGTCGGTCTGTTCAAATACGTGATCGAGACCGAGCGGCGCTTCTACCTGACCAACGACTACGAGATGCAGGTGCATTCGGTCCAGGGCGAGGTGTTCTTCGAGGTGTCCATGGCGGACGCCTGGGTCTGGGACATGTACCGGCCGGCTCGGTTCGTGAAACAGGTGCGGGTACTCACGTTCAAGGACGTGAACATCGAGGAGCTGAACAAGAGCGATCTCGAGCTGCCGGGCGGCTGACGGCCGTGGTAGGTCGCTCGTGCGGGTGACGGGTTTGTCCACAACCGCCGAGTAGTCCACCAAGATCCACTCGGTCGGAGCGGATGCGTGACGGTTGGCGCCGGAGGTGGTGCCGACATGAGGACACGCAACGCACAACGCAGTGCCATGGGCAGGTACGGCGAGGATCTGGCCGCGCGGCGGCTGACGGACGCCGGTATGACCGTCCTGGAGCGCAACTGGCGCTCCGGCAGGACGGGTGAGATCGACATCGTGGCCCGGGACGGGGACGTCCTGGTGGTCTGCGAGGTGAAGACCCGCAGGGCGGACATCTTCCAGCATCCGATGGCCGCGGTCACGCCGACGAAGGCGCAGCGCCTGCGCGATCTGGCCGAACGCTGGGTTCAGGAACACGGCGGGGCGCCGCCGGGAGGCGTCCGTATCGACCTGGTGGGCGTCCTGCTCCCCGACCGCGGCGCACCCGTGGTGGAACACGCGCGGGGGGTGGCCTGATGGGGTTCGCGCGTACGTGTTCGGTGGCGCTGGTCGGCGTCGAGGGCGTGGTGGTCGAGGTTCAGGCCGATCTGGAGCCGGGGGTCGCGGCGTTCACGCTGGTGGGACTGCCGGACAAGAGCCTGAGCGAGAGCCGGGACCGGGTGCGGGCGGCGGTCGTCAACTCGGGCGGCGAGTGGCCGCAGAAGAAGCTGACCGTGGGGCTGAGCCCGGCCTCGGTGCCGAAGGCCGGAAGCGGCTTCGACCTAGCAAAAGCCAGCGGAGTGCCGTTCTAATGTGCCAGGGTGAAGCATGGACACGCCCGGCATCCCGACCCGCGCCATCATCTACTGCCGCATCAGCCGCGACCGCGAAGGCGCAGGCCTCGGCGTCGAACGCCAACGCGAGGACTGCGAAGCCCTCGCCAAGAGCATCGGCATCGAAGTCGTCGAAGTCCTCACCGACAACGACCTGAGCGCCTACAGCGGCAAGCCGCGCCCCGGATACCAAAAACTCCTCGCGGAACTGCGAGCGGGCCGCGCAGACACCGTCCTGGCCTGGCACACCGACCGCCTCCACCGCTCCCCGGCAGAGCTGGAGGAGTACATCGACGTGTGCGAGCCCCGCCGTGTCCAGACCCGCACCGTCAAAGCCGGGCACCTTGACCTCACCACCGCCACCGGCCGGATGATCGCCCGCCAGCTGGGTGTGCAGGCCCGCTATGAAGTGGAGCGGATGGTCGAGCGGCAGCGCCGGACCCGCGACCAGATGGCCGAGCAGGGCAAGCACTTCGGCGGCCGGCGGCCTTTCGGCTACGAAGAGGACCGCATCACCCCCCGTGCCCTGCACTGCTCCTCCTGCGGGTCCGTGGACGGCTTCACAGTGGTGCAGCGCTGCCCCGAGTGCCACGCGGTCGGCCCGTTCGTCGCAGGCCGCGTGTGCGGCTCCTGCGGCATCCGTGACGGTGTGACCGTCCTCGCCGTGTGCGCGTGCGGCCACGACGCCGAGATCCTGGAGAACTCCGAGGCCTGGCATGTCGCGTGGGCTGCTGAGGCCATCCTCTCGGGAGCGTCGCTGCACTCGATCGCTGCCGAGTGGAACGAGAAACACGTGCGCACCAGCACGGGCGGCGAGTGGGCGCCCACTGAGGTCCGCAGCATGATTCTCCGGCCGCGGAATGCGGGCATCATCCGCCACCGCGGCCAAGAGGCAGGGCCCGCCAAATGGCCTGCCCTGCTGGACGAGGCGACGTGGCGCAGTGTTGTGTCTCTGCTGTCCGACCCCGGGCGGCGCAGTACCCCGGGCAGCGAGCGTAAGCACCTCGGAACGGGGATCTACGAGTGCGGGCTGTGCGGCAACCAGACGATGCGGACCGTCACAAGCAACCGGTCCGGCGGCAGGAACGAGATGGCGTACGCGTGCCGGGTTTCGAAGCATGTGGTGCGGAAGGCGGAGCCGCTCGACGAATATGTGACGTTCCTCGTGCTGGACCGGCTGTCGCGGGACGATGCGACCGACCTGCTCGCCGCGCGGGAGGAGCCTGTCGACGTGCGGGGCGCGCAGCGGGACATGCGCCAGGCGCGGGAGGTCCTCGACGGGCTGGCTCAGGCCCTCGGCGAGGGGGCCATGGATCTGCAGGAGTGGCGGGTGGCGCGGAAGGCGGCCCGGGACCGGCTGGAGCAGGCTGAGCAGACGCTAGCGCGGGCGGTCGAGGTGAACCCGGTGGCCGGCCTGGTCGGTGTGGAGGACATCAACGCGGAGTGGAAGCAGTTGGACCTGTCGCGGAAGCGTGCGGTGATCGTGTTCATGATGAGGGTGCGGGTGCACCCCGCGCGCCGGGGCCGGTTGCCGGGTGGGGCGTACTTCGACGATGACACGATCGAGATCATCTGGAAGTGAGTTTCCCTCAGCGGCGTTCAGCCCGGGGGAGGTTGTGACCGGCCGCCGATGCCTGGGGGGCGGGTCGGCGGCCGGCCGACGTGGGGGGTGCTTCACACCCTTTGCTGCGTGTTTACGTTGAGCAAGGTTCCAATCCCCGCATCACCCATATGCGTGGCGTATCTCCGCACTCTGTGCACAAGGGCCCCGCTTCTGATCCACAAATGTACGGTGGACGATACAGACACCCGTTCATGATCCAGACAGCGTGGTGCGGGTGCCGTCCGCTCCTCCGCCCGCCTGGGTCCTCGCCCGCCGCCGGGCCATCGGCGACCAGATACGCGCCGCCCGCCTGCATGCGAACCTCACGCAGGAGAGGCTGGCCGAGTTGGCGGGGATGGACCGGCAGGCGGTGAACCGGATCGAGCAGGGGCACGCGTCCCCGGTCCTCGACAACCTGATCCGCATTGCCACAGTCCTGGACCTGGAAGTGACGCTCAACCGTCTCGGGGAGTGACCCGCCGCCGGCGTCAGGGGAGTCGCCGGCGGCGGGTCGGGCCGTCCGCCGCTCGGGGCATGCGGGACAGCCGGTTTCCTCGGCGCAAATCGCCGTCAGCACCGAGGAGTCATATGGTGCGCCCGTTCCACCGATCGACCGGGGCGGTCTGCGATTCCGGGCGGGCGCACAGCCGCTTATGGAGGACGACGGTGACGCCGGCGCCGGTGGGCCGGTCGATGGGGATCTCCTCGTACGGCTCGCCGCGTTGGATCGGCTCGGAGCAGCGGTCGCACATCATCGCCGGTGCTCCCTCATCAGCCGCAGCAGCGCCCGCCCTGTCGGGCACTGGGTGGAGTCGTCGACGCACTGCTCACACGAGGCGGTGTGTGCGATCAGCGCCTTGTACGCGGCCTCGTGGGTGTGGCGGTGGCAAGCGCGGGGGAACGTGGAGTAGCGGCCATCGAGCCGCTTGTGTCGGCGCTCGCCGAGATCGACGGCCGTGGCCGCCGTGAGCGGGGGTTCATTGCGGTTCCAGATGCAGACGGCGCCGCGCACCTGCTCCGTGGTGAGACCGTCGGGGTCGGGCAGTTCCAGCAACGCGAGCGCGTCTATCGTCGTCGTGCTCACGTCCTCGTCGGTGCCCATGGTCACGCCTCCCCGCGTGTGGTGATCCGTCTCACATACGAGACGGTAGGCGCGGGGAAAGGGCACAACGCTCACGTTTCTGTGAGCGCTGTGAGCGTGACCTACAAGCCCACCCAGGCCGCCATGTTGTTCAGGGTGTCCGGCGTCCGCCGCGACAGATGCACCAGGCCGCGGATCGTCTCCCGGGCGCCCGGGTGGTATCGGGTCTGCTCCGGTGCTGCCTTCCGCGCGTCGAGGAGGTGCTCAAGTGCGGCGCTGGTGTGCCCGGTCTCCATCTCCGTTCGGGCCCGGTCGATCAGGAAGTGCGCGCGGCGGGACGTTGCGAGCTTCGCGGGCAGCCGCATCCTCCGAGCCTGCTTCAGCGCGTCGTCGAACTGGCCCATCTCCACGGCCGCCGACATCTGGTGCAAGCGCACGTTGGCCGAGCCGAAGGACAGCCAGTGCACATCCGAGGCATCCCCGGTGCGCTTCGCGATGTCGGTGGCCTCCGTGATGTGCCGCTGTACGGCGGTCGCGTTGGCGGCGCGCGCGCAGATGACCGAGGCGCCGAGGTGCAGCTGGCCGGCGACGGCGAGCGCCTCGCGGGTCTCCTCGGCCTGGCCGACGATGCCATGCCCGGACGTGATGAGGCGTTGCCCGATCGTGTACTCGCCCTCGCGGAAGTAGACGAGGGCGCGCATGTACTGGCGGACCGCGCCCAAGCACGGGTCGGAGGCGCGTTCGGCGGCCCACGCCATCCTGTCAAGGGCGACGGCGGAGAGGTCGTAGTAGCCGAGCTTCACCGTGATGTCGTGGGCAGTGCGGTACATCGAGGCGAGCGCCTGCCACAGCTCGGTGGACGGCGTGGCCCAAGCGGTGTGCGTGAGCTCGGCGATCGCCCCAGGCAGCGCGCGGGCGGCGTTACGCAGGTGCGTGGCACGCACCTCCGCACACAGCCGGTCAGCCTCGGCGACGAGCACATCGGCCGGCCGGGCACGCAGGTCTGGGTTCGTGCCGAGGTCGTACAGGTCGAGGGCCTCGCGGATGGGGCGGACCAGCTCGGCGAGCCGGTCGCGCTGCAATTCGGTCACGTAGGGCTGTCCCGTCAGGACGGTGACGTCGACTTTCAGGGTGTGTGCGACGGCGGCGACGAAGTCCGCGGTGGCCGGGCGGGCGCCGCATTCAACCTGGTTCAGCAGGCTGTAGGAGTAGGGCAGGCGGTCGGCGAGCTCGCGTTGGGTGAGCCTGGCCAGTCTGCGTTGTTCCCTGATGCGGGTACCCGTGTGGTCGTCGTCTGGTGAGGGCATACTGGTCTCCTCGTTCCTTGCTCCCACTCGGAACGGTACTCGCGCAGATGGCGCGCGGTAGGCGTCCGCCCTCGACTCCACCTGGAGCGGGGGCGGTTGCGTGTGATCCACTACCCGGCGTGACCTCTCGGACTCTGTACCTGTTCGGCTCGGCCGCCCCGCCCGTCTTCGATGTTGCCTCCGTCATCGAGGACGCCCAGGCCCGAGGCTTCGACGTGTGCCTCGGCCTCACCCCCACCGCGGCCCGCTGGCTTGACGGCCAGCTCGACGAGCTGGAGCAACTGACCGGGCACCCGGTGCGATCGGAGTACAAGCTGCCGGGCGAGCCCGACGTGTGGCCGAAGGCGGACGTCATCCTCGTCGCGCCGGCCACCTTCAACACGGTGAACGCGTGGGCGCAAGGGATCACTCGGGACTTCGTCGTCGGTGTCGTCGCTGAGGGGATCGGTAAGGGCATTCCGATGGTGGCGATGCCGTGCGTGAACGCGGCCTACGTGCAGCATCGGCAGTTCGAGCGGTCCGTGGCCGAGTTGCGGGCGATGGGTGTCGAGGTGCTGTACGGGGAGGGCGGGTTCGTGCCGAACCAGCCCGGGCAGGGCAAGCCGAAGGAGTATCCATGGGGTCTGGCGTTGGATGCGGCTGAGCGGATTGTCCCTGCTGGGCAATAGGATTGGGGCATGTCCCCCGACCTCATCCGCCCTGGTTCCACGCGGTCTCCGGCCGTCGTGAACGAGGCGATCCGTGCCCTGGCGCGGGGTGCGAGAGGCAGGCAGTGGACGGTGGCCGAGCGGACGCTGTACGGGCTGCTGGTCGAGGAGTGGATGACAGCGGAGCGCGCCGAGCTGGTGAAGGCGGCCTAGGCGTACTGGCGGCGGGCCAGCGCCCACCCCAGAGACAGCAGCCCCCCGTTGCCGCCGTTCCCGTTCCCCGGCGGCGGCGTCTCCGTCGACGAATCCGAGCAGTCGTACTCCGGCGCATCATCCGGCGAGTCCCCGGTACGCGTGCACGTCACGTGGTGCGTCACCCCGTCGCTGGACGTCCACGTGTAGGACCAGCCTGCAGGCGGCTGGCCGGGCGCCCCGTTGGTGCCGTTCGTGCCGTCCTTCCCGTCCTTGCCAGGCTGACCGGGCTGGCCGGGAACTCCGGGTGCGCCGCTCGCTCCGGGAGTCCCCGGCTCACCCGAAGCTCCAGGTTGCCCCGGCTGTCCTGGCACCCCAGAAGCTCCGGGCCTTCCCGGCGCGCCGGCTGCGCCGCGCTGCCCTGGGATCGGCACCGGGACGACCGTACGGGCAGGAAGATCCGAGACTGCCTTGCTGGGGTCCGGAGCAACCGGGGTCTTGCCCGCGGCCTGCACCTGGACGCGCAGCGCACGCACGTCCCCGGCGAGTGTGGACACCGCATTGCCTCGGCGGTTCGCCTCGGCGGCGGCCGCAGCGGCCCTGCTGTCCGAGGAGTCGATGCGGTGCCACAAGACCAGCGAGATCCCGAACAGAGCGAGGATCGCGCACGCCGTGGCGATCCCGCGCCAGTGCAACACGATCCTTCGCTCAGTCCGGGTCATGGGGGACGGTTCCTCCGAGTCGGATGATCTCGATTTCGAGCTTGGTGATCCTGATCAGGTCGTCGTGCCTGAGCTTGGCCAGCACGCCTGCTTCGGCCTGTGCGGCTTTCCGCTCGGCGCGTTCTGAGGCGAGCTCTTCCTGGAGCTGGTCCGTCAGCGAGTTCTTCGATTCGCCACGCTTCCCGAGGAACGTCACCACCGAGCCGGACACGACGCCCACGCAGGCGAGGACCGCGCCGATGGTGGTGGCGTCCACGGGCCTCCCTACGCGGCGGTGACGAGGCTGGACTGCTCGATCTTCAAGGCTGCGATCGGCGCCGTCACCTGCGGGCGCACCACGGCGAGAGCGAGTCCGCCCTCGATGAGAGTCATCCACAGGGCCTGCTGATCGGCGCTCATGTGCAGACCGAAGTTCATGAGGAGGGCTATGCCCGCGTGGGCGAGGTTCACCAGGGCGGCGAACGCGGCACCGTTCTTCAGGATGAACGCCTGGGCGACGGCGACGACGCAGGACAGGACGGCCATGATGGCGGTCTGCTGGTCGGCGGAGACGTGCATGCCGTAGGCGGCGAGGAGCTTGAGGGCGACGGCGATGAACGCCAGGATCGCGACGGGTTCTCTACCGAAGATCTTCATTCTCGTGGCTCCTTCAGCCCTGAGGGCCGGTCACGTCGACCGACACCTTCACCACCGCGTCCGCGATGGCCTTCTGCACCGCCGCGACGACCGCCGCGGTGTCCACCTCGGAACCAACGAGCTTCGCCAGCGCGGCGATCGCAGCCGACTGCGCCGACTCGCCTGCGAGGAGCTTCTGCAGCCGCTGATCGATGCCCTTCAGGTACGACTGCGCCTGCCAGGTGGGGTTCGTCTTCAAGTCCGGCGCGTCCGCCGGGGCCGCGATCTGATCGGTCTTCCACACCGCGTCGTAGATGTCCTGCTTCGTCATCCCTGCCATGGGGTCCTCCTCAGTTCCTTGGGCCCACGCGCGCAGGTCCGCGGCGGACAGATAGGCGATGCTGCGGTCGATGGGCTGCGACGTGAACTGCCAGAGCAGCGGATGCCGGCCGGACACCTTCGGCCGGGCCGCGGCCTCCGCACGCGAGTACGCGGCCGGCCCCCAGGGGTAGGCCGGATACCACCAGTCCACCCCGTCGGGGACGTGGCCCTTGGCAATGTCGTCGGCCGAGGTGTAGACCCCGACCCGCTGCGCCGGATACGCGGTGCGTACTGCGGCGAGCCACGTGGCCACCCACTCGCGGATCTGCGCGTCCGTGCGGCCCTTGTAGTTGCGGCCATCGGAGTAGCGCTCCAGGTCCAGCCAGTGCACGAACCCGGCCCGCGCGTACGGCTGGACAGCGGCGATGTAGTTCGCTGCCTCCCGGTGCGGGTCCTGGTTGGGCCATCCGAAGTGGTAGGCGCCCGGGACAAGTCCGGCGGTGATGATGCCCTTGATGTGGCTATCGAACCGGCTATCCCGTGACGTCTGGCCCTCGGACGCTTTAGCGAAGGCGAAGACGACGCCCTCGGTCCTGCGGACGCTCCAGTCCTGGGTGCTCTGGTAGGCGGAGACGTCGATGCCTCGACAGGTCGCCATGGTCACACTCCTAGTGCGTGCTCGCTAGTCAGACGATCGTGATGACCTGCTCGAACTTCCGCTTCACCACCGACTCCACCCCCGCCACACCGGCCAAAGCGGATGCCACCGCGTTCACCACGACCATCTCGTTCACGACCGGCTGCTCCTGGTCGATGCTGCTGATCGACACCCCCACCACCGGCTCGCCGCTCCCGTTTCGGGCCGTCACCACATAGCTGTTCGCCACCCCAACCCCCTTCTCAGGCGACCCGTGTCAGCTTCAGATACGAGTCCGTGTACAGCGTCACCGCAGTCGCATCCGATGTGAGCTGAGCCCAGTCGCACGAGTACGTGCCGCCCACCGAACCGACCCGCAGGATCCCGCCGAGCGTCAGCGTCAGGGGGATGAGCCCGGTGCCCAGGCAGCCGAAGCTGCGGGCGGAGGTGATGTCGTTGGTCTCGGTGCGGATCGGGTAGCCGCGGCCGCCCTGGGTGTCCAGCTGCGCCGCGCCGGCCGCCGAGAACGTAATCACCGGGGAGTGGCCGGCGCCCCACCCGTACCACTCGCCGAGGCTCCCGGCGGGCGCCGACCAGTCCAGGTTCAGGTCGGCGGCCGTCGGGCCGTCGTACTTGATCCAGCCCTCCATCTGGTACACGGCGTTCGCGGCCACGGTGAACTGCATGTGCGGGTCCGGGGTCGTCGTGGTCGTTGCCGCCCGCGATGTGTCCGCGGTCTTGCGGGCGAAGACCGGCAGCATCGACTGGGCCAAGCTGGCGGTCCAGCGCTGCCCCGCGAACAGCGGCGGGTAGGTCTCGGTAGCCAAGGGGGCACCTCCTTACAGGGCGATGGAGTAGGGGTGGGCGAGCTCGACGGCCGTGCCCGCGGTCTGCGCCTTGACGACGCCGTTCACGCTGCGGGTCACCGTGAACGTCTGCGGCGAGGTGCCGCCTGCGATGCGGGTGACGGTCACGACTTCGCCGCCGACCCTGATGTCGAAGGGGAACTCGTCGGGCCTCGGGGTCTCCGTGGCTGGATAGAACATGACCTCGTCGACCGTCAGGACGTCCGTGCTCGGCGGCGTCGTCGGAACCGTCGGTGCGAGGTTCGCGAAGGCCGCACCGACGGGGGCGGTCGCGGTCTGCTGAAACCACGTCCAGGTGTTCGCGGTGACGGTCTGCTCAGAGCTTGAAGTGGACAAATAGGCATGGGATCCGTCGAACCAGTTGATGTTCAGGTCGACGGGCCGGGAGGTGGCGCAGTACAGCCACCCGGACAGCGTGTACTGCTGGCCGACGGTCACAGCGATCTGCTCGGACCCGGCGTTCGGGAACGTCGCGACCCCGTCCGGGGTGATCTGCATCGACCACAAGCCGGAGAACGGGGGGCTGCCTGGTGTGGCGACGCGCGCGATCGTTGCCCCGGAGCCGGACCAGTTCGACAGGTCCGTCTCGAAGTTCCTGTTCGCGTTCAGCTGCCCGTACTGCACCCACACCGGCCCGGACGTCGTGGCCACCGACAGACTCGTTGCCCCCGAGGTGGCGTCCGCGGCGAGCTGGCTGCCCGCGGTGTCCATGCGGGGGCTGTTCGTGTCGAGGTAGCCGATGTACGAGTACGGGGACGCCGGCGCGCATACGAACGTGATCCGGTGCTCGAAGTGCGTGAGGGTCTCACTGGTGCCGAGGATCAGCTGATCCGGGTTGTCCGGGCCCACCCACGCGGGCATGCCAGTGAACTGCGCCCGGTCGCCCATCCGCAGGGCGAGGATCGCCCGCCGCAGGTCCGGGGTGATCGACGGATGCGCCAGGTTCACGGTGATGGTCGGGAACCGGGCCTCGTCGACAGTGCCGAGGTGGACGCGCCACGCCGCATGGGAGAGGAGGGTGGCCGTGTCGGTCGAGGCGAGGTTGAGGGTGAGGCCGCTGTTCTCGCCGTAGGTGCCGATCGTCGCGGTGCCGAGCGTGCCGTCCGTCTGCTCATAGGACGCGGCCACCCCGTTCACGGTGACGGTGAGCTGGTTTTGGACCTGCCGGTCGTCCTCGACGGGGACCGGAATCTCAGCGAAGTTGAACCCCGTGTACGACAAGACCAAGGCCGGGGTCTGGTTGTACAGCGACACCCGAGTGCGGTAGCCGAGCCCCAGGACGTCCTTCGTCTCGTACAGCAGGCCGCCGTCCGCCAGGCACGCCTCCTGCACCAGCGTGAGCGTGTTCGCCTTCGACTGGCCGCCCATGGCCACGGTGTCGTCGAGGTCGCCGATCCACTCGAAGGGGATCCCGGCCTCCCCGCACAGACGCTGAATCCGCCGACCTGCGGTCTCGCCAATCGGGTTGAGATGGGCGCCCAGGATCGTGTTCGAGGTGATCGTGTTCTCGACCGTCGCATGCCCCACGGCCACAGCCGAGAGGCCCGTAGACCCGAAGGGGCCGACCGCGGAGCGGCTCGCCGGCCCGAACTGCACCCGCGTGACCCGCGTCAGCGTCGCAGCGACGCCGGTGTCGGTGGTGTCGTAGCTGGTCTGCGTATCGAGGTCGTACAAGCGGACGGCGCGGTTGATGGTGCCGCCCGACTGCTGGAACTCGACCGACACGTACAGCCGTCTGCCACGCACGTCGTACGTCGACTCCAGCTCCAGCCCCAGCTCAGAGCCATCTGACATGTTCTGGCGCAGCGTGAACGAGTGCCCGGTCTGTGCGAAATTTCCGAAGTACAGCTCCCAGAATGCGGTGCCGCCCAGATCCTCCTGGTCGATGGCGCACACCACCGTGCCCTGCGTCAGTCCGGCAGCCGGAATGGAGCACAGGAAGCGGACCTGTGTGGACCCGGTAGCCGTGTACTTGGCCACGCCGCCCGAGAAAACGGTCGCGGACGTCTCGGGTACCGGGTCCGAGGCCGGGAAATCGGCGTACGAAGCGAGGGTGGGCGTGCCGGTCCACGTCATCGGCGAGCCCGACGGGAGCGCCGAGGCGAGCGATGTCGCCCCGCTCGCGTCCTCCATCGGCCAGTACGCCATCACGGTGTCGGGCAGCGGGGTGGTGAGCGCGGTGTAGAGCACCGAGCGTTCCGGTGCCGGGGCCTGCGCGAGGCGCTGCATGATGCCGACGATCGCCGTGTCGACCCACACGTCCGTGCCGGAGGTGTCCCAGCCGGGTTCCCACGCCGAGTTTTCGCCCCAGATCCGGTAGGACTTGCCGCCGAGCCCGTCCGGCACGCTGATACGGAAAGGCGTGTTGCGTCCGATGGCACCGTAGTACGGGCCGGTCGGATTGCGGGGAGTGAAGCGGCCGTCCTGGTTCTTCAGGGTGAGCTTGGACTGGGCCCGCTCCGTCTGCGAGCCCTCGCCGCCCTGGATGCCGGTCGCTATGTCGATCTTTCCGGAGTCGTCGCGGACCATCGTGTACGGGTCGGTGATGTCCACCCACACACCGCGCACGAGCATCTCCACGGTGACCGGGCGGCCGGTGGACGCCTCCCCAGAGCTGCGCGCGGGCGCGGGCAGGAACGCCAGGCGGCGCCGCAGCCCGGCAACCTGCGCGACAAGACCCGGCATCGATCAGCCCACTTCCTGGAAGGTAACGAAGCAGCGCATGTCGGAGCCGGTAGTCGGGGTAGTCGCCCGCACCCTCAAGAACTTGCTGACGGCGACGATCGGACGGTCGTCTGGCATGAAGGTCCGCACGTAGGAGAGTCCGGATTCGCCGCTCACCGAACTGAGTGAGCATGTGTCGAAGGGGCGTGTCGCCGTGACCGTGCCTTCTGCCGTGGCCGTGTAGCCGGTCGCGCTCGTGCCCAGCGTCAGCAGTGACGCGGTGCCGTTGGGGTCGAGGTTGATTACGCCGGAGGCGACGTGTGCGGTCACCGTCGCCGCCACGTCGGTCTGCAGCAGCTCAATCACACCGTCCGCGCCTGGCGGGTCATCCAGGGAGAAGCCCCACTCCAGGACCTGGATCATCCTCGTTGCGGGGGTGGCTAGTTGGAGCATCGTCTTGATGGTTGTGCCAGTGTTCACCGATGGCAGCGCCGCAGTTGTCGGCGCCGCTCCGTTCCACGTCGTATAAGGCACTCTCGTTCCTCTCCCTGTTACCGGCCGCGCGGCGGCCGCAGCGTGGCCTCAATCGAGCCGCGCGCACGCACCTGCTTGCGGCCCGCGTCCACCCACAGCTCGCCGAACTCCCGCTCCCCGATCCGCAGCTGAATCACGATCGGGCCGCCGCCACCGCCATGGGCCGCTCCGGCCATGCGGCGTGAATCCGAGCCCGACCACACCCGGGAGCCGACCGGCAGATCCAGCAGCTCCGGCTCGTGCTCCCCCACCCACGTCAGCCCGCCACGCACACCACCCGACGCGGCCGCCCCGACGATCCCCCCGGCCGCCTTCTTCCCCACCGCCCGCTCGATCGCCTTCTCCATGGACTTCGCCAGCCTGTCCATGGACTTCTGCAGGTGCTCCTGCGAGTGCCGCAGCTTGTTCACCGCGACCGTCTGCGCCTTGATCGCAGCCCCGTACACGGCATCGGATGTTGTCTTGCCCGCAGCCCCGGCCGCCTTACTGATCTGCGACTGCAGGCTGTTGATCGACGCGATCTCCGACGGCGACGCCCCCAGCAGCGCTCCCGCCGTCTCCAGGCCGCCCCCGTTGATGCCGGCCTCCGCGATCTGCTGGATCAAGGCCTTCGACAGGTGCTTCGACTGCAGGCCCTTCAGCGCGCCGGCGAACGCGGTCGCCTGATCCCGCGACTGAGTGAGGCCGCCCATAATGGACGCGACCGTCACGGGCTGCCCGGATGCGCCCTGGGTGATGTTCGCGGCGGACAGCACGCCGGACTTCACACTGTCGGACAGCTGGGAAGCGGAGCTTTTGAGGTTGTCCAGCTTCGACTTCGCGCTGTCGAGGGACTTGGTGACCTTGTTGAGGGCCTGCTCGTGCCGGATCAGCGCCTTGCCCGCGGAGTCGAGTTCCTTCAGCAGGTGGTGTTCGGTGCGGCCGCGGGTGGCGGCCTTGATCTCGCTCGCGGCCTTGTTCAGGGCGTCCACGAGTGCCGAGAGGTCGCCGGGGGCGGCGAGGCCGTGCTCGAACGGGGTGCGCTGATATCCGGCGAGGCGTCCGAAGTAGCTGATGCCGAACTCGCCGTGGAGGGCGCTGCGGGCTTCCCTCTCCGCCGAGGGGAGGCCGCCCTTCGCGAACCCGGCGAGCTTCAGGCGGCCCTGGTTGATGGCCTCCAGCAGCGGCAGGTACTTGCGGGTGGATGCGGCGTTGACCACGAACTCAGTGTTCGAGATCTTTCCGACGGCGCCGCTCGCGAACATCGCCAGGATGCTGTCCGACGTTCCGGTGCCCGGGCCGCGGATCAGCCCGCTGGGCGCGACCTGGACGTCGCCGCCGTCCGCGTACCCGGCGAGGCCTCCGGTGGCGTTCTTCGTGATGCCGGGGATGTGCGGGCCAGCCTGCACCTTCTTGTAGTACTCAGTCGTGTAGACGCCGATGCCGATGTTCTTGCCCTGCAAACCGTCAACGGCTCCCTGCACGTCGCTGATCGCGGCCAAGGCAGCACCCGTCTTGGCAGTGATCTTGACGGAGCCGTCCTTCAAGTGGGTGACCTTGAAGCCGAACGCCTTCAGCACCGTCTCCGCTGTCTTGGACAGCGTCGTCAACGTCACCGACTTGGCGCCCGGCGTCTTCTTGACCGCCGCGTTGAACGCGTTGAGGTCGTGCTCAGCCCTCTTCTTCTCCACGCTGAACTGGAACTTCTTCGCCTCTGGCGCCTTCAGCAGCTCATCCGCGAGCCTCTCGGCCTGCTTCTTCGTGTCGCCCATCGCCTCAGCAGTGGCGATCAGAGATTCACGGCCCTTCTTGTAGACCTTGTCGACCGCGTCCCAGGAGACGTGTTCCTTGTTCTTCTTGTCGACGAGGTCTTCTGTCCTCGCAGCCAGTTGCGACAGTACGTCACGGTTCTTGCGGCCCGCCTCCGAGTGGACGTCGAGGGTCTTCCCGTTCGCCTTTACGGCCTTCGACGCGTCAGACATGGCCTGGTAGAAAGCCGTCTCCGCGTCGTACGCACCACGGTGCACCTGGTTTAGAGCCATGATCGACTGTTCGAGGCCCTTCGCGGACTGCGCTTCAGCGTCCAGCTTGGCCTGCGTGGAGAGCGCCGCATTCCCGAACAGACCCATGCTCTCGGCGGCGACCTCCTGGTCCCCCTTGAGCCCAGCGATGACCGCCTGATACTTCGGGATGAGCGCGGTCACGTCCTTCACTGAGTAGCCCTGCGCGCGCGCCGCCTGGCTGATGATCGCGAAGTCCTTCGCCGCGACCGAAGCGTGACCGCTCGACGCGAGCCCGGCCATGGCCTCGTCGAGGCTTTTGAACTTGCCCTTCAGCGAGTCGAGACTGTCCGAGCCCTTGATCGCGCCCGCGATGGAGTCAGCCAGGTCGTCGAGGCCCGGGACCCGGAACCCGAACGCCCCCTTGCTCTTCTCGGTCTCCGCGTTGAGCTTCTTGATGTCGGCGATCAGCCCGTTGACGTCCCCGAACGCGTTCTTCAGCTCGCCGGAGAACTTCCCCGAGGACGCGAGGTGATCCAGGGACGTCGTCAGCTTGTCGATGTCCGGCGGGGCTGTCTTCCCCAGATCCGCGAGCTTCGAGACGCCCACGGCGAGCAGCGCGAGCCCGCCGATCACCAGCGACGCCTTCCCGACCGCCCCCAGTTCCGCGAACGCCGCCCGCAGCCCGGCCACCCCGCCGCCGGCCGCGATGAACGCCTCCCGCATGTACATCGCCCGCAGCGCCACGCCCTCGAAGACGCCCTGTAGCGCAGCGACCGCCCGCCCGCCGACGGCCCACAGTGCCTGCGCCGCTGCGGCAGCCTTCATCGCCGCGGACACGGCAACCGTGGCCGTGAGGAGCCCGGCCAGAGCGGCGACGGTGCCGACAGTGGCCGTCTTGTGCTCCAGCATCAGGCTGACGAAGGCCTGCACTGGGGGGATGAGCTTCTCGCCCACGGTGATCATCAGAGCGTCGAATGACGCCTGCAGTTGCTTCGTCTGGAACGCGAACGTCTTCTGGGTGTCGGCCCACGACTGGCCGAAGCCCTTCGCGCCCTTCTCCAGCGCGGGGTACTTCGACTCCAGACGGTCCATCTGCCCGACGAGGATGTTCAGACCCGCGCCGGCCTTCCGGCCGAACGCGTCCGTGATGATCTGGCCCTGTTCCTTCGATGACACGCCGGCCGCGTGCATGTGCTGCACGAGGTCCTCCAGGGCCAGCTTGAGGCCGCCCTTCTGCATGTCCTTGGCCAGGGTGTCGGTCTGCAGGCCGATGCTCTTCAACGCGTCCGCACCGCCCTGGACGGGCTTGGCGAGGGCCATCACGGACATGCGGAGCTGGTTGCCTGCGAGGGCGCCGCGGATGTTGTTGTCGCCGAAAACCGCCAACGCGGCGCCGACGTCGGTGATGGACAGGCCGAAGCCCTTGACGGTGGCGACCATGCCGGAGCCGAACGCGGAGGCGAGGTCCTGCATTTTCATGTCGCCGACGCCGACGGTGGCGTTGAGGACGCCCATCGCCTGGTCGAAGTTCTGGACGCCGGGGATCCCGGAGGCGACGGCCGCGGTGAGGGCGTTGGTGACGTCGACGAGCTTGGCGTGGCCGGTGGTGGCGCCCTTGGCGGCGGTCTCGACGAGGTGCAGCGCCTTGCTGCTGCTGATGCCCATCGACTCGAAGTTCGACTCGACGTGGAACAGCGACTCCGCCAGCGAGTCGGGGTCCTGGCCGACCTTCCCCGCCAGCGCGAGGACGCCCTGCTTCAGCCCGGCCATCTTGTCCTGCGCCACCCCGGCCTGCGTGTGCAGCAGGGTCATGGAGGCGTCGAACTTGCTGGCCATTTTGATGGATTCGGCGCCTATGAGGGTGAGGGCGCCCCCGGCGACGAGGGCGGTCTTGTGGAAGGTCTTCATGGCGTTGCTGGTGCCAGCGACCTGCGACTCGACCTGCTTCATGGCGGGTCCGGCAAGATCCTTAGCCGTAATCAGGATCTCCACCACGTTGGTCATCCGGGTTCACCCCCAATCGTTCGATCAGCAGCAGGCGTAGGGACTCGGCGGGCTCGTCGTCTATTTCCGACGGCGTCTTGTGCCAGCGGTCGCACAGGCCGAGCACGAACTCGGCATCACTCAGCTCGCGAGGCTTGGTGACAGTGCTTCCATCGGGACGGACTCCACCAGGGATGGTTCGCCAGAGTTCGAGGTCTGCTCCAAAGGGGCGGGCACCCCAGCGACCGCTTCGGTCCATTTGCCGATGATGATGTGGATGAGCCCGGGTTCCTCGTCTTCCAGGGATTCCAGGGTGGGCGGCAGCGGCTGCCCGTCCTCGTCTTCCCGGGTCCACTCGACCATGTGGCTGGCGACGAGGCCGAGGAGCTGGTCGAAGGTGTCTCCGTCGGACTCGTCGCTGCTGGCGCCGCGCATCTGCCGCATCTCGCGGATGGTGACGGAGCGCATGACGACTTCGAGGCCTTCGTAGTCGCCGTCGGCGAAGATGAGCTTGTACTGCTTGGGGTTTCTCCTGCTACCCATCGTCATCTCTCCTCGTGCGGGCATGTGCCGCCGTTGATCTGTCGGCCGAGATTGCAGTTGTGGCAGAGCACTTGGAACCCGGCCGGGTAGTTGTGGCGGCGCAGCCAGCTGTAGAAGCCGCCTCCGCCTGTCTCCTGACGATGGGCTCGGCCACCGCCGTTGATGTGGTCCAGCGAGAGGAAGACGAGCATCTCCTCGCCGCAGCACACACACGCGGGCTCGTTGCCTCCGTATGCCTGGAGGGCTTCCAGCCGTACCTTCTGTCGCGCCGCCCGGCGCTTTTCGTCGAGCGCGCCATCGCGACATTCCGGCGAGCAGTACCGGCGCTGCTCCATCGACCCCACGAACTCCGAGCCACATCGGGCGCATTGCTTCGTGAGTGCGGGGCGACAGGCCGCACACAGCGTTCGAGCAGTGCTGCCAAGGCGCGCGAAGGGTTTCCCACACGACTCGCAGCGAGACGAGGTCATCCCGCTGTTTCGGCATTGCGTGCACTGATTGCGGTAGCCGCCGGTGTCCGTCCGACGGGCGAAGGCTTTCAGTGGCTTGGTCTCCCGGCACGACCGGCAGACCTTCATTCCCTCTGGGGCCTCGATCCCGAGGCAGGCGTCGCAGCGCCCGCAGTTCCTGCATGGCCTGTCGTACTCCTTCCTCGGCTTCGGCGGCTTCCGCTGCGCGGCTGCCTGTGCGGGGCGACATTCGGCACACCAGGCGTGCGCGTTGCCGCAAGACTTAACGGTGAACTTCCCGGACGTTGCTCCGCCCATGACCTGGCCTCCAAGTGTTGACGACTTGGATAGCCTATCGGTCAACTGGCGGACACTAGACATGACTTGGGCCTAGCTCCAGGTAGGAACGGCGCCATCCGCAAGGGCACCCGGCGCACTCCACGTAAGCTCTCCGGAGTTCGCGCGGGTCAGCTGGTAGTCGGAGAAGAGCGCCTCGAACGCGAGGGTGACGCCGTTCACCGTGTTCGTGCACGTCCGGTTCACCGACGTCGACGGAACCGTCTTGAAGACGTCGTGGGACAGGCCGGTCGCCGCGTTGAACACGCCGTTGTACGTGACCGACACGTCGGCCAGCAGCAGCAGCCGCTCAATCGCCGACTTGTCCACGCCGGTGATGTCCTGCACCCCTCGGGGCGTCGACAGCTGCCAGTTGGTGACGTCGTTCTTGATGTCCTTGACGGTGCCCGACGCGTCGTCCACCGACAGAGCTGTCTGGCCGAGACCTGAAGCCTTCGCCATGGGTGATCACCCCTTCTCGATCTGGTCTGCAATCGCCTGCTGATGCGTGGCGAAGTCCTCCACCCAGTCCTGCGCGCGCTGGTGCAGGCGGGCCTTCGTACCGCGCGGGTTCCCACGGAAGTCCCCGTCGCGGACGACGTACAGCGGCGGCCGGTCCACCCGGGCCCGGTGCTGCGAGACGCGGAAACAGTTCTGACCCGCCTCGAACACGAGGTACGTCTGGCCCTCCGCGACCTTCTCCTCGCGGTAGCGGCGCCCCGACTTGCGGGCAGCGTCCGCCAGATCCTCCGTGAGGGCTTCGAGATGGACGCGCCAGCCGTTCAGGTAGTGCGGGCAGTCCACCTCGGCGCACGTCGCCGGCCGGAAGTGCGTCGAGAGGGGGGCCCGCATCTCGTACGTCTTGTACGCGGCGGCGCCCATGAGCGGCTGCGGCCGGGACAGTTCGACATCCATCAGAACACCACTCCCGCAACCTCGTTCTTGATGACGTTCACAGCGAACGCCATCGAGGTGAAACCGGCCGTCGTCACCGTCACCGCGCGCACGTAGCGGCGGATAGTCGCGGTATTGGACAGGGCGATCCGCTGTGAGAACGGCGCCGCCGTCACCTGCGTGAAGGCGAACGAGGCGACGTCCGTGAAGCTGGAGTTGTCCGCGCTGTCCTGGATCTTCACCGTCGCATCCGTCCCGGTGAAGGAGAACACCTGCAGATACGCCTGGCCGCCGAAGCTGGCAGATGCGGTCGTGTCGATCGACGCGCCGTTCGTCGCGGCCGTGTCCGTGCGCACGCCGGCCGTCAGCTGCCTGCCCCACTCGATGCCGTAGCTGTTGGACTGCGCGCTCACGCCGAACGTCAGCATGCCGTCGGCCGCGCGCGTCGGGTCGTAGTTGACCTGCTTGCCCACCAGCGACGCGGCCGGGTTCCCGAGGAGCGTGCCCCGGCAGTAGGTCATGATGACGTCCGTGCGGGGCAGCGCCGCCAGCTTCTCGTGCGTGCCGCCGGTGACCGCGACGTGGTTGAAGAACGTCGTCATCTCGAAGCGGCCGTCCCTGTGGCCGCCGAGCCGTTCATGGGCCGACTTGTTGATGCCGGTCACGTCCAGCAGAGCAGGGCCGCCGCCGATCTGCCCGAGCTGCTGGATATCGCCCGACGCGTCGAAGCCGGCGATGTGGAGGCCGTCACCGAGCCCACTGGTCTTTGCCACTACGCCACCTGCTCCCAGAGGTCGTTGACGATGAGGGGAAGAGTGATCGTGAACACCCGGTAGTCGGTGCCGGACGTCTTCAGGTAGCCCGCGCGCCCGGAGAGGGGTTCGCCGTAGGCGCCGAGGAGGTCGACCTCGCGGACCAGGCCGCCGAGTTCGAAGTCGCCGCTGTAGGCGGTGAAGAGGGCGTCGAGGGCGGCCATCATGGCGGGGTCGATCGCGTCGGACGGCAGCTGCGCCATGGGCGTGTACAGGCGCACGAACAGCGCGAGCCGTGCTGACGTCGAGTTGAGGGCGGAGCCGCCGCGGGCGGGGCCGATCTGCTCGGTCCACACCGCGGCGGTCACGCCGGACGTGGGCGGCGACAGCGGTTCGTGCCCGTTCACGGCATCGAAGTAGCCGGACGCGAGCGCGTGGCCGGCCACTGCGTTGATGATGGTCGTCAGGTCGAGGCTCATTCCAGGGCCCCCATCTGGCGTGCGATGGCGGCCTCGGCGATGACGCGGGCCTTCTGCGCCATGCGGTTCCGGACGATGCGGAACGTGTGGTAGCCCTCGAACTTGGTGACGGGGGCGTTGCGGGAGCCGATGCCCTCCAGCCACGGCCCGTAGATCACGCCGCTGTCGTTGATGGAGTAGATGTCCGGCGCCACCCGGTCGGGCTTGACCTGCGATTCGTAGTAGCCCGTCGGGTGCTGCAGCACGCTGTCCAACTGCATGAGGACCTCGTAGCGGGTGTAGTCCGCGAGCTCCTCCAGCGCGACCTCGGTCATCGCCTTCACGATCGCGGCCCCGCGGCCCTCGACGACGGGGCCCTTCAGCCGCAGGTTCATACCGAATGAGGCCATGTCACACCACCCTCTGCCGGGCCTTGCGCCCATGAGCGGTGAACGCGCGGTCCCGCAGGTCGTTCAGCGCGGTGGCGGATACCGGGGAGGTCGTGTTGCCCGAACTGGCCTCCGTGCGGACCGTCCGGGCGTAGCCCGCGATCTCCTGCAGCAGCCGGTTCTCCGCCTCAGCGACCGCCAAAGCGTTGATCAGGGCGGGCACGTGGTGGATGCTGCACGCGGTCGCGTTGGAATGGGTCGCGGCCGTCGTGCCGAGCATGCCGCGGCGCACGGTCAGCGTGCGGAAGGCGTAGACGTGCGCGCCCGCAGTGTGCGCGGCGAGGACGGTGCCGTCCCACGCCCGTTTCACCGTGGCGGTGTTGCCGGTGATGTCGAGGATCAGCATGCGCTCGGAGTCGAGCTGGATGACCTCGTCGACGTGGACCTGTGTACCGTCCTGGACCGTGACCGCGTTGTCGCCGGGGTTCGCCGTCGTCGCCCCGGATACCAGGGTCTGGCCGGTGTCGTTGCTGGTCCGGTCGGTGACGAGCATCCGCTCGCTGTCGACGATCAGCAGGTCGCCGACGCCGACGAGGCTGCCGTCCGTCACGGTCACGCTGGTCGCGGTCGTCGAGGAGACCGCCGCAGCAAGCTGGCCGGCCGGGTCCGTGTCCGCCGGGCATCCGGCCCACGTGCCGGTGATGGAGATGTCCCGCTGGGGTGTCGAGCCCACCCCGAACGAGTAGGACTGGTCCCGGCGCAGCTCCAGGTAGTTGTACGGGGGCCCGGAGTTGACCGGCTCGAAGTTGCACGCGGACAGCGGGATCTGCACCCCGCCAGACGTGACCGACGTCGGGATCGCCGCCAGCTCCGACTGATCCAGCCACAGCCGCCACGGGTAGGCGTACTGGAAGTTCGGCCAGTCAAACCGCTTCGTGGCGTCGGTCGGATAGAACACGCGGTTCATCCGGCTGTCGATGTCCTGGCGTGCGGAGCGGATCGCCCGGTCGATCTGTGCGTTGCTGCGGGCGGTCTCTTTGATGTCGAGGGCTCGTTTGACCTGTTCGCGGGTGCAGTAGCAGACGCCTTCCTCGCTGAAGTTGGCGGCGGTCCCGCTGTACAGGGCGATGACGTTGATGGTTTCGGTCGCGGTGACCGGGGCGCCCGACTTCAGGCCGGACCAGGTGGCGAGGTACGCGCCCGCGGTGAGCGACGAGGGAGGTGTCCAGGCGTAGCCGTATGAGCCGGTGCCTGGGTGTGTGACGCCCGTCGTGGTGGCGGCGAGGGCGGTCGCGCCGGTGGCGATGCTCGTGATGGCGATCGTGGGGGTGGCGTCGAGGTTGACGAGGCTACCGCCCTGGAAGTCGTAGAACTGGCCCAGCAGGGTCACGGTCTGGCCCGCGATGACATCGGTCATGTCCAGCTCCCCGGGGTCCCGGAGGCTGTGCACAGGTGCCACGCGCCGGCGGAGTCGAGGACGACGTCGCCCGCCGTCCATGTGCCCGTTGTGGGGGCGCCCGCGGTCCCCTTGAAGCCGGCCAGGCGGATGTTCGCCAGGCCGTTCTTCTTGCCGAGCGCGGCCACGCCGGTGCCAGAGTCGATGTCGTGGACGTTGTCGAATGCGCCCGTGCCGAACTGGACACGGCCGATCAGGTGCGGGCCCGCGGCCTCCCAGCGCATGACGTTCGACTGCGCACCGGAGAAGTCGGCGTTGGCCCACTTGGAGATGAAGACGTCGAGCCCGGCGATCTCGAAGTCCAACCCTCCGCCGGTCACGCGCAGCCGATAAGCGCCGGTGCCATCGCCGCGCTTGACGGTGAGGTTGGCACCGTTGACCGCGACGTCGCCGGTGAACGTGGCACCCGCGAGAGGAGCGAGGAGAGCCACGAGCGCGTCGATGTACGCCTTCGCCGCAGCCGAGTTGGGGGTGTCCGGGGAGGAGTCGTTGAGGACTAGGTCGCCGGTCATGGTGTCGCCCGCCTTGTTGACCTTGCGGGTGTCGCCGGTTGTTGAGACGTAGCCGGTTGCGGTCATCTGCTCCTCCTCCCTCGAACTCGTCGTTGTGGTGCTGTGGTTAGCCGAGCGCCTGCATGCGGTGCCGGAAGATCCGGTCGCCGAGCTGCCACCACGAGGACCGGAACTCTCCCCGGCCCGGGACGGTGTAGGTGGTGCTGTGGAACCTGAGCACGTTGATCACTCCTTGTCATCGTCGGACTTACGGGAGCCCCCCGTAGCCCCCCGGCCCTTCCGCGACCCCGTCGAAGAGCCCTGCCGGCGGCTCCGGCCGGTCCCAGTCGCGGGGGTACTGCCATCCGTCGAATCGGCAGAACCAGATCCCTGGCTCGCTGGGCGGTCCTGCGAGGAGGGGTTCTCCGTCTCGGGGGCAGGCAGTTGGGGGTCCGATGACGTTGGGGTCTCGCTCGAACTCGGCTCGGGCCTGTCGTCGGATGTCGAGGAGTTGCTGCCAGCTGATACGTCATCGCCTCCTTCGGGTGCGATGTAGCCGATCTCCCCCGGCTGCGCGTCCGGGTTGGACGGGCCGCCCTCCACGGTGATGCGCGGCATGTCTTCCTCCTTCATGCGGTCGGCGAAGCGGGGCGCGGGGGCCTGACACTGGGGGCAGCGCAGCAGGCCCACCGCGAACCTCGCGGTGCACTCCGGGCAGGTCTCCAGCACGTCAGGCCGCCACGACCTGCGCGCCGTTATCCAGCGGCACGTACACGAGGTCCCACTTGACCGAGCCGGTGTTCGTCGCGGACGTGGTGATCGTGATGTTCCCGACCGGCACCACGAACAGGGCCGCCGCGCTGATCAGCGTGCCTGCCTGCGTGGACAGGTCCACCGCAGTCGCACCGCCGGGGTTGGCCGTCATGTGCGTGCCGATCGGCGCGGCGATGATGCTCGAAGCGGTACCGAGTGCGGTCGTCGAGCCGGTGCCGACCGTCGGCGCGGTGCCGATCGCCAGCGTGCACGCCTGGTTCTGCACCGCGGTGGTGACCTCGCCGACCAGGCCGCGCACGAGGATGCGGCCGCCGGAGACGACGAAGATGTTCCCGGTCGCGGACGCGGGCAGCGTGTTCGTTGCCCGGCTGACCAGGATGCCGCCGGAGAGGGTACGGACGTCGGCGTTCTTGATGATCGTCGTCATCGCCTACGCCCCCAGGATTTCGAGGTTCGCCGGCTTCCGGGCCACGGTCAGGTCGTGGAGGATCGCCGTCACGAGCCCAGACGCGCCGACGGACACCTTGAGGTAGGCGCTCGGGTCGGCGATCTGCGACGTCAGCACCGTGAACACGACCGTGCCGGAGGAGATGGTGACCGCGTTGGACGCGGACTGCGTGGCCTCCACCCAGGCCGCGGTGCCGTTGGTCGCCGTGTTCGTCCACTTCTTGGTGATGATGTTGCCGGGGCTCGCGTAAGAGCCGCCGAACGTGGACGCCACAGTGAGAGTGAAGGTGTCGTTGCCGGTGCAGACGAAGCTGCACGCGGACGCGCCGCGGAGCTTGAATGCGTTTCCGGCGGCGATCGGGATCACGTTGTACACGCGCCCGAGTCCGTGCATGCCTGCCATTGCTGTGCCTTCCTTTTGTGACTGGGGTGGTTAGCGGGGCGTCACTGCCGCAAGCTCAGCGGGAAGCGAGCTGGACGACGGGCGACAGCTTGGCGGTGCTGCCGTTCTTCGGGGTGATCGCGGACTGCAGCCACGGGCGGCCGTCGACGCGCTCGATCACGCGGTACGCGGTCTTGTCGTTGGCGAACTTGTAGTGCTCGGAGCTCGACGACTGCATCTCCATGCGGTCGCCGATGAGGTAGTAGCTGAGGTCGACGAAGGAGATGTCGCCGGTGGTGCCGAGCGGGCCGGTCTTCTCGGTGAAGTACACGGGCCGGCCGAGGATGGTGGCGGGCGGGGCGTCCATGCCGCCCTGGCCGCCGGCCATGTTGCCGATCCAGACGGGGCCGCCGCCGGTGCCCACGGACAGGGCCATGGTGGCGAGCTGGGGGAAGGTGTCGATCGACGCGATCCAGACGGCGCGCCCCAGGCTGGTGGGGAGCATCTGGGCGTACATCTTGACCAGGTTCTCCCAGACGATCGTCCCGGAGGGCTGCCCGGCCTCGGCGGCGACCTGCACGGACACCGGGGAGTTGATGAACCCCATGGGCTCGCCCACGCCGGTGCCGGTGAGGAACGCGACGTCCTCGAACCAGCTGATGGCCTTCGGGAAGGTGCCGGAGAAGAAGCCCTCGAACGCGGGGGCGTCCATGAGGAGTTCGTTGGGGACCTCGGCGTAGGCGGTGAGCTTCTTCGCGTCGAGGACGACGCGGCCGAAGCTGGCCTGCGACTCGGTGAGGCCCGCGGCTTCCTCGGTCCAGTAGCCGACGACGCCACCGAGGATCGAGCTGGTGTGGGAGGTGTCGTCGATCATCGGGATCGGCACCCGCAGCGACGACATGGGGATGACCGTGGCGCGCGGCCGGACCACCGCGGTCTCCAGCGCGACCTGGAGGATCTCGGAGCGGAGCTCCTCCGGGATCAGGAAGCCACCGTCCGCCGGGACCTCGCTGCCGTAGGAGTTCTGGATCTCGATGAGCTTGTCCAGCTTCGGCCGCAGCTCACCGAAGTCCTTCAGCCGGTCGGCCCGGTACCAGGTCGAGCGGAAGAACTCCGACGCGTCGGCGAAGATGCCGTCCGCCGCGGCGCCGGGGGCCCGCCGGTTGTACAGGCTCTTGCGGGCGCCGGACGACAGGCCCTTGATCTCCGGGGACAGGGCGTGCGCGCGCTCGCCGGCGAAGTCCACGGGCGGCTTCGCGTCGGAGCCGTTGTTCTTCAGGTACTCGGCGAGCACCAGCTGCATCTGCTCGCGGGCCTGGGCGTTGATCTCGCCGCGGTTGGACTTGTCGACGGCGGTGGCGTAGCCCTCGATGAACTTGCTGAGCTCCTCCTTGGATGCCCAGAGTTCCTTGAGCTTGTCCGCGTCGTTGAGGACCTCGGCCAGTCCCGCCGGGGAGTCCGGAATGGTGATCGTCACAGCTTCGCCTCCTCGGCGGTTGTGAGCCACGCCGGGAGCGGCGCGGAGTCGGTGGTGAGCCAGCCGGGGAGGTCCTCGGCGTGGTTGCTGATGGCGCCCTCGTCGGCGTTGCCGCCGTCGGGCGCTTCGGGCTCCTGCGGGGCCTCGCCGTCGCCTTCTCCGGCGTCCGGGGCGGGCTCCTCGACTGCGGCCTCAGGTGTGCGGACAGCGGCGCGCAGGCGTTCCACGAGGGCCTCGTCCAGGGCGCCCTCGACGCTGATCGTCAGGCGTGGCGCTTCCGGCCCGGCCAGTTCCTGCAGAGCCGGCTCGGACGGTACGGAGGCCTGGGGCAGAGTGCGCAACTGGGCTGCGATCCGGCCCGGGACGTCGGAGAACGCGGCCACATCGAAGCCCACCGGCAGTGCCGCCTGTCCGTCGCCGACGCGATCTGCGAGTCCAGCTTCGACGGCCTGGTCGGCGGTGTACCAGGTCTCTTCCTTCATGGCGGCCCGCCACTGGTCGGCCGTGCCGCCTGCCGAGCGGGCGTAGATCGCGGCCAAGTTCGCTGAGACATCGTCCAGGGTGGCTGCGGTCTTGGCGAGTTCGGCCGAGTTCCCGGCGGCGTACGTGAACGCCTCGTGGATCATCAGCATGGAGCCGGGCATCATGACCCGCTCGGTCCCGGCCTGCGCGATAACGGACGCGATGGACGCGGCGATCCCGTCCACGACCGTGGTCACGTGGCCCTTGTGGGTCTCAATCGCGTTCTTGATCGAGATGCCGTCCCAGACGTCGCCGCCACCGGAGTTGATGTGGACCTCCAGCGGTCCGGACAGGCCGGCGAGCTGGTTGGCGAAGCTCTTCGCGGTGAGGCCTTCGCTGAACCAGCCGCCCTCGCCGATGTCGTCGTAGACGTCGACGCGGGTCACGCCTGCCTGGGCGCTGATCCGGGCCTTGATGGGGCGAACGTTCTTCATCGGACACCTGCCCGGTTCCATGCGATCTGGCGTTCCATCAGGGCTTTCAAAGCGGCTTCCGCAGCCTCGTCGCCGTCCGGCTCCGGCTGCGGCGGTTCGGCCAGCCAGCTGGGAGGCGCCGCAGGTTCCTGCACTGATCTCTCGACCACGCCCATGTCGGGCAGGCCCACGGTCTCCAGCACGTCGTGCGGGTCGAAGTTGGCGCTCACGAGCATCTGCGCGGCCTGCGCCTTCGACTTCAGCTCCAGCGCGTCCGCCTCGCGGTTGGAGGTGACCGGGTCTTCGTAGTCGAACTCCACGCCCTCACCCGTCGACCCGAACAGCGGGAGGTAGGAGCAGTCGAGGGCGTCCCGCCACCGGTCGAGGCGGTCGGTGAGCAGGAAGCTCTCGAAGTGCTCCTGCGCGGTGACCGCATTCGCGCGGTTCACGTCGTCCGAGGTTCCCAAGATCGCCTTGTGGATCGTGAACGCCTCACGGATCACGTCCCTGGACATGCCGCGGAGGTTCCCGAAGTCCATGTCGCGGATGGTGTGCGCGTTCGGCACCCACTCGGCGCCCTGCTCCAGCACGGCGACCCGGTGGGCGGCGCCCATGCCGCGGTGGGACTCGCGCCACCGGTTGGTGAACTCGTTCCACTCGTCATCGCTGAGGCGCTTGTCGACCTGGATCACACCGCCCGGAGTGGCGGAGTTCAAGAAGAAGTTCCGGTTCCACTGCGCCGAGTACTTCGCCGCGTCGATGTCGACGAGGATCGCCTGGACCGGGCCGAGCCCGTGATACGGGTCGAACGGGTTCGGATATTTGACCTGGATGACCTCGTTCGTCCCCAGCGGCACCAGCTCGCCGGACGGGCCCCGGTACACGTACCCGGCGAGGAAGTCGTCCCGGGACGGCACCGGTTCCATCCGGTCCGGGCGCACGGGCCACAGCCCGGTGGGGAACGTGGCCCGGGAGTCGCGCTGCACGACGAGGTAGGCCTCGCCGGTCAGGTCCAGGTAGGTCTGCGCGAGTTCGCGCAGCTGGAACCCGGACATGAACGGGTTGGGGCGCTTCCACACGTTGATGGCTTGGTGCTTGACGACCTCGACCCGTTCGTCGGATCCCTTGTCGCCGGTCGTGTAGCGGCGGCGGCCGTCTTGGGGCTGCTGCCGGTAGAGGTGCCAGCCCTTCTTCGCGGTCTGCCGCGCGAGCATGCTGACGATGGAGAAGACCGTGCCCGAGGAGGCGTAGGCCCGCATGTAGCTGGTCGGGTCGGCGCCGGCCTCCATGCCGGACTGGCGCAGGTAGCCGCGGCCCGCGTAGGGGACGGGCGGGGCGGTGTTCGCCTTGTTGAGGAACGCGCCGATGAGGCTGCTCACGGTTCGGCCCTCAACACGGCGATATCAGCGCCGCCTTCGAGGACCATGCACTTGGTGTCCGGGAACATCTCCTTGAAGCGGGCGGAGATCTCCTCGAACTCCTCGGCGGTCAGCAGGTTCGGGCACTTGAGGACGAGGATGTCGCCGGGCCGCAGCGCGAGGCGCTCGACTTCGACGGTGTCGAGGAGTTCGGACCCGGTCATCTGCCACCGCCGGGCGCCGAGTCCAGCTTCCAATCGAGCAGGAGCACGGTCACGCCCGTGGTGATCCATCCAGCGATCGTGTGGGCCTCGAACGCGCCGACGTCGATGCAGCCGAGTCCGGTGACGGTGAGGAGGCTGCCGGAGAGGCGGTCGGCGGTGGCCTGGATTTGCGCGGCGGCGTGGCGGGCGAGGTGCGCGAGAGCACCCGGGATGCGGGGGCGTCGGGTGGCGCGCAGGCCGTCGATCACTGCCGTCATGCGGCTGATGGTAAGCGCGTTTGTGGGGTTCCTACAACTGAGACCGCTGTATACCCGTGATTGGTTGTGGAGAAGTCACAGAAGCGTGTGGTTTGTGGGGTCAGAACAACACCTCAGCCGAGCACCCGCACACTCGGCCGCCCACCCAAGTCCCGCTCCGCGACCATGTACCGCAGCGCGTCCATCCCGTGATCGTTCTCCTTCAGCGGCTCCTCCTTCAGGCCGCCGCTGTTCCCCGGCTTCACCGCCCACACGTAGCCCGTGAGCTCCTCCTCCGTGCACGCCGGCTTCTTCGCCCCGTCCAACTCCGCATCCCGCTCCACCAGCGCGCCCCGCACGATGAACAGGCGCGGCCGCCCGTCCGGTTGCACCTTCAGCCGGGACTGCACCGCCTGAATGCCGTCCGACACCGACTTGTGCGCCGCCGAGGTCCCCATGCCGAGGTGCTTCTCCAGCGTCGCCCGGTCCTCCGCGTCGTGATCGCAGATCACCCCGCGCGGCCGCGGCTCCCGCCACTGCCCGGACGGCCAGATCATCAGGTCGCGCGCCTGCCTGGCCATGTCCTCCACCAGGCGCCGCGTGTGGTACAGCTCCCGGTACAGGAAGAGCCGGCCGTCGCCGTCCTCGGCCCACCACTGCATGACCATGGGGTTCGTAAAGCCAAAGTCGACGGTGATCCACCGTGTCCACTGCAGCGGGATCGTGAACTGGTCGACCAGGTGCACGGCCTCGTCGAACCCCTCGTAGATCAGGCCCTCGGCCGCCGCCCATGTCCCGTCACGCAGCCGCGACTTGCGGACGCCGGTCAGGGCGTCGAGCTTCGCCATGTAGGCCTGGCCGACCTCGGTGAGGGATCCGTCGGCGTTCACATAGGCGGGGTTGTCGCGGTGCCGGGAGACGAGCATCTTCGCCTGCCCCTGGTCGCAGCGCTGCTTGATCCAGTGCGTGGGGTGGGCAGGGTTGCAGGCGCCCATCTGCTGCTGCCAGGAGAGCTTGCCGTTGCGGAGGCGGGTGCCGACGGACTCCCAGTCGTTCAGGGTGAGTTCGGTGGCCTCGTCGCCGAAGACCAAGTCGTATTCCGCCGACATGATCTTTTCCGGACGGTCCATCCCCGCCACGTCGATCTTCGCCCCGTTGCTGTAGCGGTAGCCGGGCGCCTCCCGCGCCGAGCCGCCGAACCACTTCACGATGCCCCGCGCGAGCGCGTCCGCGATGACCTTCTTCTCCCACGTCACCAGCGTCGTCGACCCCAGGGAGACGGCCGTCTTGCGGAAGATCAGGCCGCGCATGTCCGCGTTGTGCAGCGCGATCAGGTGCAGCCGGAACAGACACGCCAGGCTTTTGCCGGTGCCGGCCGGGCCCGCCATGAAGACTTCGGAGTCGCGGCACTTGAAGAGCTGCTGTGCAGCGCCGCGAGGCTCGTAGCGGACGATGGCGTCCTGGTCGAGCGCGGTCGTCATGTGCGCACCAGGCTGACGCCGTGCGCCCTGTGCATGCGGGCGACGAAGTTCCGCAGCCAGTCCGGGTTGATGCGGGCCTCCATGCGCAGCACGGCGGCCACGTCCTGATGGTTCGCCGGATTGCGGGCCCAAGCCGCGACGGCCTCGGCCGACGGGCCGGCCGGGCGTACGAACCAGCCCCAGATGCGTGGTTCCAGGTGGGGCATGTCGTCGGCCATGTCGAACCAGGCGTCCAAGCACGGCTTGCACAGGCGCACGTGGGAGCCGTCGGCAAGGCGGATCCACGCGACGGCGGGTTCGGGGCAGGTGCGGCAGGGCCCGTGTTTGCTCACTTCAGGTCCTCCGGGTTCACGCCGACGACCTCGTACTTGACGCTGCCGGACACGGCGACCTGCGCGGGCTGGTCGAGGCCATGCAGCTTGCGATACGACTCACGGATCCTGAGCGCGGTCTGGATCGCCTGCAGCTTCGGCCCGTTGTCCGCGAGGGGCTTCTCCTCGCGGGTCTCGGGGTCGAGCATCGTGACGACCTTGCCGTGGCTGACCGTCACGTGGTTGGCCTCGATGACCTCCATGGCCATGACGTACAGGTCGTCGAGCTGCTCCGACTCAGCTTGGATCAGCTTCGTGACGGCCGGCCGGGCGACGTCGGCCTTCGCCGCCTGCACGCCGCGCCATGCCTGACCCCTGTCGCAGTAGCCGAAGAGTTTGGCGAGGTCCTCGTAGCGGGTGCCGGGGTGGTCGGCCAGGTAGTTGGCGGCGGCGGCGTCGCGTTGGACGGTGGTCATGCCGCGGACGAAGTGGCCGCGGGCGTCGCGGGGGCGGTCGAGGGGGTGCGGGGCGCGGTCCGGCACCGGCTCGGGGTCTGGCTGGTTACCGGTTGTCATGGTGTGATGGTAACGATGTGCGTCAACTGGTGGGCAGGTGCGCGCAGGGCGAAGGCCCCGTCCCGTGGGTGTGCGGGGGGCGGGGCCTTCTGCTGTGCGGGGGTCAGTTGTCGTACGAGGGCTCGATCTCGCCGTCGTCGCAGCATTCGGATGTCTCGTCGTCGACCTCGTCGCCGCAGGAGTTGCAGAACCAGTAGGCGGGTTCGCGGTCTTCGTCGTCGGTCATGGGGTTCATCCTGTCGTGTCGGGCGGTCAGGCGGCGAGGGCGTCGGCGAGGATGCCGATGCGCTGGGCAATGGGGCAGTCGACGGGGTAGAGCACGGTGACGGTGGCGAGGCCGACGGTGCGGGACTCCGTGGTGTCGGCGGCCGGGCGCTCGATCACGTAGGCGGTGCGGTGCACGGTGTAGGCCTGGATGCGGTCGAGGCGGAAGGAGCGGACTTCGCCGGTCTCGCGGTCCATGGCGCGGACGAGGATGTCGCCGGCGTGGCTGACGATGACGTTGAAGATCTCGATGGTGCGCAGGGTCTCGGTGCCGTCGGCCTTGGTGTAGGTGATGGTGACGGGGTGCTTGGCGTCGAGGGCTTTGATGAGGCGGGTGAGGGTGGTGGTGCTGGTCTCGTTCGCCGTGTGCCTCATCGTCTACCCCCTGCTGTGGTGCGGTTTCTGTAATACGAGAATGCACCCGCACCAGGGGGCTTGTCAACAGGCTTGCGCAGATGGATCCTAGTTTCTGTAATACGCAACCCGAGGAGGACCCATGGCTCGGCCCGCCACCGGCCAGACCCCGCCCATCTCGTTCCGCCCCCCGCAACAGCTCCTGAAGGACTTCGACGCCACCGTCGAGGAGGGCCGCTCCCGGTCCGACGTGCTCATCGAGCTGATGCACGAGCGCGTCACCAAGAAGGAGCGCGAGCGCGCGGCAGCAGAACGCGTGGCCCGGGACGGCGACCCCGACACGCGGTGCGGGGATGCCCACCGACCAGACCCTCAGAGCACCACCCCCCGAAGCGTTGCCCGCTGCGTACGGGGGCTCGGCCACCCTGGGGATCACATGGGTTCGGACTTCGACGGGACCCAGCAGTACCAGTGGCCGCAGCGCCCGGTGGGCAGCGAGGAGAAGACCACATGAGCGAGCAACCCGAGCCCTTCAACGTCGACATGCTGTACCTGGAGGCGGAGCACTTCGCCCTCATCGCCGAGTCTCGGCCGCCGCTGGAGCCTGGGAAGCGCGTAGTATCCATCGGCCGCCCGTTCCAGGGGCTCATGCCGCGCGAGGATGGCGCGGGCCCGGTGCGCCCGGGCGAGGAGCCCACATGAGCCAGCCACCCCAAGGCCACATCGACTGCCCCCACTGCCACGCCACCCCGCCCACCGTGGACGTCCGCATCCTCGTCGGCCGCGCAGACGGCACCACCGTGGAGATCCTGCACACGAAGGACTGCGTGGACTACCCCGAGCCGCCGAGTGAGGAGCCCACACCATGAGCGACACGACCACCCGCTACCCGCAGCCCCGCGAAGGCATCACAGGCACTGCGCGCACCGAGGACGACCTGCTCGACCTCGACGACAAGGCCATCGCTCGTCGCCTCATGATGATCGGCACGGCCAAGGCGCTCCGCACTGCCACCCTCGTCGGCAACCCGGCCCCTGTGGTCGCCGACATGTGGGCCCGCATGCGCGACCCGCGCCCTGGCGACCTTGTCATGGAATCCGGCACGCCGTTCCGGCGGAACGATCCTGACGCGCAGATCAAAGGCTTCGGCATCCTCATCGCCCACCGCGAGGAATGGGCCTCCACCGATGAGGAGTGGGCTGCCACCTGCGCCGAGGATCCGGACGTCCGCGAAGACGAGCGGCTTCATGACCACGCCTGGTACGTCCAGTACGGGCCTGCGGCCGAGGATGTGTGTCGCTGGACGAACTGCGAGTTCATCGCGATCCCTACGTAGCCCACCGCATGACGACGGCCCCGCCCGACCACTCCCCGGGCGGGGCCGCAGCACGTCACAACCCAGCAACACCCTTCCCCCACAACACACCCACACCCCACACTCACCCCCATGACCGACACACCCCGCAAAGCAGGCGCCGTCGACGCCGGAGTCTTCGTCGCCGCCCTCACCCTGTTCTTCGCCAGCATCGCGCAGGGCTGGACCGTCCTCGCATGGCTGTCCGGCGTCGCGCTGATCGGCGTCATGGTGACGAACGCGGCCCGACGCCAGCTGACGCGCGAGGACAAGCAGCCAGGGGACGGCCGGCCGTGGCGACGCGGACCGCAGTGAGGACATGAGTCGACCCCAGCCGCCACGGGGGGAGCGGCTGGGGCCTGCATTCGACACACCCAGTCTGGCACTCAGAACTCGTTCGTGACGCCCATCCGCCCAAACCACTTCTGCTTGACGTACGTGTGCGACTCGTTGTGCACGTTCACCACGCTCCGGGCGCGCAGCCCGCCAGCAGCGAGCAGCAGACCAAGCAGGATCGCCAGCCCCGACCCGCCCATGAGCGCGATACCCGCGGCGAGTTCGTGGAAGCCGAACCCGACGCCGGCACCCGCAGCGCCGACGCCCACTCCGCCGGCCACGAGGCGCTGCGCTGTCGGGTCGAACAGCGGCTGCGGGGTCAGGTCCCGGGGTGGCGTGGGGGTGGCGGGCAGCAGCGCGGAGCGGCGCACCTCGATGGACCGGTTCGGGTTGTACGGGTCACGCACGTAGACGATCGGGTCGGCCTCGTCGTACAGCTCGACCTCGTACGCGTGGACGGGGCGCCGCCCAGCAGGGGCGGCGTACTTGCGGTAGGGCTCAGGCAGCGCGGACACTGGATTCTCCGTTTCGGCAAGGCGGATACAGAAAGCCCCCGGGGTGCGACCCGGGGGCTTTCGTGGTCGCAAGGCGCTCAGCCGGTGTCCTCGTCGTCGACGGAACCCGACTGCTCGTTGAAGTAGATCGCGGCGAACCGCACGGCAGCGTTCTCACTGAGCCCGGCCTTCATCAGGGCGGAGATCAGCTCCGCCATGTGGAGCATCGCCTCTTCCATCGGCGTCATCTTCAGGTCCGGGAATTCGTCCGGCATGGGAACCCTCACCGCTCTCGACTGCTGCTGCCGCGTAGGTTCCATCATGGCCCCTGACCAGCTTGTCCTGAAGGCCCAACTTCGCGCACAGGTCACGGAACGTCCGCTCATGCTGGGTGTAGCCGGCCTTCACCATCAGCGGGTACACGACGGACGGCTTCACCGGGCGGCCCTGCGCCTGGAACAGCTCGACGGCCAGCTCTTCATTCGACTTCGGCTTCGGGGAGGCCTTCGCGAGCTCGATCGCCGCCTCTTGCGCGGCGAGCCGGTCCAACTCGTCGTCGGTGAGCATCTCCTCGGACAGGCGCGGGATCTCAGCCGCCGCCCCGCGCGTCGGCGCTGAGGCCGGGTCACCGAGCAGCAGGTCGTACGACGCGGGGGCCTCCCATGACTGGTAGAGCTCCCACACCGACTCGTGCATCCGGTCCGGGGTGACGTTGCCGTGGGAGTCGCCGCGCAGGTTCGGGATGATCCGCGCCCACCGCTGCGACCAGGCGAGGCCCATCGCCTCCGCGGTGACCGCATCCATGTCCGGCCGGATCTCGGAGAGCTCCCGGGCCGCAGCCATGAACAGGCTTGCCATGCGGTCGTAGCCCGGTGTGCCCTGGGCGAAGACCTCCGCCATCGTCGCCCACACCTTGGCGGGGGTCGGCTGGAACGGGCCCCGGGTGGCGGACATGTAGACCACGACGCCGGGGTCCGTGAAGATCGACATGTCCGGCGCCCCGTGCCCGGGGAACAGCATGTCCAGCTCGGACGCGTTGTTCGTGCGCAGCCCGACACGGCCCGGCGTGAGTTCGTCCATCGCGGCCGTGACGTAGTCGCGGGTGGCGCGCAGGCCCGTGACGGACACGCGCACGTTGACCGAACGCCCCTCGTTGATGATCCAGTCAATGCCATCGAGGACGTCGTCCGGCATGCTCTTGGTCTCGTCGACCCGGTACACGATCGCCGGAAGGTCCGGGCGTGCGGGCAGGTTGTCGAGGTCTTCGTCTTCGAGCAGGTCGGCGTACTGCGTCTTCCGTGCGTCGATCGCAATCCTGCCCGCCTGAATGGCGAGGCGGCATTCGTCGGGGGTGGTGGCCGGCCAGTCGACGAGCGGGCGGCCGATGCCGTGCCGCAGCCACGGGCTGACGAACGGGGCGCTCATCTTGGCCGAGGTGTCGAGGTCGATCACGATGGCGTCGACACAGCGGATCAGGCCGAGGCCGAGGCACTTCATGAACGCGGTCTTGCCGGAGCCCTGCGCGCCGATGGCGATGATGCCCTCGTCCTTCATGTTGAGGCCGGCCGCGTCGCCGTTGCCGATGACGCCGAACTCCACTGGCCGGTTGATCGTGGTCGGAGCCAGTGACGGGTACGGGATCGCGCCGGACATTACGTTCTTCCGCGTGATCGCCATATAGACCACGTTGCGGGGAGTCTCGGGGCCGCCCGCGTTGAAGGTGACCCCGCCGCCCTTCGGCAGGTGCAGGGCTCCGGCGAGGGCGGCCTCGTAGCCGCGCAGCGCCTCGATGTTCAGGTGAGCCGGCAGGGTGAGCTTGATGGTCTCGCCGACCCCGCCACGCCACCTGTCGATGACCGGGTCCGCGACGACGCCTTCGATGCCGCAGATCTCCTCGATCAGCTTCGACCACGAGTCCTGCGCCTGCTTGATCTGCTCGCCCTGTTCGAGACGCCGGTCCAACTCCTTCTCTGCGGCGCGGGTCTCCTCCCCCCACCGGTCCATGCCGATGTTCACCGCGGCGCCGGTCGCCCAGATGGCCCCGCCGAACGCCATCGTCAGCAGGGTGGGACGGGTGGCCAGAGCGTAGGAGAGCCATCCGGTCGTGGCCAGCCACGAGGTGGTGCGGGCGACCTGGACGCGCCGCCACGAGCCGCGGGCCTTCTCGTAGAACACGGCCGCGCCCGTGCACACGACACCGGCGGCCGCGCCGGCTTCCCACGGGATGTCAGCGAGCGGCGCGATCAGCGCGGTGGCGACGCCGAGCTCGCTGCCCCATGCGACGAGTCGGCCGTGGGTGACGGCGTCACGGGAGAAGTCCCAGCGCTTCGGCTTGTCGGTCGGCGTCTCGAAGCCCGCCGGAATGTCTGTGGTGGCCACGGCCTTGTGTCCTCTCATGTCAGCTGGACGGCCTGCGGCCGACGACGTCCCACTTCCGCTCGACCCGCGCACCCTTGCCAGCGCGGCCCTTGGCGTTCAGCCGCAGCTCCCGCTGATGCGCACGCTGCGCTGCCTTGATCGCTTTCCTGAGCTCGTCGGCGACCGAGCGGACCTTGGATGCGGTCGCGCGGACGGTGTCATCGACGACGCCCTCGGTCGGCCAGGTCTTGGCCATGCGCCGGTACAGCTTGGTGACCGAGTCGGCGACGACCTCGACACCGGCGGCCGCGCCGGCCACCTCGGACAAGACGGTGACCATGTGGCCGCGGGTGAAGCCCTTCATGAGGCTGACGAGCTTCTTGGTGCTGTCGTCGGAGGCTGGCACGAGCTTGCCGCCACCGCCCGATCCGCCACCTGCGGGCGACGAGCCAGCGGGCAGGGCGAGACGCGCGGAGTGCGCGGAGGCGATCGCGGCCCGCAGCTTCGCCGCGTCGAGGGTGCCGGGCCCGTTGCGCAGGTTCCAGCGCTCTTCGCCGACGCGCGGGTCGAGGACGCGGATGATGTCGGCGCGGTGTGCCTGAACGAACACGACCATGATGTTGTCGGCCATCAGCCCGGCGCTACGGGCGGCGACCGCCGCGTTGTTGAGGTGCTTGATCACTGTGGGGTGCAGGGGCGCCGTCCGGGCCAGCGCACGGCCGGCTTCCTGCACGGCCACGCTCAGGTTCTTGCACATGTTCGGGATGCCGGTCAGCTCGACGATGTGGTCGGCCATGTCGGCGTCCTCGTCGCGGTGCAGGCCGTACGCCAGCTGCTCGGCCATCGCAAGCAGGATCGCGTACGCCGACGACGCCCGGAAATCAATCTGCCGGGCGACAGCGACACCAGCGGTGCGACTGCCTGTCGGGGCGGCCTGGATCGCGGGATAGTTCACGGGGGTACTCCTTGGTTTCTCGGCCGCCGCGGTGAGGGCCAGCCGCTGTTTCTCGTGTTGGAGCTCCAGGTCGATGCGCCGGTTGTGCCCGCGGGTGACTTCGAGCTTTACCTGGTGCGGGTCGCCCAGCGTCTGGTCGCGGGCCGCTTGGGCGGCCGCCTTCTTCCCTGCCTCGATGGCGGCGCGCCGCTTGGCCTTCTCACGCTTGGCGCGCACGAGAGCGATGCGGTCCTCGTCGATCTCGCCGCTAACACCGCCCCCGCCGTTCGGCTTCTTCGGGCCGAGACCGTCGCGGGCCGTCGACGACGAGGCGTCGTGGTCGCGGCCTTTCCTGCGGTCCTTCTTCGGCTTCTCGGGCTTGTCGCCTCGGCCGCGCCACGGCCGGTCGCTGTCGTCCTGCTTGCCACGGTCCTTGACCTTCGCGCCGTCTCGGAGCCCGTCCTTGAGGCCCTTGCCCTGGCTGCCGTCCTTCGGTGCCTTCGGGTCCTTGACGGTCTTGTCGTCCTTGCCGCGCTTGGGTGCCTTGCCGTCGGGGCCGGGCTTGTCGCCCCGGTTCTTCAGCTTGTCCTTGAGGTCTTTGCCGAGCTTCCCGAGCTTGTCGGCGACCGGGTCCTTGACCTTCGGCTTCCGCTGCGGGCCGACGCCAGGGGTGTCCCGGTGGTTCTTCGGGGCCCTGTGCCGGCCGCTGTCCGGGCCGTTGCCGTTGTTGCGGCCTGCACTGTTGCCGCGGCCCTGGCTCCCTGTCCCGCCTGTGCGGTCGCGCGCGCCGGGACGGTCCGAACGGCTGTCGGCGGTGCCCGATCCGTCGCCGTTGCTGTTCTCGTCGTGCTCGGCACTCCGGCGCCGCCACATCAGCGCGGCGAGCGCGGCAGGCGCGAGGCTGCCGCCGATGATGGCGCCGACAGGGCCGCCGAGGAGGAACCCGAGGCCGATCGCCGCAGTCTCGCCGGACACGGTGTGTGAGATCGCCGCGTATCCGTTTCGCAGCGAGTTGTCTGTGTTGCCCTGAGAAGGGGTGGGGGCGGGGCGGGGCGGGGCGGCGCCGCGACCCTGCTGAACCACCACGAGGGGGCTCCCTGAGCTGTTCTGGCCCCCGCCCCGCCCCGCCCCGCCGCCCTGATTGTCACTCACCGTGACGCCCGGAGGGGTGGCAGACGGGTCCGGCGTGACCGTCGGAATCGTGTCCGCGCTCATGCGTAAAACCCCGTCCCCTCACCGACACGATCCCGAGCATCCTTGAGCCGCCGCCCCGCAGTAGCCGGGCTCACACCGAGGATCTGAGCCGCGCTCGTCTTCGTGAGCCGCTCACCGATCGTGAGACGGTGAGCCAGCTCGGCGATCTGCTGCTCCTTCTCGTCGGCCCCCGGCTCAGGCTCAGCCGGTTCACCAGAGTCGGTCTCAGCGGCGCTCTGCGTGGTCTTCGCGAAGGTGGGCTCAGCCGGGCTCAGGACGGGCTCACGCCGAATGCCCTGGTCACCAGGCTTGATGATCGGCTGGGAGGCGGGAAGAGCGGGTGCCGGGTGCGGCTCGTGAGCCGCCTTGTCACGCCCCGTCAGGAGCACCGTGCCGCCAGTCGGCTCACCGGGATCAGCGGGCTCAAGGGCCGGGCTCACGGGCTGAGCCGGGCTCGGCTCACTGCCGCCGGTGAGCATGGCCATGAGGGCGATGTCGGCGCCCTGGGTGAGCCGGTCGCGCTGGACAGTGATGAGCCCTGAGCCGAGCTGGGCGTCGCCCTCGCCGATCTCCTTCATCAGCTTCCACGCCTTGAGAGCCGATTCGTCTCGCACCTTCTTGTCGGGGTGACGTTCGGCCTGCGCAGCGTGAAAGGCGATCTGCCGCATCGTGTCGGCGTTGCGGCGCTGGGCTTCGACGTCGACGCCAGTGGTGTGGGAGACGATCCGCCGGGCGAGGAAGCTGATGCCCTCGGCGGCCGCGGTCATCGCGAGGGGGGTGAGGGCGTACACGACGGCCTCACGCAGAGCGGGGGCGATGGCGAGACCCATGCAGGACGCGGCCATGGGGAGGACCCAGAGGGCGGCGCGGACGACCGCGGGCGCGGCCTGGCCGAGCATGGTCACGCCGATCATGACGAGGGCCGCGACGAGGGTGGCGCCTTCGCCGGCGGCGACGACACCGAGCGCGGTGCGGGAGTTGTGCAGGACGGAAGAGGCGTTGGCGTAGGTGCCGAGCGCTCCCCCCGCACCTACGGCGATCATGGGGAGGGTGGCGATGGTGAGCACCGCGATCTGCCCGCGGGTGAGCGAGCGCACGGGTGCGCGTTCGGTGGGGGGCGTCTGGGCAGTCACGGTGATCGGTGCCTTCCTTGATGGTCAGCGGTGCTTCCAGGCGACGGTGGCGGCGACGGTCAGTGCGACGGCCGGCCACGCCATCTGTGCGACGAACGCGAGTATGGCGAGGACTGTGATCCCCCACCGTGCGAGTGGCGTGTGGAAGGTGTCGACGATGGGCGACTGGTTGCGGCGGCATCCGCAGTGCCTGTGGCGGCGTGGTGTGGGGGTGCGTCGGGGTACGCGGATTACGAATTCGCCGTGGTCCTCGTGGTCGTCGTAGGTGTCGGTGGGCTGGCGGTCGCGGGCGCGGGCCATGGGTGCCTCTCGGTCTGGTGCCGCGCCCCGGCCGGGGGGTGTGCCGGGGCGCGGCGGTCTGGTGGGGTCAGGTGGTGCGGACGACGTCGGCGAGGGCGGCGTAGCGGACGGCGCGGTAGCCAGGCGGGCGGCTCATATGGTGGGCCTGGGCAGGGCGCGGCACTTCTCGGCGTGGCCCTGCGCCCACTTGGCGACTTCCTGGTCGGCGCCGGTACTGCCGTTGTCGGTGCGGAAGGAGTACGGGCCCCACTTCTCGGTGTGGGTCGCGGCGCAGCCCCCACCCCCGCATGAGGCGATGGTGAGGTTCGGTTCGGTGTCGACGATCAGGGCCATGTCGTGGCGAAGGTCGACGGTGGCGCCACCGACGGTGAGGTAGCGGGCGATGACGCCGTTGGGCCAAGGCTCGGTGGCGGCGCTGGACTGCTGGCTCATACCTTCCGCCCCGCCTTCAGGACGTCGGCCGCGCTGTGGCCAGCGTTGCGGGCCTCGTCGTACCGCTGCTCAGCCTCGTACTCGGAGGCGCGCCACTCGGGGTCACGGTCGCAGTCGCGGACGCCGGTGAGGGCGGCGATGTCGCGGCAGTCCTGTGCGGCGTGTGCGTAGGCGGCGAGCGCGGGGCTGGGCTGGGTGCTGGTCTCGCGGATAACATCCACGGTCAGGACCTGCTCTTTCGTCGAGGTTAGAGAGGGTCCGCCCCTCGGCCCGGAGCTCCAACTCCACATGGGTCGAGGGGTTTTCCCTTTACCGAGTACGACCGTAGCGAGAAGTGTGGACAATGTCCACACCTCTCCGAGAGGATTGGCCTATGCCCGACGCCCCCGAGCGGCAGAAGCCGGAGAGGGAGACGATGACCATCCCGAAGCTCGCCGAGAGAGTGGGCCGCAGCCGAACCCTGATCCACCGGCTCGCCACGAACCCCGCCGAGGGCTGGCCGCCTCCCGTCTACAGGCCCGGAAGCTCTCGCCCCGAGTACGACGTCGCCTGGTTCGACGCGTACTGGGCGCAGCGGCAGGCCGGGATCAAGCAGGGGAAGCGCACCGACTTGGAGACGCCAGAGGAGTAGCCGCGCAAGACGAAGCCCCGCCGATGAGAGTTCGGCGGGGCTTCTTCGTGCTGTAGCAGACGGCGCGTGGTGCAGCCAGGTTCACCAACGAGCCGCACCCTCAGCGTAACCCGTGTGGGTGACAGTGCTCTTCCATCCGGCCCGCACCGGGCGTACGGTCTCAGGACTCCACAAAGGGGGGCGCCCTCGGAGGCGCGCGGCCCGCTGTCTCTCCACCGGCAGCGGGCCGCGGCATGTCCGCCGGCTCACCACATGCGGCAGGCCCGCCACAGCCACACCGCCGCCCGGTTGCGGCCGCGCTGGATGAGCCAGTAGGCCGCGCCGTCGATACAGCGTTGAGCGCGGAGGCGGCCGCGGGTGGTGTACGAGAGGCGTGGCGAGAGGACGCGGGACTCGTTCACGGCAGGAGCCTCCCTCGCGGCCGGTAGAGGGGCACGTTGTGCAGGTGGGGTTCGAGGATCGCGAACGCCCGCTCCGCCGGGGTCGGTTCGGGCGGCAGCACGGTGACCCCGTGGTCTGCTATCTCCGCCTCTGACAGCGGGTACGGGATACTGATCCGCGTGGCGGGGAGGAAGCCACGCATCTCACCCGACCCGTCTCCGCTGATCAGGAACCGGTCGACCATGGCGTCCGTCTCGGCCATGGCGCTGGCGTACGCGGCGGCGAGGCCGCGTTCGAGGTAGGCCCGGAACGCGGCCTGCAGTTCGTCGAACTCCTCGCACGTCTCGCCGGGGTGATTGATGTGCCGGCCGGACTCGCAGACGACGACGGGCATGGGCGGGGTGAGGTCGCGGACGTGCAGCTCGGGTTCAGGCATCGGGCTGCTCCTTCGCCTTCGGCCGCCAGTCCTCAACGAGTTCGAGCACTAGGGCGGCCGACTCCGGGTCGTAGCCGACGACTTGGTACAGCACCTGATCGGCGATGTTGATCTGGTCGTTGGACTGCATGGTCAGCCCGTACGCGCCGTTGGCGAGGAGCGCGACGGCCATGCGGGCTCGGTGCGGGGCGGTGTCGACGATGAGGCCGTGGCCGAGCTTCCGGCTGAGTTGGATATCGCCGAGGCCGGGACAGTCATGTTCGCCGCGGATGGGCTGGAGGCAGGTCGTGCACTTGGCCATGGGTCAGTTCTCCTTGGGCTGGTCGCCGCATCCGCAGCGGACACCGCCACCGTGGTACGGGGACAGGGCTGGCACATCGACAGGGTTGGGGCAGCTGTCGGGGAAGCCGGTGCACGGTGTGAGATCGGCCGGCTCGTGCACGAGGCGGGCGTCGATCGCTTCGAGGACGCGTCTGGTCACCCAGTCGACGCCATCCGCTACGCCCCTGTCGTACCGGGTGGATGGGGTGTGGCCTTGCCCTGCGGCTTTTACGGAGTCGAGGGTCTTTCGGACGCGTGTGAGGGCGTCTTCTGCTGTGGACGGCAGTGCGGCTGCGGTGTCCTCGCCGAGTGCGCACCGCAGGTCGTTGGCCATGGAATGGCAGACGGCGGACACCGCCTCGGTGCGCTGCTCGTCGACTTGCCAGAGGCGTGCTTCGAGGGCGCGGACGCGGTCGATCGTGGCGTGCAGGGCGTCGAGTTCGGCGTCCGTGATCGTGGACGCGGTCGGCCGGCCGTTCATGCTGCGTCCTCATGGTCGTCGGGTTCGGTCAACTGCTCAGCCAGGCCCTCCCACATGAACGCCTCCAGCTGTGTGAGGGGCCGGCCGTGGAAGGCCTCGTGCTTGCGGGCCGCGGACTCGTGCAGAACAGCGATGTGCCGGCGCGCGTCGCGGAGGTCGAGCTGCTGCACGAACGCGGCGAGGAGGACGACGGAGGCGGCTGCGTTGAGGGCGGTGTGCCAGAACGGGGCGTGGCCGCTGGTTTGGGCGGTGCACCAGATGAGCCAGGCGGAGGCGGCGAGGTAGAGGGTGCACAGGGCGCGGTTCACAGGAAGCCTCCCGCGGGTTCGATGGTGGTCATGGTGTGGAGGGCGATGAGGCTGGCTCGTTGGCCGTTGAGGTCGGGGTATCGGCACCAGGGGCCGTCGTCTTCGTCGTCGGGTGGTTCGGGGTCCCAGTTGATGCCGGGGAGTTCTTCGGTGGCCCACAGGACGGTCACGGCTGCGCCTCCGGGTCAATCAGGTTGGCAGCGTCGGCGAACCCGGCGGCGCGGTCGTACTGCGGATCAGATGGCGTGGCGCGCGGCCCGGCTGCGTCGATCAGCTCGCCGCAGCGAACGCGGATCTTCTCGGCCAGCTCATGGGCGTACGCGTCGACCAGTTGCTCGGCGGTCGGGCAGGCGCTGCCTCCGCAGGTGCAGGCGTCGTCGTTGAGGGCGCGGATGAGGCGCTCGCGGGCGGACTTGGTCATCGGCTGCTCCAGCGGTCGGTGGCCCTCAGCCATGCGGCGTAGGCGAACTGGTGCGGGTGAAGGATCGGGTAGGCGATGCGGTGGGCGCGCCCGTCGGGGTCGAGGAGCTGGTCGAGCCAGTCGACGCACCGGTGGTGGAGGGCGCGTCCCGCCCGGCCGAGGCCGAGCAGGAGCGCGGAGATGAACGGGGCGCAGACGATGCCGACTCCGATAGCGCGGCCGATCATGCTGCTTCCTCGAACTGTTGAGGCTCTGTGCGCCTCTGTGGGCGTCGTGTGCGTCTGGCGGCACAGATCCGGGCCCGGAGCGCGCTACGACCCCAGGACGGCCCTGTGGTGGCCCGCCATGCGGCACGCGCGCCGTACGCCCCGGTCGCGATCGCGGCGAGCAGCAGGATGGTGCCGACGATGGCGAGGAAGATGAGCCAGCCGAGGAGCGCCTGGCCGAGTTGGATGGCGGTGTCGATGGCTTCGACGAACAGGTCGGCGTTGCTCACGACCGCGGCCCCTTGCAAGTGACGGGCGCCTCGCTGCTGATGCGGTCGCTGATCGGCAGTTCGAACGGGGTGCGCCCGCAGCACGGGGTGAGACCTGACCCGTCCGGCGGGCAGCGGTGCACGGTCTCGGTTGGCCGCGCCTCCTCGCCGCTGCCGTCTGCCGCGGGCTGCACCGGGACGGCGGTGATGGCTCGCTTGCAGTCCCGGCAGTCCACAGGCATGTGGTTGATCGCGTAGCCGCCCTTGCCGATCGGCTTCTCGCAGGCGGTCCAGAACTGCCGCGTCACGCCCGTCTCGAAGGGTGCAGTGGCATGGACCCGGCGGTCGCCGCGCCGCTTGTGCCGGTTGGGCCACTCCGTGGTGCTAGCCCACTCAGGCGGTGTAACAGGGGGCGCGCTCAAGGCTTTGGCCATGCGCTGAGCCTTGGCGAGCTTTTCTTCCTCGGTCTCCGGCCGCGCCCACTCGGGCTGCGCCTCGGTGTCGGGCTGCTGCGCCTCGGCGAGCATCGCGGCGAGCACGGGTACGTCCTCGCGGGAGACGATGACGGCCGTCTCCTCGGAGCCGCCGCCACTGTGGTGGACGCCGGGAATGTAGACGGTGTTTCCGCCGTCGGCGGTGTCGATGGTCTGCGCCCACGCGTAGACGCGGCGCCCGGCGTCGTCCTCCTGCTGCGCCTCGGCGGCCAGACGGCGCCGCACGACGATACCCGGCCCCGTGTCGATGCCGTCGCCGTGGCGCTCGATCAGCTCGAACCACCGGTCGTAACGGTCGGTCGCCATCCGCTCCTCGGACACCCACTCCAGGCGGCCCGTCACTTCGGCCTGCGAGCGCATCCACGCTTCGGCCATTCCGGTGGCGGCGTCCTGGTCGTTGGCGTAGCCGATCAGGTAGTCGGAGACGTTGCCGGGCTCGTACACGGCCTCCCAGGCGGGCAGCACCTCGGCGAGGACGGCGGCCCGGTCGGCGGGCGGCAGCACGGCCAGCACCGCGGCGGCACGGTCCTGGTAGGCCCGCCACGTTGGGCTCCCGTCCTTGAAGCCCGGGGCCCACCTCCAGCCGTCGACGGAAGCCAACGCCCCGGCGATGCGGTCGCGGTCGGCGGTCTGGTCCGGCGGCGGGGACGACACCGGGACAGCGGTGAGCAGCTGAGCGAACGCAAGCGTGGCAGCCGCGGACTCCTCGTAGGTGGGCGCATTGACCGCGGTCCAGAAGGCGTCCGTCAGCGCCGGGGACCAGTGGGCGGGCAGCTGCGTGGCCTGGTCAGTCATTGGTTGCTCCAGGGGGTGAGGTGAGAGGCTGGGCCAGCCGGCCGCCTGCTGCTAGCTCCAGCAGGCGGCCGGTCCGGTGTGGTCATGCGACAGTCAGCGGGATCACGCCCTGCACCACAGCGGGCGCAGGCTCCGGCTCGGGCTCCTCGATGAGCGGCGGCGGATCGAACTCGATGTGCGCGCCCGCCCAGTTCCGCTCGCACATCTCGGCGAGCGTGAAGTGATTCCGCCGCAGTTCCCCGGCGAGGACCGCGGTGAGGGTGCCGTCGGGGTGCAGGGTGCAGTCGAACGGCGGCTGGTCGGACTGGTGCACGCGGATCGCCGTCGGCACGGCCGGCAGCGTGATCTCCCGCGCCTCAACGGTTGGCGTCTCGTCGAGCCCGGCCTTGCCGCGGCAGTGCGGGCACATCTCCTCGTGACGGCTCATGCGGTCTTCACCGCCCGCGGCTTGGTCAGCCCGTTCCGCTCGCAGATCCACCAGGCGTGGCGGAGGCTGCACCGGGTGCGGGCGGCGATCAGCTCGTAGGTCAGGCCGTACAGGCGCAGTTGAATGACGGCGGCTTCCAGCTCGGCGGGGCTGACCCGTGCGGGCCGGTCGCCGGAGGCGGTGCGCTCTATCGCCATCTCGTCGATGTCGTGGTCGCCGCGGTTGCAGGTGCGGCAGTAGCGGCGGCCGTCGACGGTGGGGATGACGTCGTGCCCGTCGTGCCGGTACGTGAACTGTTTCTCGTTGTACGTCTTCTCGGTGACGTACCGGCAGGCTCGGCAGTAGCGGATGCCGTCGGGGGTGAAGCGCAGGTTCTCGACGTTGAGGCGATGGCCGTGTCCGCAGAACGCGGGAATGATCCGGTCGGTCTTGGCGCGCGGCTTCGGTGTTGTCTCGCCGGGCTTGGGCGGGCCGCCGGCGGGGCGGCCGTGGTAGACCCATCGGGTGTAGCAGGCAACGCAGTAGCCGCGGCCGCGGTGGGCGGCGGTCTGGCCGCAGCAGGCGCACACGATGGTCCGGCGGCGGGCTCGGTCGCTGCTGGGTGTGGCGGTGGCCATGACGGGTCACGCTCCCGTCTCGACGGCCGGCCGGACCGCGGCGTTGCGGTCTTCGTACTCGGCCTGCTTCCGCATCCAGGCGCCGACCTGGTGGCCGTGGTCGCCGAAGAACGAGACCTCGGGACGCTGGGGGTCGGCCCTGTCCGCGAGGTCACGCCACGCCTGGGCGCGGCCCGCGGCCAACTGCTGGCGGAGCTTGTCAACCTCGGCCATCGGGGTGATCAGGTCGAGGGCGTTGTCCCACGGGCAGTTCATCGAGGAGTGCTCGCCGATGACCTCTTCCGGGGCGACTGCGTAGGCCAGCTTGTCGGCCATCTCGTGGAAGTGGTCGCGGTCGTCGATGGTGTCGCCGTGCTGGCGTTCCTCGTTGGCGAGGGCGGCGCGCAGGCGGCGCACCTCGGCGACGAGCGCACGAACAGCGTCAGGCGACAGGGCGGCGAAGTACGCGCCGAGCCGGTCGTCCCACAGGTCCGCCAGCAGGTTGCCGTGCGAGCCGCGGAGTTCCGCGTGGGTGTCGTCGACGGTCCACGGGCCGGCGGGGATGTTCTTGGCGAGGGTTTCCAGGTCGTTGAGTTGCTGGTCGGTGGGTGGTGTGGGCTGCGTGTTCATGGGTTTCCTTTGTTGGTTGGGCGTTGGGATGGCGTGGCGTCTATTTGGCGGCTGGGGGTCACACAGCAGGGCTCAGCACGTCGGCCACCGACCGGCCGCGGTAGGTGAGCGTCGGCGCCAGCTCCCGTGCGATCCGGAGCGCTGTGTCGTGGTCGAAGCGGTACGCCTTCAGCCAGATGGCCTGCTCAGCGTCGTAGGCGTCCATCTCCGCCTGCGTGGCGGGCTCTTGAGGGCCGTGGCTCCACTGGAAGCCGGGCGAGCGCTGCCCGTTGGCGTCGACGTACTGGCCGCGGCACTGCACGGACCACAGGCCCTCGCCGCGGTAGGAGACGCGGACGGAGAACGTCCACCGCTCGTCGTGGCCTTCGGGCAGGCAGCTCACGGTGTAGCCGGTGGTCTGGACGGTCGGTTCGGGGATGAGGGTGTTGGGCGTGGTGGTCATGGCGGGTGTCCTTTCAGGCGGCGTCGTGGGGTGCGTCGTGTTGTGGTGGGTGGCTTCCGGTTTCGGGTTCGCAGCCGAGGTGGGTGTCGTAGCCGCGGTCGAGTCGGTAGCCGGTGAGGGGCTTCTCGCAGACGGTGCAGAGGGGTTCTTGTGGCTTCTGCTGTTCCTGCGTTCCCTCCCCGTTCCCCCACTTCGTGGGGGGAACGTGGGGAACGGGGGGCGTTCCTGGCGTTTCCCCGACGTTTCCGGGAAACGTTTGACCTGCGGTTTCTTCGTTCCGGGGTGCGTTCCGGGAAACGTTTCCGGGAAACGTGTCGGGGAACGCCTCGGGGAAACGTTGCGGGGAAACGTCGAAACCTGGCATTTCGGACCGTGATTTGCGGGCTCGGACGGCCTCAGCGATCTTCGTGTTACTGCCCGGTACGTGAAGCTCGGCGAGCTTCTCCCGCACCACCCGGTTGCCCGCCTCGTTCGGCACGCCGGCCCGGTCGAGGGTGGCGATGATGTGCTCGACGGTGCCCGGGATCGCGGCCATCCCGGTGTCGGGCTCCGTCTCGTATGTCATGAGGACGTGGCGGGTGCCGCCGAGTGCCCAGTTGTCGCCGTCGCGCTTGGACTGGCGGATGAGGGAGAAGAAGTCGGGGCCGATGCCGGTGCGGGTGTGGGTGCGCTTGAGGGTGAGCGCGCCGCCGCCCTGCGCGGACAGTTCCCACACGTGGTCGACGTCCTGGGTCTTGGCGGAGGAGCCGCGGCCGCCGCGGTCTTTGTCCTTGCCGAAGTGGTCGAGGCGGACGGAGGCGATGCGGTCGCGCTTGAGGGGCAGCAGCGTGTGCCGGTACAGCGCCAGCCAGGTGTCGGCGTCGTTCTCGGGCCCGCCGATGAACCGGGACACGGTGTCGATGACGACGAGCTCGGCGCCGGTGGCTTTCACCAGGGCGAGGAGGTCGGCTCCTCCGCCTGCGGTGTCGAGGGGGCGTACGGGTGGGAAGCTGGCGTAGCGCAACTCGCCCATGTGGCGCGGGCCGGCGCCGAAGGACAGGAAGCGTTCCTGGACCTGCTCCTGCCCGTTCTCCGCGTCCAAGTAGAGGATCCGCACGGGCTCCTGCGCGTGGTCGCCGAGGAAGGACTGGCCGGTGGCCATGCGCCACATCCACTCCTGCACGAACAGGGACTTGCCGGCCTTGCCGTCGCCGACCACGGTGATCTGCTGGCCGGGGCCCATGAGCTTGCCGGGCAGGAGCTGGATGGCGCCGAAGTCGGTGGCGAAGAAGGTGCCCCAGTCGAGCAACGAGGCGACGAGGTGGGCGGGGCCGCGGCCGGTGTTCTCACGGAGGGCCTCGCCCTGCTGGAAGTCCGCGACGAGCGCGGCGAGTTCGTCGCCGTCGGCCTTGCGGTCGATGGCGGCTTTGAGGGCGGTGGAGTGGGCGTCGTAGCGGCGTTGGCGTGCGGTTTCGGCGATGCGCTCGGCGAACGACGCGGCCATGAGGGGGGCGATGGTGAGGTCGCCGAGTTTGTGGATGAGGGTGCCGTTGTCGACGCGGTGGAGCTGCCCGCGCTTCTCGATCTCGGCGCGCACGAGAGCGGGATGGCAGGGCTGCCCGGTGGCGTGGATGCCGGCGGCGGTGTCCCACATGAGCTGGTGGGCGGGCTTGTACAGGTCGTCGCGGGTGATGAGGAGGGAGCACTCGTCGTAGGCCACCTTGGAGTGCATGACGACGCCGACGACGTATTCCTCGGCTTCGAGGTCGCAGGGCGGTACTCGGGTGAAGCCGTCGGTGTCCGCCTGGTCGCGCGGCATGTGGCGGACGTTGTCCACGGGCGGTCTCCTCAGAAGAGCGGTTGCGTCGGGCACTTGTGCGTTGTGAGGTGCTGGTGCGGGCAGTCCGGCGGGTGCCGGAGTCCGGTCCAGCGGAGCCGTAGGGCCCGGTGCGGGAGGCGGGGCAGGCACCACACGAGGTCGTCCGGTGTGCGGTCGGCGAGTGCCTGCGGGTACGGGAGGCGTTCCTCGGGCGGCGGGAGGGTGACGCGGGCTTTCAGGGCTGCGACGTCACCGACCCACTGCACGAGGAGGGGCAGGCCGCAGGCAGGGCAGCGGGAGTCGGCGCGTCCCTGCCCGCGGCCGGCCATCAGGCCGGTGTCCCGTTGAGGATCGGCGTGTCGATGCCCTCGGCGATCTGTTGGAGGACGTCGGTGAACGCGGCCTTGGCGCGCTCTTCGGGCTGCTCCAACTTGAAGCCGAGGGCGAGTTGTCCGCCGCCGAGCCGGTACTTGAAGCGGGCGGTCATCGAGTACGGGTCAGCACCCTCGAACGGCTGCACGGCGATCTTGAAGGTCTCGGGGATCGCGATGTCGCCCTTGCTCCCGGCGGAAGCCTTGGTGTCCTCGACGAAGCTGAACTTCCGCTCACCGGACTGCAGCCGGCTGCTGCTCTGGAAGTCGGCCTTCGTGGTGGCCTTGATGGACTGCGCGATCTCCAGCATGGTCGCGGCGTCCGGCTCGACGAGGTTGGGCAGGTGGTCCTCCAGGAAGTTCGCGAAGTCGTCCTGGCTGACGAGGTTGCCGTCGAGCTTGGTCCACTCTTCCCAGGCCTTGGTGCGGCGCAGTTGGAGGCTGAGGCGGTGGCCGCCGAAACCGGGCTCGTCGGCGGAGTGCGCGTCGAGGACGGCCACGACAGTGAGCTTCTCGACGTCGGAGTAGACCTCGGACGCGTCGTCGTGGTGCTTGGCGTAGTAGGTGAGGAACGACGCTGCGTCGCGGACGACGGTCGTGCCGACCTTGCGGGCGAGCTGGCCGGTGTACTCGGGCCCGGTCAGGTCGACGGTCTGGACGCGGCCGTCGGCAGTGGCGACAAGGTAGATGTTGCCGGGCTCGACGTCCTTGGGGGCGAGGGCCTGCTGGGCGAGCGTGCTGATGGCGACGACGCTGCTGCTGTCGGTGTTGGTCACGGGTCAGATTTCCTTGATCTCGCCGGTGGCGGTGTTGATGTCGCGGACGTCGAAGGCCTGCATCTGGCGGGGGTCGTTGCGAGTGGGCCGGCCGTCGTCGTCGACGAAGTACATGGAGGGCGGCGCGATCGGCCGGGGTGCCTTCAGCTCGGACTCGACGGAGATGAGGAGGGGCTGGCCGTCGACGTGGCCCTTGGGCGGTTCGGCGGTGACTTTGAGGGTCAGCGAGCCCTTGCGGCCGTGTTCCTGGACGGCGGAGAGCAGCTCGCGGAGTTCGCTGCTGATCTGGATGTGGGCTTCGCCGCGGCTGTGCTGGATGAGGAAGACGGCGAAGTCGTCCTGGTGTTCGGTGTCGGTCTGGGTGGTCACGTGGTGCCTCTCTGGCGGATGGGGTGGGGTGAATGGGCAGGCCAGTGCGTGTGTGAGTGCTGCGCACTACGGGCCTCTGGCGCACATCCATGATGCCACATGAATGTGGCCACATGGGAGTATCGGAATCGCCATTGAGGAGTGGGCTTCCGTGTGGCCACCTGGATGTGCGAACATGTCGACATGCCCGCCACCGAAGAAACCGTTGCCGCACTGCGGAAGGCCGTGCGCGTCAAGAACGCTGCCGAGAAGCGCGCCGATGACGCGCGCGCCGCGCTGGCCATCGCCATGGCCGATGCCATGCGGGAGGGCATGCGGCAGGGCGACGTGGTGGAACTGACCGGGTACACGCGCGAGCACGTACGCCGGCTTGTGCGCGAGGTCGAGGAGCAACGTTCCGCGGCGTCCTGACACCGTTCCCTCCTTCCGTATCCGGCCCCGCTTCGGCGGGGCTTCGTGTTGTGCGGGTTGGGCCCGTCCCCGCGGCGGGGGAAGTGCGGGGACGGGCCCGGTGGCGGCCGCAGCGCGGGGGCACTGTGGGGCCGGCCGCCGGTCAGGTAGTCAGTCGCCGGACCCGGCGTGGGTGGGGCAGAAGTCGTCGCCCTCGTCGGTGTGCTCCCACCCCGCGTTATCGACGAGGTGCTTCCGGGCGATGGCGAGGCGCTCCTCGCTGTCCATCTCCGCGCTGACCATGTACTCGCCGGTGTGCTCGGTCTCGCAGCCGTAGCGGTCGCAGTAGACGGTGATGCGGGTCGGGTAGCGGGGGTCGTCCATGTTGCGGACGATCGCGTTGACCTCGTCGGGGGTGAGGGTGTTGGGCTGGTCGGGCATCGTGTTCTCCTTGGGGTGTGGTGCCCCGCCGGATTCCGCCCGGCGGGGCGCTTGTTGTTGAGCGGTCAGGCGGCTTGCTGCCGGGGCGGCGCATGACAGATGTGCGCGGCCCGGACCGTGGCCGTGAACCGCATCACCGCCGCCGCCCCGGACACCGGGCCTTCGAGGCTGTTGCAGCGCAGGCACTCGAACTTGGCGCGCGGCTGACGCGTGTACTTGATCTGTCCGGCGCGGTCGCCCTGCTTGATCTCGAAGCCTTCGCCGAGGTCGACGGTGAGCGCGGAGTCCAGCCACAGAGCGGCGCTCATGCCGCCAGCTCCGTGTCCGCCGCCTTCTCCGCCTGCCGCCGCTGCAACTCCTTGAGCACGGCCCGCCGTTCGTTCGGCCGCAGCCCGGCTCGGATGCCGTGCTGCATGTCGCCGGTGGCGACGGCGTCCCAGAAGCATTCGCGGGTCACCCAGCAGCGGCCGCAGATGGCCTTCGCGTCGGCGATCTCGCGTTCGTCGTTGTCGGGGTGCATCTGGTCTTCGAGGCCGATGCAGGCGGCTTGCTTGGCCCATTCGCCGGGGAGGGTGCGGGTGTCGGGGATCTGCCCGCTGTAGGCGCTCACCGTGGGACCGCCTCGGCGAGCTTCCACACGCGGATCACCGCACCAGGAGCTTCGAGCGCGTCGAGGCCCTCGCCCGGGAACACCTTCCGCGCGGTGACCTCGACGACCCGCGAGTCATCGGCGATCGCGCCGGCGTTGGTGAGGGCGTCGAACGTGGAGCGGAGCAGCTTGTCGATGTCACCGCTGTCCCGGGTGGTGGGCCAGGTGATGCGCCGCTTCGGGGCCGAGGCCGGCTTGCGGACGGTGAACACGATCTCGACCGACAGCGGACCGTCCAGCGTCTCGATCGGCTTTGCCTCGATGACTCCGCCGGGCAGGCACTCGGAGATGACCCACTCCTCAGGGTCGTCCTGTGCATCGATCATGGCGTCCCGGGCGGCATCCTCGACGGCCTCGCGCCAGGGATGGAGGCGCTTGCAGTCGTCGATGATCTGCCCGTAGCGGCCTCGCTTCTTACTGCCCTGCGGGGCGGGCCGGTGGTCGTGGACGGTGAACTCAAGGTCGGGTCGGGCCGGGCCGGTTGCGGGCTCGGCGCAGGCGATGGTGGTGGTGCTCACGGTTGTCCCCCCGTGGTGGTTGTGGCGGGCTGGAGGCATTCGCCGCACAGCCAGCCGTTGTCATTGACCGAGCCCGCCGTCGTGCAGCGGCAGTTCGGGCAGTAGGCGAAGCTGCGGCAGATGGGTGCGGGTGCGTGATCGAAGGCGGTGGTGTAGGCGGTGGGCGGCCCGATCAGGTCGTCCTCGTCGATGGCCGGCCGGGTGGGCGCGACGGCCCAGCGGACGGCGGCGGTCGCGGCGACGAGCGTGCCCATGACGGCGGCGGCACCGGCGGTGATGCGGTCGTTCACAGCTGGCTCCCTTCGAGGCGGGCGAGCTCCAACCGCAGATCGACGCCGTTCGCGGCGAGCGCCTCACGCAGCGACTCCGCGAACGCCTTCACGTCATGCACGACCGTCGACGGATGCCCGGCGGCGACGATGTGGAGCGCCACGGTCTCCTTGCACCGGTCGAGCTCGGCGGAGAGGTGGGAGAGGGCGTAGTCCTCGGTGGCGGTGGCTTCGGTTTCGGCTTCGTCGGCGGCGACGCGCGCGTTGTAGCGGTCGAGGAGGTCGTCGTACTTGCGGCGCAAACTCATGCGGCACCGCCCGTCTCGACGGGGCGCAGCGGCCACCGGCCGTCGATCACCGCGTCCGGATCGTGCTTCTCACCCGACTTCGCCGGGTCCCGGAAGTACGCCTGCAACCCGTCCGCTCGCTCCGCCGCCCACCGCGCCTGACGGCGGTGCAGCTCCTCGACGTCTACGAACGCGAGGTCATTGAACCGGTCGTACGGGCCGCGCCGGTTCCGCAGCTGCTGCACCCAGTCGGGCCGGTCCTCCGGCCGCGTGTGCGCGATCGCCCCCATGCGGTAGGCGGCGCGGGCGGACATCAGGGCGTCGTAGGTGGCCTCGTGGGCTGCCTTGTCGTCCCAGCCGAGCCCGTACGTCTGGGCGGTCGTCTTCATCTCGTATGGGCCCTGGTCCTTCGACACTCGCCGCCGGAACGGCGCGGCCCACCAGTCGCAGATCATCGTGTCGATGACCCTCGTGAGCGGCTGTCGCGCGATCCCTTCGAGGGAGTCGCCGAGGTGTCGCTGGCACTCCGCGCTGAGGAGATTCAGGTCGAAGCCGCCGAGGTTGTGGCCGACCAGCGGCGTGCCCGCGGCCACTACCTCCGCCACCGACTTGGCGATCTCACCGATCGCCTGCTCGGCCGGTGTGCCGTGCTCGGCGAGGTACTCGTCTGTCAGGCCGTGGACGGCGATCGCGCCGGGCTCCTGCGCGATGCCGGGGTTGACGATCCATTCGCGGGTGTCGGTGGGCAGGTCGCCGCCGACGAGGATGAGGGCGCAGGAGACGATGCGGGCGGTGGCCGGGTCCTTGTCGGATGCCTCGAAGTCGAGGGCGGCCATGCGCTGGACGTGCCAGGGGGCGTTCACTGGCCACCGCCCTGAACCTGGAACCGCTCGTTACCGACGCGGAACAAGAACGCGCCCAGCGGCTCCTCGTCGCCAACCTCGTTGGTGACCTTCGTGTTGTAGAGACCGACTTGCTTGATCTCGTAGTTGATCTGCGCCATCCGCTGCCGGGACGTGCCCTGTTCCAAAATCTCGTCTCGGTATGAGGCGGCCGTACGCACCGGGGACTCGGCCCGCTCGAAGTGGTCGGCGTCCGCGTCCCGGTCCTCGGTCGGCACCAGACCGGCCGACAGCAACAACGTGCGCAGCGCGATGCTCTGTGCCTTCGGCGTGGACCGGCCGCCGGAGTCGGAGGCCTCGCCTGCGGCCTGTGTGTCGAAGAAGTCACCGGACGGTCCGAAGATCCGGTAGGTGACGAGGACGGTGCACTCTCGCTTCGTGCCGCCTGCCTTGGTGCCGATGTCGCGGTACTGCGGTTCGACCTTCACGGGGGCGACTACGACGCCGTGCTTGCGGCAGGCGGGGCCGAAGGCGTTCAACGCAAGGTCGACGCCACGGAAGTTGAAGTTGCCCGCGTTGCCGCCCCTGAACTCCTGCTTCTTGCCGATGGCGCGGACTTCGCCCATGACGCGGGACCAGGCAACGACGGCTGGGACGGACTCGGCGTCCTGGGTGAGATCGCCGAGGTCAGGCTCGGTCAGGTCAGGCGTCTCACGTACTTCGTACCGAACGTCGGCCAGCTCGGTCTCATCCAGCGTCCGGCCGGCCGCGACGGCTGCGTTCTCGCGCAGTCCCATGTCAGATTTCCCCCTTGTACTGCGGCGCAATGGAGATGCGCTCGGTCGGATTCGGGGCCACGCAGGCGGCGTAGGCGTCGGGGTAGCGCTCGGCCATCAGCTCGAAGTCGACCTTCGGCGCGGCGTTCGTGGGTTCCAGCGAGTACGCCCGCTCACCCGAGAGCAGGGCTTCCTGCGCGTCGCCGAGCGCGGCGACCATGCGGGCCTTGGCCTGGTTCTTCGCCTTCTTCGCGGCCGCCTCGGCGCGCTGGTGCCGGTTGTAGTCGCAGAGTGCGTCGTAGGCGTCGGGGTGCATGTCGACGTCCACAGCCCCGGAACGGGTGGGGTGCAGGCGGCGTAGCACCCGGGTGACGGCTTCCCCGTCGCCGTCGGGGGCGGGCGGTACCTGCGCCTGCACATGTTCGGTCCAGAACTTGTCGACCGCGGTGGTGATGTCGTCCAGCACGTCCGTGTACTGGTCGGCCCGGATGACGCCCTGGTGGTAGTCGTTGCCGCCGATCAACACCGCGTAGTGCATGTGCTCGTAGCCGTTGACGGCGATCTGCCACAGCACCTGTGCGGTGACGTCGTCGGGCGCCCCGGCGTGCCACTGCGCGGACTTGAACGCGGACCGGGTCTTGATCTCCAGCGCGCAGGGCGCCTGCTCGCTGGAGTCAAGGGGACACTCGGTGACGCGCCGGTCGAGGGTGGTCATCCAATGCGGGTGATCCTGGTGGGCGACGAGCCCGACACGGCGGATCACGCTGCGGTTCTGCATGGCCCAACGGCGGGCGACGTTCTCCTCGTTGACGGTGCCCCAGTAGGCGGCTTCGCCTGCATCGTCGACGTCGTAGCCGAGCTTGTCGTAGTAGACCTTGATCGGCGGGTTCTGCTCGACGAGGCCGAGGATGGCGGGGACGTCGGAGGAGCCGATGCCGGAGCGGCGGGCAGTGAGCCAGTCGGCGCGGTCGGCGTCGGCGGGGAGGATGAGTCGGCCAGTGGGTGTGACCCGGCGGCCGGCGGCCGGGCTGGTGGGCCCGGCCACGGTCGTGTCGGTCATGTGCGGTCCCCGTTCGAAGTGGTGCGACGTGAGGTGGCGCGGTGGCAGGGGCAGGGCAGGAACATCCCGGCGAACCAGGCGGCCGTGACGCCGGTCGCGATGGACACAGCAGGGCTGTGGATCGGCCACGCGGCGAACCAAGCAACGACGGCGAACACAGCGACCTCGGCCACGTAGGCGGCGGCCGGCAGGAGCTGGCGGGCGGTCACCGGCGCTCACCCGCCTCGGCGTACGCGTCCTGCTCGTCGCGCTGGTGCTCGTCGAGGAGCTTGCGGACGTCGTCGATGTCGCCGTGCGTGGCGACGGCCCGCAGGGTGGCGACGAGGCCGGTGAGCATGGCGAGCTGGCCCGGGTACTGCTGCCCGTCGGCGGCGAGGACTTCCGCCGCGTGGGCGTCAGCGATCTCCTCGGCGGCGCGTTCGGTGTTCGCGCCCACGCACTGCAGCTGATGGACCAGCTCGGCCCGGGCGCTCACGATGCGCTCCGCAGGAACCGCGACGTGACCCGCTCAACCTCGGCGTTCTCAGCCAGCAGACGCCGCACGTCGTGCGAGCTGACCTCGACCTGGGCGGTGTCCATCGACGCCGCGTCCTCGACCTGCTCGATCGCCGCGTCCAACTCGCCCTCACGGCGGGCGTGGGTGACGACGTCGGCGAGCTCGTCGAGCGCGTCGAGGATCTCGTCACGGGCCTTCGGGTCCGCCCAGTGCTGCACCAGCTGCACGAGGGTGTCGTTGCGGATCTGGTCGACGCGGAGGACGCCCCGCAGGTGGTCGCTGCTGGTCTCCCAGGAGAGGTCAGGCTTATTCGAGTGGATCATCGGACGCTCTCCTTCGAGGCGGAGTCAGCGGGGGCGAAGTAGGCGGCCGCGATCAGGAGCAGCGCCACCAGAGCGATCCGGGCCAGGAGCACGCCCTTCCTGGTGTGCAGCCAGGCGATAGCCGCCCACCGGTTCAGGTCGTGGCGTGCGTGTACTGCGGTCTGGTGTGCCGTCGCGATGGCGCGGCCCGTGGCTGTGTCGGGGTCGATGTGGGCGTCGATGAGGAGGAGGCACGCGCAGGCGGCGGAGCCGAACAGTCCGACCGCGAGGGACAGGGCCTGCTCGACGCTCATGTCGGCGAGGGCGTCGATGACTTCGGTCGGCATCTGCATCACGCACCGCCGGTCTGCGTGCGCTGCTCGGCGACCCGGGCCCGCAACTCACGCCGCCCGCGCTGCGCCGACGCCAGGGCCAGCCGCAGCCGAGTCGACGTCAACTCCTCCTCGTACAACGAGAGGTTGGCGCCCGCCAGCTCGTCCTCGACCTGGTCCAACTCCGGGACCGTCGGAAACGGGAACCGGGCCGCACGCCGGGCCAGCATCCGGCCCTTGACCTGCTCGTCGGACGGCTGCTCCCACGAGTGCACGCCCGCGCTGGCGATGTACCGACGACCGTGATAGCGCTTCGCCTCACCACAGTGGGCGCAGCCGTACGGCTCCGACACCCGCTCACGGATCAGGTCGCGCTCACGACGAGCCAAGTGGGCATCGCGGACCGCCTCGGCCAACAGGCCCTGAAGACGGGCAACGTCCTGCCGGAGCTTCTCCTCGAAGTCCCGAGAGGCAGGCGGGAACGGGGACGGCTCCGCGCCCATCGGCACCGGCAGCGCACCCAACTCGCGCACCGCACCCACGGCGTTCACGATCGGCTCGCTCATGCCGACACCGCCTCATCAGCGGCCGGACGCGCCGTGCGGGTGGCGTCCTCGATCTCCCAAATCACAGACTCGCCCGTCACCAGGACCACCGTCACGAACACCGGGACCGGCGGGAACTTCGGCGAGTCCGTCCACGTCCGCGTCTCCAGCGTCCACACGGTCTGGCCGCACGGGAGATCGGACGTCCTGACCTTGCCGCCCTGCACGAACAGCCACTCGGCGAGGACGTCGATGTCGGTGGCCGTGACTAGGACCGCGGACTCCGTGGCTCGCGCGGCGACGTGCGCCTCGGGCAGGCCGTGGTACGAGCAGGTCGTCTGGTACGAGAGCTCGTTCCGCTCACGCGCGGCCTGCTTCTCGTGCCACGGCACGGCTGCCTCGTGCAGCGGGATGGGGGTCTGAGATGATGCGTTCAACGCGATCCACTCCAGTTCATCTGTTTCAGTGGGTTGCGAGGGGTCGATTCCGGGTCGCGTCCGGGTCGGCCCCGCGGTCTTTCAGGCGGCGTCGGCCGGGGGCTGCTTACGCATCGCGCGGGCCGAGGCGAATACCGCCCGCAGCTGCTCGCGCAGTTCAGGGCGAAGGGGCGGCGCCTCATCAACCAGCCGGCGGGCCCTCTCGATGACGGCCGGGCCGAGCACGCGCTCCGCCTCGGCGCGGGAGAACCGGGGGCCCGTCATGCCGGCACCGCTGCAATGTGGCTGGGTTCGTCGGCGGGGGCCGGGTTGCTGCGGCCGGTGTGCTCCCAGAGCACCAGGAGGTCGACTCCCAGCCGTTTGGCAATTGCCAGGGATTCGGCGAGGGTGGACTTCTCGCGCCTGCCTCGGCGTAGGGCGTCGATCTTGCTGGGGTGGCATCCGGCTGCTTCGGCGAGTTCTCGGACGCTGACTGAGCGTCCATCGCCGGTGCGCTCCATGAGCTGGACCAGTAGGCCAGCGCTTACGAGCACCATGTAGTCCTCTTGCGGACGCACGCATTCACCTCCGTAGACGCTGTGTGCGTTTGCGTGAACAAGGACGACAGTACACGTGCGTAGACGCGCTGTCTACGGAAACGCACGGCGCAGCCAGATTGAGACATCACACCCCGTGGGGATGGCGCGCACCGGGGGTTTCCGTAGACACTTCGTGCTAGGGCGTGAACGGTTGCGTCGACTGACCTGCTATTTACTCAGTGATCAATAGTCGTAACGTAGACATCAGGCGTCACGTCGGGGAGCGAAGAGGGCAGAATGCACGCCATGACCGAGCGGACGCAGCGGACCGACTTCAGTGACCTCGTGCGAGAACGACGCGCCGAGCTGGGCATCAGCCTGCGCGACCTCGAAGCCCGGTCCATCGACCCGAAGCCCGAAGAGGGCAAGCAACCCGAGCGAGCGAAGTTCGGATGGATCGCGAAGGTGGAGAAGAACCTCCCCATCGACATCCCCACCGCCGGCCTGTGCCGTGCGCTTGCCGAAGGCCTCCAACTGCCGCCCGCGCTGGTGTCCGCTGCTGCGGCGGCGCAGTACCTCCACGTGGACCCGTTCGTGTGGAGCGATGACCGTACGACGCGCGTGCTCGCGGCGCGGATTGAGGAAATGACGCCGGAGGAGAGGCTTCAGCTCGCGGACATCGCGGAGAGCTTTGCCCGTAGGCGCACTCAGAGTGACGGAAATTCGGACCAATAGTACGACTTTCCGTTACCCGCTGAATCACTCTGGTCACAGCCTGATCGGTATGGCACAGTCGGTGATCCGCCTGGGGGGCGCAAACGGATCACCTCGACCGTACGTTCGAACATGCGAACGAGTGTGCGGCTGTGAGCAGGGAGGTACTTGCGATGGCGGACGAAGGAGGAGGGGTTCCCCCGACGGGTGACAGCGGGTCCCGGCAGCCTCGGCCTCAGATCCACATGGAGTTGCGCGACAGCCTCCCCGGGGGGCGGGCCGTCGTCACCGTCGAGCAGGAAGGCCGGCTCACCATGCTGGCCTCGAAGGAGCACATCACCGCGCAGGCCGCGGAAGAGCTCGCCGACCAGCTTGGGTGCATAGCTCGTAACTGGTCGCAGAACTGGCCCGGCAGATAATCCGGGAGGCGGCACGTATCGAACCCGCAGCCACCGACCTGCGGGTTTAATACTGCATCTCGTCAGGCTTCGATCTGGCCGTCGCCTGCGCCGTGCTCGGCGCCTGCGAACGGATCGACCCGCGGGTGCTCGCCGACATCGTCATGATCGGGGAGCTGGGTCTGGACGGCCGCGTCCGGCCCGTGCGGGGCATCCTGCCGGCGGTGCTGGCCGCGGCGGACGCGGGCTACGAGCAGGTGGTCGTGCCCGAGTGCGCGGCCGCCGAGGCCTCGCTGGTGCCCGGTGTGTCCGTCCTGGGCGTGCGCAGCCTGCGCCAGCTGATCGCCGTCCTGGCTGACGAGCCCGTACCCGAGGAGGAACCGGACGAGCAGGGCCGTCCCGATCCCCTGCTCGCCGGTCTGCGGGTGCCCGGCACCGGCGCGGCCACGGGGATGCACGGCCTGGGCGCCGCACAGCACGACCAGGGGCATGACCTCGCCGACGTGGTGGGCCAGATCTCGGCGCGGACGGCGGTGGAGGTCGCCGCGGCGGGCGGCCACCACCTGTTCCTGGAGGGCCCGCCCGGCGCCGGTAAGACGATGCTGGCGGAGCGGCTCCCCGCGATCCTCCCGCTGCTCGGCCGACAGGAGTCGCTGGAGGTCACGGCGGTGCACTCGGTGGCAGGACTGCTCCCGCCGGGCAAACCCCTGATCGACGTCGCTCCGTACTGCGCCCCGCACCATTCGGCCACCATGCAGGCGCTCGTGGGCGGCGGCCCGGGCATCGCGCGGCCCGGCGCGGTCTCGCTCTCCCATCGGGGCGTCCTCTTCCTCGACGAGACACCCGAGTTCAGCAGCCATGCGCTCGACGCGCTGCGGCAGCCCCTGGAGGCGGGGCACGTGGTGCTCGCCCGCAGCGCGGGAGTCGTGCGGTTCCCGGCGAAATTCCTGATGGTTCTCGCGGCGAACCCCTGTCCCTGCGGCCGCTTCTCGCAGACGGACGACTTCTGCGAGTGCCCGCCCTCGGCGATCCGCCGCTACCAGGCCCGGCTGTCCGGCCCGCTGCTCGACCGGGTCGACCTGCGTGTCGAGGTCGACCGGGTCACCCGCGCCCAGCTGACCCAGCGCGGCGCCGGCGGCGAGTCCACCACGACCGTCGCCGACCGGGTACGGGCCGCCAGGGAGCGTGCGGCGGCACGGCTCGTGGGCACACCGTGGCGGACCAACAGCGAGGTTCCCGGGCGGGAGCTGCGCAGCCGCTGGCACGCAGCGAGCGGGGCGATGGACGAGGCGGAACGGAATCTGGAGCGGGGCGTGCTGACCGCCCGCGGGCTCGACCGCGTACTGCGTGTCGCCTGGACCGTGGCGGACCTCGTGGGACACGACCGGCCCGACGCGACGGACGTCGCCCTGGCGCTGCAACTGCGTACCGGCGTGCCGCGCGGCGTCCCCATGGCCATCGGGGCGCTGACATGAGCCTCGCCGACGACCCGGCCGGCGAGCTGCTGGCCCGTGTCCTTCTCAGCCGTGTTCTCGAACCGGGGGACGAGGTCGGCGGGCGGTGGCTGCGGGAGCTCGGCGCGGTGGAAGTGGCGCGCCGGCTGCGCGAGGGCGGGCCGCAGCTCGTCGGGATCACCGACAAGCGGTGGGCCGGGCTGCTGGACCGGGCCGGGCAGGCCGAGCCGGAGCGGGATCTCGCCGTCGCCCGGGAGGCCGACATGCGGTTCGTGGCGCCCGGGGACGGAGAGTGGCCGGGTCAGCTCGACGACCTCGGGGACGCACGGCCGGTGGGGCTGTGGGTGCGCGGGCGGCCCAGTCTGCGGATGTGGGCCCTCAGATCCGTCGCGATCGTCGGGGCACGGGCGTGTACCGAGTACGGGGCGCACATGGCGGCCACACTCGGCGCCGGGCTCGCCGAGCACGGGTGGGTGGTCGTGTCCGGCGGGGCCTACGGGGTCGACGGCGCCGCTCACAGGGGCGCGCTCGGCGCCGGCGGCGCCACCGTCGCGGTGCTGGCCTGCGGCGCCGACCGGGCCTACCCGCGCGGTCACACCGAGTTGCTCGGCAGGATCGCGGAACAGGGACTGGTGATCGGCGAGTTGCCGCCCGGCGATCATCCGACGCCGAGCAGATTCATCGTCCGCAACCGGGTGATCGCCGCCCTGACCCGGGGCACCGTGGTCGTCGAGGCCGCGCACCGCAGCGGCTCGCTGGTCACGGCACGGGCCGCGCAGCGGCTGGGGCGCCACACCATGGGGGTGCCGGGGCCGGCCACCAGCGGCCTGTCCGCGGGAGTGCACGAGCTCCTGCGGGGCGACGCCGTGCTCGTCACCGACGCCGCGGAGGTCGTCGAGCTGGTCGGCGACATGGGCGAACTGGCGCCGGACCGGCGCGGACCCGTGCTGCCCCGCGATCTGCTGGAGCCCGCCGCCCGCCGCGTCCTGGCCGCACTGCCCGGCCGCGGGGCGGCGCCGCCCGGTGACATCGCGCGGGGTGCGCAGACCACGCAGGACGACGCGATCGCGAGACTGTACGAACTCCGATCACTCGGTTACGTCGAACGACACGGCGACGGCTGGAAGTTGACACGCCAGGCGATGATCTCCGTCCGCGAGGGTCGCAGTCCGTGTTGACCGAGGGTGTTCGGCCGTCCGGGGGAAGCCTGACACCTGTGCAAATACCCGCAGTTGGCGTCCCCCGGCAGTCACACTCAGCGATCGCCGTGACTCGCTGGGGCGTCCTGCGGAACGTATCTGCGCACCCGATCCGCGTCGGCCTTCGCGCACCGCGACACTTCAGTCACGCTACGCTCACGAGGATTCCGGCACAGACCGGCATCTAGACACCAGACCGACAGCTCCCCCAGGCACCCCCACTTCACAGCAGAACGGCACAAGGCGACGAATGCCCCAGCACACCTCCGGGTCCGACCGGGCGGCGATCCCCCCAGCCGCCCGTGACGGTGGCAGCGTGCGGCCGCCCGCTCCCTCGACGCTCGACGAGCTGTGGCGGTCGTACAAGGACACGGGCGACGAGCGGCTGCGGGAGCAGTTGATCCTGCACTACTCGCCGCTGGTGAAGTACGTGGCGGGACGGGTGAGCGTCGGACTGCCGCCGAACGTGGAGCAGGCCGACTTCGTCTCCTCCGGGGTCTTCGGGCTCATCGACGCGATCGAGAAGTTCGACATCGACCGGGAGATCAAGTTCGAGACGTACGCGATCACCCGGATCCGGGGCGCGATGATCGACGAGCTCAGGGCGCTGGACTGGATTCCCCGATCGGTGCGGCAGAAGGCGCGGAACGTGGAGCGGGCGTACGCGACCCTGGAGGCGCGCCTGCGGCGGACACCCTCGGAGAGCGAGGTGGCCGTCGAGATGGGCATCCCCGTCGATGAACTCCACGCCGTGTTCAGCCAGTTGTCGCTGGCCAACGTGGTGGCCCTGGAAGAGCTGCTGCATGTGGGGGGTGAGGGCGGCGACCGGCTCAGTCTGATGGACACGCTGGAGGACACCGCCGCCGACAACCCCGTGGAGGTGGCCGAGGACCGGGAACTCAGACGGTTCCTGGCCCGGGCCATCAACACCCTGCCGGAGCGGGAGAAGACCGTCGTCACGCTGTACTACTACGAGGGCCTCACGCTCGCCGAGATCGGGAACGTCCTCGGCGTGACCGAGAGCCGGGTGAGCCAGATCCACACCAAGTCGGTGCTGCAGCTGCGGGCGAAGCTGGCCGGCTTCGGACGCTGAGCGGCACGACTCACTCCCGTCGGGGGTGGTCCGTCCGTAAAGTGGTTGACGTGCCAAGGATTCGAGCGGCCTCCGTGGCCGAACACCGGTCGATGCAGCGAGCCGCCCTGCTGGACGCGGCCCGGTCTCTGCTGTCCGAGGGTGGGACGGAGGCGCTGACGTTCCCGGCCCTCGCCGAGCGGACGGGGCTCGCGCGGTCGTCCGTGTACGAGTACTTCCGCTCCCGGGCGGCCGTCGTCGAGGAACTGTGCGCGGTCGACTTCCCGGTGTGGGCCGCGGAGGTCTCGGCCGCGATGGAGCGGGCGGGGTCGGCCGAGGGCAAGGTCGAGGCGTATGTGCGGCAGCAGCTGGTGCTGGTCGGGGACCGGCGGCATCGGGCCGTGGTGGCGATTTCCGCGAGTGAGCTGGATGCGGGGGCTCGGGAGAAGATCCGGGCCGCGCATGGGGGGCTGGTCGCGATGATCGTCGAGGCGCTCGGGGAGATGGGGCACTCTTCGCCCCGGTTGGCTGCGATGTTGGTGCAGGGGGTTGTGGACGCGGCTGTGCGGCGGATCGAGCTCGGGGCGGCTGAGGAGCCCTCGGAGATCACTGAGGCTGCGGTGGCCATGGCGCTGCGGGGAGTTCGCGGCTGAGGGCGGTGGGGGTGCCGTCGGAGCGGTGCCGCTGGCCCGCGCTTGTCGGGGTGCCGCCTTTCTCTGGGCCGGGAGCCGCCCCAGCGGCACGACTGCCCGCAGGCTGGGCAGACTGACGTGGCAAGGGCACTCCCAGGACCGGCAGCAGCCTCGACGGGCCCCTGCGCAGCAGCCATGGCGGTAGCAGCGACAGCGGGTCCAGGTAGGTCTCGCCCCTCAGCAGGCCCCAGTGCACACACGTGACCGTGCAGTGGCCGGATCCCGGTTCCACCGTCCCCACCACCTCGCCCGGCGCCACCTCGTCCCCCTTCCGCACCGACGCCGTCACCGGTTCGTACGTCGTGCGCAGGTTCGTGTCCGTCAGCTGTACGGAGATCACGCCGCGGCCTGCCACCCGGCCCGCGAAGGAGACGCGGCCGGCTGCCACCGCTCTTACCGGGGTTCCGGCGGGGGCTGCCAGGTCCACGCCCCGGTGGCCGCGGCCGTAGACCGTCGCCGGGGGCTCCCAGCCTCGTAGGACCGTGGGGTGGGTTCCCACCGGCCAGGCGCGGCCGACTGCGGGGACCGGTGGGCCCGGCGCCGCGGGTGGCGGCGGGTCGTCCGCCCAGGCCCAGGGGGACAGGACCGTCAACGCCAGTCCCAGCACCGCCGCCCACGTCATCTGCACGTATCGCCTCGCTCGCATGCGAGAACCCTCCCGCGCAGTCCCCGATCACGGCCGGGATCTGTGGACTACTCCCCGGTTGTGGACAGCGGCGTCACCCGGTGCCTCGCCGGTCCCGTACACTTCTTCTGGCGATCCGGGTCACCGGGTCGACTTCGCACGCCCCGACACCAGGTGATCAAAAGCCGGATGTCAGCGCCCCTCGGTCCTTCGTGGCACGGCGCATGCGGGCGTCAGGCGCGAGTGCCCACCGGCACCCGCGGTACAACCGAGAAACTCAAGGAGAACGGCCATGGCCGTCGTCACGATGCGGGAGCTGCTGGAAAGCGGCGTCCACTTCGGTCACCAGACCCGTCGCTGGAACCCGAAGATGAAGCGCTTCATCTTCACCGAGCGCAACGGCATCTACATCATCGACCTGCTCCAGTCGCTGTCGTACATCGACCGCGCCTACGAGTTCGTCAAGGAGACCGTCGCCCACGGCGGCACGGTCATGTTCGTCGGCACGAAGAAGCAGGCGCAGGAGGCCATCGCCGAGCAGGCCACCCGCGTCGGCATGCCCTACGTCAACCAGCGCTGGCTGGGCGGCATGCTCACCAACTTCTCCACCGTCTACAAGCGTCTGCAGCGCCTCAAGGAGCTCGAGCAGATCGACTTCGAGGACGTCGCCGCGTCGGGTCTGACCAAGAAGGAGCTTCTCGTGCTCTCGCGCGAGAAGGCCAAGCTGGAGAAGACCCTCGGCGGTATCCGCGAGATGCAGAAGGTGCCCAGCGCCGTCTGGATCGTGGACACCAAGAAGGAGCACATCGCGGTCGGTGAGGCCCGGAAGCTCAACATCCCGGTCGTCGCGATCCTCGACACCAACTGCGACCCGGACGAGGTCGACTACAAGATCCCGGGCAACGACGACGCGATCCGCTCCGTCACCCTGCTCACCCGTGTGATCGCCGACGCCGTCGCCGAGGGCCTCATCAGCCGCTCGCGCGTCGCCACCGGTGACAAGGGCGAGAAGGCCGCGGGCGAGCCGCTCGCCGAGTGGGAGCGCGACCTGCTCGAGGGCGAGAAGAAGGCCGACGAGGCTCCGGCCGCCGAGGCCGAGAAGCCGGCCGAGGCCGCTGCCGAGGCCCCCGCCGCCGAGGCCCCTGCCGCCGAGGCCCCCGAGGCTGAGGCTCCGGCCGCCGAGGCTCCGGCCGCGGACGCCGAGCAGGCCTGACCCGTCAGCGTCAGAGGTTGACGGCGGGGGCGGCGTGAAGTCCGCCCCCGCCGTTCACCCGTAGGTCAGCGGCGAGTCAGCGGCCCCCGGCTACATGGGGGCCGTAGACCCCGTAGATCTTCGATCTTCCAGACTTCGAGAAAGATTCACAGACTCATGGCGAACTACACCGCCGCCGACGTCAAGAAGCTTCGTGAGCTCACCGGCGCCGGCATGATGGACTGCAAGAAGGCGCTGGACGAGGCCGAGGGCAACGTCGACAAGGCCGTCGAGGCGCTCCGTATCAAGGGCCAGAAGGGCGTCGCCAAGCGCGAGGGCCGCTCCGCCGAGAACGGCGCCGTGGTCTCCCTCATCGCCGACGACAACACCTCCGGTGTCCTGGTCGAGCTGAAGTGCGAGACGGACTTCGTCGCCAAGGGCGAGAAGTTCCAGGCCGTCGCCAACGCGATCGCCGAGCACGTCGCCAAGACCTCCCCGGCCGACCTCGAGGCCCTGCTCGCCTCCGAGATCGAGGCCGGCAAGACCGTCCAGGCGTTCGTGGACGAGGCCAACGCCAACCTCGGCGAGAAGATCGTCCTGGACCGCTTCGCGCAGTTCGCCGACGGTTTCGTCTTCTCCTACATGCACCGCACCATGCCCGACCTGCCCCCGCAGATCGGTGTCCTGGTCGAGCTGGACAAGGCCGACGCCGAGCTGGCCAAGGGCGTCGCCCAGCACATCGCCGCCTTCGCGCCGAAGTACCTCTCCAAGGAGGACGTGCCGGCCGACGTCGTCGAGTCCGAGCGCCGTGTCGCCGAGGAGACCACCCGCGCCGAGGGCAAGCCCGAGGCCGCCCTGCCGAAGATCGTCGAGGGTCGCCTCAACGGCTTCTTCAAGGACGCCACGCTGCTGGGCCAGCCGTACGCGCTCGACAACAAGAAGTCCGTCCAGAAGGTCCTGGACGAGGCCGGTGTCACCCTGAAGCGCTTCACGCGTATCAAGGTCGGCATCTGAGTCCGTGCCGCGATCGGCGCCTCGGCCCGATAGGGTCGAAGGCAGCCGTCCGGCCGTCCGTCCCGCACGCGCGTGACGGACGACAGCAGATCTGACGAGGAGGCCATTGCCGAGCATGGGATGCCAACACCCCAGCGGCAATGGCCTTCTTCGCATGTGCAACACGTGAAAGAGGCGGGATCTCCATGACCACCACCAAGCCCCAGAAGAGCGACGACGGCAAAGTACGCGGCCGGTTTCTGCTGAAGCTGTCCGGTGAGGCCTTCTCCGGTGGCGGGGGCCTGGGCGTGGACCCCGACGTGGTGCACAAGATCGCCCGCGAGATCGCGGCCGTCGTGCGGGACGGGGCGCAGGTCGCGGTCGTCATCGGCGGCGGCAACTTCTTCCGCGGCGCCGAGCTCCAGCAGCGCGGCATGGACCGGGCCCGCTCCGACTACATGGGCATGCTCGGCACCGTGATGAACTGCCTCGCCCTCCAGGACTTCCTGGAGAAGGAGGGCATCGACAGCCGGGTGCAGACCGCCATCACCATGGGCCAGGTCGCCGAGCCGTACATCCCGCTGCGCGCGGTGCGCCACCTGGAGAAGGGCCGGGTCGTCATCTTCGGCGCCGGTATGGGCATGCCGTACTTCTCCACCGACACCACCGCCGCACAGCGCGCCCTGGAGATCGACGCCGAGGCGCTGCTGATGGGCAAGAACGGCGTGGACGGGGTCTACGACTCCGACCCCAAGCGCAACCCGGACGCCGTCAAGTTCGACTCCCTCGGCTACGGCGAGGTCATCACCCGCGACCTCAAGGTCGCCGACGCGACCGCGATCACGCTGTGCCGCGACAACAAGCTCCCGATCCTCGTCTTCGAGCTTCTGGCCGAGGGCAATATCGCCCGCGCCGTCAAGGGTGAGAAGATCGGCACGCTTGTGGGTGAGCACGGCAGCCGGGACTGACCAGCAACACCCACGGACCCTGACCGGGGGATGGACAATGTCCCGCAGGTCGGGAACCGTGCAGGAAGAAGACGCGACGCAGCCGGCCGCCGCCCCCACGCATACGGAACAGCAGCCGGGCCTACTCAAGACACGCAGGAGCAAGTGGTGATCGAAGAGACCCTCCTCGAGGCCGAGGAGAAGATGGAGAAGGCCGTCGTGGTCGCCAAGGAGGACTTCGCCGCGATCCGCACCGGTCGTGCGCACCCGGCGATGTTCAACAAGATCGTGGCCGACTACTACGGCGCGCCGACGCCGATCAACCAGCTGGCTTCGTTCTCCGTGCCGGAGCCGCGCATGGCGGTCGTGACCCCGTTCGACAAGACGGCGCTGCGCAACATCGAGCAGGCCATCCGCGACTCCGACCTGGGCGTCAACCCGAGCAACGACGGCAACATCATCCGGGTGGTGTTCCCCGAGCTCACCGAGGAGCGCCGCCGCGACTACATCAAGGTCGCCAAGGGCAAGGCCGAGGACGCGCGCGTGTCCATCCGGTCCGTGCGCCGCAAGGCCAAGGACGCCATCGACAAGCTCATCAAGGACGGCGAGGTCGGCGAGGACGAGGGCCGCCGCGCCGAGAAGGAGCTCGACGACTCCACCCACAAGTACGTGGCCCAGGTGGACGAGCTCCTGAAGCACAAGGAAGCGGAGCTGCTCGAGGTCTGATGAACGACTCTTCCTGGGGAACGCCGCCCCACACCGGGTCGCAGGCGGGGTACTGGGGGCCGTCCGACCAGGGACCTGTCCAGGGGGCTGCCCCGGCGGGTCCCGCGTACGATGCGCCCAAGGCGCAGCAGACTCGCCCCATGCCCATCGTGCCCGAGGTACCCGCGTACGGCGGTGACCAGGATGACGACCGGGGGGCCGCTCGGCTGAGCGGTCCCTTGTTCCGCGACGAACCCCCTCAGTCGCCGCCCTACCCGGCGGCGCAGCAGAATCCGGAGCCCATGCCCGACGCCCCGCAGCCGGCGCCCCGCCCGCAGAAGAAGAGCGCGGGCCGCGACCTGGGCGCGGCCATAGGGGTCGGTGTCGCGCTCGGTGTGGTGATCATCGCGTCGTTGTTCATCGTCAAGGCCGTCTTCGTCGGCGTCGTCGCGGTCGCCGTCGTGGTCGGGCTGTGGGAGCTGACCAGCCGCCTCCAGGAGCGCAAGGGCATCAAGGCGCCCCTGGTTCCGCTGGCACTCGGCGGTGCGGCCATGGTCGTCGCGGGATATGTGCGGGGCGCCGAGGGCGCCTGGGTCGCCATGGCACTCACGGCGCTCGCTGTCCTCGTATGGCGCATGACGGAGCCACCGGAGGGCTACCTCAAGGACGTCACGGCGGGCGTCTTCGCGGCCTTCTACGTGCCCTTCCTCGCGACGTTCGTGGCACTGATGCTGGCGGCCGGGGACGGGCCGTGGCGTGTGCTGACCTTCCTGTTGCTGACGGTGGTCAGCGACACGGGCGCGTACGCCGTCGGCTGGCGCTTCGGGAGCCACAAGCTGGCCCCGCGCATCAGCCCCGGCAAGACCCGCGAGGGCCTGCTCGGCGCGGTCACCTTCGCGATGGTGGCGGGCGCGCTGTGCATGCAGTTCCTGATCGACGACGGTGCCTGGTGGCAGGGCCTGATCCTCGGCCTCGCGGTCGCGGCCAGCGCCACTCTGGGCGACCTCGGCGAATCGATGATCAAGCGGGACCTGGGCATCAAGGACATGGGCACGCTGCTGCCGGGGCACGGCGGCATCATGGACCGGCTGGATTCTCTGCTGCCGACGGCGCCGGTGGTGTGGCTGTTGATGGTGCTGTTCGTGGGGTCCGGCTGACCGGTCGTGACGCCTGGAGCCCCCGCCCTCCAGAGGGCGGGGGCTCCACGCTTTTCGGAAGGCTTTTCGGACGATGGCGGACCGGTCGGCCGAGTGGGACGATTCCGATGTAAGCCCTCAAACGGAATCTCCCGAACCCGAAGAGGAGGCGCCATGTCCACCATCCACGAGGAGTTCGACGTGGACTGCCGTCCCGAGGACGCCTGGGCGTACATCATCGACCCCTCCCACATGCCGGAGTGGCAGCTGAGCGCGGTCGCCACCGAACAGCTCGACGACCGCCCCTTCGGACTCGGGTCCCGGGTCCGGGTCACCCGGCACGTGGGCCGCCGCGACATCCCCATGACCATGGAGTGCACCCAGTACGAACCGCAGCGCTCCTGGACCGTGCGCGGGATCGACGGCCCTGTCAGGGGCAACTTCCACGGCGAGATCACACCCCTCGACGACGGCCGCCGCACCCACATCACCATGGACCTCGACTTCGAGGGACACGGCATCGGCAAGGTCCTGCTCCCCCTGGTCGTCCGCCCGCAGGTCCGCAAGGAGATGCCCCGCAACGAGCAACTGCTCAAGGCCAAGCTGGAGCACACCACCGCTTAGGCGGGCCCTGCATTCAGGGGGGCGGGCCACCCTGCGGGATCTGCGACACTGGTACAGCCATGCCTAAGCCCGGAGAACTCACTTTCGTCGCCCCCCGCGGAGCCAAGAAGCCGCCGCGGCATCTTGCCGATCTCACGCCTGCCGAGCGCAAGGAAGCGGTGGCCGAGATCGGCGAGAAGCCGTTTCGTGCCAAGCAGCTCTCGCAGCACTACTTCGCGCGGTATGCGCACGACCCGGCGGAGTGGACCGACATCCCGGCCGGTGCGCGCGGCAAGCTGCAGGAGGCGCTGCTTCCCGAGCTGATGACCGTCGTACGGCATCTGTCGACCGACCAGGGGACCACGCGCAAGACCCTGTGGCGGCTGTTCGACGGGACGCTCGTCGAGTCGGTGCTGATGCGCTACCCGGACCGGGTGACCATGTGTATCAGCTCGCAGGCCGGGTGCGGGATGAACTGCCCGTTCTGCGCCACCGGACAGGCCGGGCTCGACCGGAATCTGTCCACCGCCGAGATCGTGCACCAGATCGTCGACGGGATGCGGGCGCTCAGGGACGGAGAGGTGCCCGGCGGGCCCGCCCGGCTCTCCAACATCGTCTTCATGGGGATGGGTGAGCCGCTCGCCAACTACAAGCGGGTCGTCGGGGCCGTCCGGGCGCTCACCGATCCCGCGCCCGACGGGCTCGGGCTGTCGCAGCGCGGCATCACCGTGTCGACCGTCGGGCTCGTGCCCGCCATCCACCGGTTCGCCGACGAGGGCTTCAAGTGCCGGCTCGCCATCTCGCTGCACGCCCCGGACGACGAGCTGCGCGACACCCTCGTCCCCGTCAACACGCGGTGGAAGGTGCGCGAGGTCCTCGACGCCGGGTTCGAGTACGTCGAGAAGAGCGGGCGAAGGCTCAGCATCGAGTACGCGCTCATCCGCGACATCAACGACCAGGCCTGGCGAGGTGACCGGCTCGGGCGGCTGCTGCGCGGCAAGCCGGTGCACGTCAACCTCATCCCGCTGAACCCGACGCCCGGGTCGAAGTGGACCGCCTCCCGGCCCGAGGACGAGAAGGCATTCGTCGAGGCCATCGCCGCGCATGGTGTGCCGGTGACCGTCCGGGACACCCGGGGGCAGGAGATCGACGGGGCCTGCGGCCAGCTCGCGGCCACCGAGCGGTAACCTGAGCCCGTACGTACATCTTCATATTCCGACAGGGGAGCGCCACAGCGCTGAGAGTGCGGCAACCGGGCCGCAGACCCTCTGAACCTTGCCCAGGTCATTCTGGGTAGGAAGTTCGGTCTTCACTCGAGCTGTTGCGCCCTGCCCGGGAGCCGGCGGATTTCTCCGGCGCTCCCGGGCAGGGCCGCGTCTCTTCCTGGTCAGCCAGGAGGAATTCAGTGCACACCAAGACGTTCGTGGCCGCCGCGGTCGGCCTCGGTCTCGTCACGTTGTCCGCGTGCGGTTCGTCGTCGTCCGGCAGCGAGGGCTCCGGCGGCTCCAAGACCGTCACCCTTGTCAGCCACGACTCGTGGGCCGTCTCGAAGAGCGTCCTCGCGGACTTCGAGAAGCAGTCCGGATACAAGGTCAGGGTTCTCCCGAGCGGCGACGCCGGGCAGGCCGTCAACAAGGCCATCCTCACCAAGGACAACCCGCAGGGCGACGTCTTCTTCGGCGTCGACAACACCCTGCTCTCGCGGGCCCTCGACAACGGGCTGTTCCAGTCGTACGAGGCGAAGGGGTCCGACCGGATCCAGGCGCAGTACCGGGTCGACCAGGCCAAGCACCGGGTCACGCCGATCGACTCCGGTGACATCTGCGTCAACTACGACAAGGCGTACTTCAGCAAGCACAAGCTGGCTCCGCCCCAGTCGTTCGACGATCTGATCAAGCCCGCGTACAAGAACCTCCTCGTCACCGAGAACGCCTCCACCTCCTCGCCCGGCCTCGGTTTCCTGCTCGGCACCGCCGCCAAGTACGGCGACGACGGCTGGCAGGGCTACTGGAAGAAGCTCAAGGCGAACGGCGTGAAGGTCGTCGACGGCTGGGAGCAGGCCTACAACGACGAGTTCTCCGGGTCCGCCGGCGGCAAGAAGGCCAAGGCGGACCGGCCGCTCGTCGTCTCCTACGCCTCCTCGCCGCCCGCCGAGGTCATCTATGGCGACCCGAAGCCGAAGAGCGCGCCGACCGGGACGTCGTACGGCACCTGCTTCCGGCAGATCGAGTACGCGGGACTGCTCAGCAACGCCCGGAACGCCAAGGGCGGCAAGGCCTTCCTCGACTTCCTGGTCACCAAGGAGTTCCAGGAGGACATGCCGCTGAAAATGTTCGTCTACCCGGTGATCGAGGGCGCCCAGGTGCCGCCGGAGTTCGTGAAGTACGGGCAGCCGGCCAAGGACCCCGAGACCATGGCCCCGACGAAGATCGCCGCAAACCGTGACCAGTGGGTCAAGTCGTGGACGTCACTCGTACTGAAGTAGCCGTCCGCAGAAGGCGGACGGGGAGCGCGGTGCGGCTCGGCCTGATGGCCGTGCCCGCCCTGTTCTTCGCCGCCTTCTTCGCCTGGCCCGTCGCCGCGATCGTGGCGCGCGGGCTCAAGGTCGACGGGCAGTGGCAGTTCGGGCGGATCGCGGATGTCGTCGCACGGTCCGACATCCGGCACGTTCTGTGGTTCACCACCTGGCAGGCGCTCGCCTCCACCGCGCTCACGCTGCTGGTCGCGCTCCCCGGCGCGTATGTCTTCGCGCGCCTCGACTTTCCCGGCAAGCAGGTGCTGCGCGCCGTCGTCACCGTCCCGTTCGTGCTGCCGACGGTCGTCGTCGGTACGGCGTTCCTGGCGCTGGTCGGGCGCGGGGGGCTGCTCGACGAGCTGTGGGGCGTACGGCTGGACACCACTGTGTGGGCCATCCTGCTGGCGCACGTCTTCTTCAACTACGCCGTGGTGGTACGGACCGTCGGCGGCCTGTGGGGGCAGCTCGACCCGCGTCAGGAGGAGGCGGCGCGGATGCTGGGCGCCTCGCCGTTCAGGGCCTGGCGGAAGGTGACTCTGCCGGCGCTCGGGCCTGCCGTCGCCGCCGCCGCGCTGATGGTCTTCCTGTTCACCTTCACCTCTTTCGGCGTGGTGCAGATCCTCGGCGGACCGACCTTCTCCACCCTCGAGGTCGAGATCTACCGGCAGACCTCGGAGATCTTCGACCTGTCCACCGCCGCCGTGCTCACGATCGTCCAGTTCGTCGCCGTCGGGGCGATCCTCGCCGTGCACGCCTGGACCGTACGGCGGCGGGAGGCCGCCCTGCGGCTGGTGGACGCGAACGTCACGGCGCGGCGGCCCCGCGGGGCGGGGGAGTGGGGACTGCTCGCCGGGGTCCTCGCCACCGTCCTCGTGCTGCTCGTCCTGCCACTGGCCGTGCTGGTGCAGCGGTCCCTCGGTGCCTCCGGCTTCGGCTACTACCGGGCGCTGACCCACGACGACGGCGGCACCTTCCTCGTGCCGCTGATCGAGGCCGTCGGCAACTCCCTCCAGTACGCCCTCGCCGCGACGGCCATCGCGGTGCTGATCGGCGGTCTGGCCGCCGCGGCGCTCGCGCGCCGGGACGCGGGCCGGCTGGTCCGTGGCTTCGACGCGCTGCTGATGCTGCCGCTGGGCGTCTCCGCCGTGACCGTGGGCTTCGGGTTCCTGATCGCGCTGGACAAGCCGCCGCTGGATCTGCGCAGTTCGTGGATTCTGGTGCCGCTCGCACAGGCGCTGGTGGGCGTCCCCTTCGTCGTACGGACCATGCTGCCCGTGTTGCGGGCCGTGGACGCGCGCCTGAGGGAGGCGGCGGCCGTGCTCGGGGCGTCGCCGTGGCGGGTGTGGCGGGAGGTCGATCTGCCGATGGTGCGGCGGGCGCTGCTGGTCGCGGCCGGGTTCGCGTTCGCGGTGTCACTGGGGGAGTTCGGGGCCACGGTGTTCATCGCGCGGCCGGACAATCCCACGCTGCCGGTCGCCGTCGCTCGACTGCTCGGCCGGCCGGGCGAGCTCAACTACGGCCAGGCGATGGCCCTTTCGACGATTCTGATGGTGGTGTGCGCGGTGGCGCTGCTGGTGCTCGAGCGGCTGCGCACCGACCGGAGCGGGGAGTTCTAGATGCTGCTGAGCCTTGAGGACGCGACCGTACGGTTCGGCGGGCGGGCCGTGCTCGACTCCGTCGGCCTCGATGTCGCCGAACACGAGATCGTGTGCGTGCTCGGGCCCAGCGGCAGCGGCAAGTCGACCCTGCTGCGGGTGGTGGCGGGGCTCCAGCCCCTGGACGGGGGGCGGGTGCTGCTCGACGGACGCGACCAGTCGGGCGTGCCCGCGCACAAACGGGAGGTGGGCCTGATGTTCCAGGACCACCAGCTGTTCCCGCAGCGGGACGTGGGCGGCAACGTCGCCTTCGGGCTGCGGATGCACGGCGCCACGCGCTCTCAACAGGGCGAACGGGTACGGGAGTTGCTGGACCTCGTCGGGCTGCCGGGCGCCGCCCGCCGGGCCGTCGCCTCGCTCTCCGGCGGTGAGCAGCAGCGCGTCGCGCTGGCCCGCGCCCTCGCCCCCCGGCCGCGGCTGCTGATGCTGGACGAGCCGCTCGGCCAGCTCGACCGCTCGCTGCGGGAGCGCCTCGTCGTCGAACTCCGGGAACTCTTCGGGCGGTTGGGGACCACCGTCCTCGCCGTGACGCACGACCAGGGCGAGGCCTTCGCGCTCGCCGACCGGGTCGTGGTGATGCGGGACGGGCGGATCGCCCAGTCCGGTACGCCGCTGGAGGTGTGGCAGCGCCCCGCGGACGAGTTCGTGGCCCGCTTCCTCGGCTTCGACAACGTGGTCGAGGGCATGGTGACGGGTGAGGCGGCGGACACCCCCTGGGGCAAGCTGCCGGTGCCCCAGGACGCCCCGCAGGGCACCCGCACGCTGCTTGTGCGGCCCGCCGGCGTACGGCTCGTTCCCGCCGACGAGGGCCTGCGCTGCACCGTGGCCGCCCGCACCTTCAAGGGCACCCATGTCGCCGTACAGGTGCAGCCGGAGGAGGCGCCGCGCCTGGAGGCGGCGGTGGCGCTGCGGGAGGCGCCGGAGGTCGGGAACGCGGTCGGGGTGGAGTTCGACGCGGCGGAAATCGTGGTGCTCGGCCCAGGAGTTTCCGCGTAGGGTGCGCGCGATGACACTACTTACGCATGATCGCTACTGCGATGAAATCGCCCACCAGGTGGAGCAGTTGAGGGCGGTGGTGACGAGCGGCGCCGATCTGTCCGCGACCGTCCCGACCTGTCCGGACTGGACCCTGGAACAGCTCAACCTGCACATGGGCGGCGTCCTGCGCTGGGCCGGGACGCTAGTGCAAAAACGGGCCGAGGAGAACGTCCCCGACGAGGAGATACCGCGCGGCGACGGCCCCGAGACGCCGGGTGACGCCGCCGCCCTCGACGCCTGGCTGGCGGAGGCCGGCGAGCTGGCCGTGGGCGCGCTGCGCGAGGCCGGGCCCGACGCGAAGGTATGGGGCTGGGCCGGGCCCCAGACCGCCGGCTTCTGGGCCCGCCGGATGGCCCACGAGATCACCGTCCACCGTGCCGACGCCACGCTTGCCGCGGGGCTGCCGTACGAAGTGGCCCCCGACATCGCCGCCGACGCGATCGACGAGTGGTTGCAGATCGTGGGATGGGTGCGGGAGCGGGAGGGGAAGGAAGCGCCGATCGGCGCCGGAGAAAGCATTCACCTCCATGCCACCGACACCGCACCGCAGTCGCATGCCGAGCGAAGCGAGACGGGGGTCCCCCCGTCCGAAGGATGGGGGAGGCTGATCGAGGGCACCGAGGAGGGCTTCGGCTGGCGCCGCGGCCATGAGAAGGCGGACGTCGCCCTGCGCGGACCGCTCACCTCCCTGCTTCTCGCCTTCTACCGCCGCATTCCCCTGGACAGCCCGGAGCTGGAGATCGTCGGCGAGCGGAAGCTGCTGGAGTTCTGGCTGGAGCGGGCGAGCTTCGGGTGAACGACCGCGGCCCGTCCCCCGGGGATACGGGGACGGGCCACAGCGTTGCTCTGCGGGAGGCGTCAGCGGCTGCTGTTCGCCCCACGACGGCGCATGCCGAAGAAGACGGCGCCGCCGCCGACCACGACCAGCGCGCCGGCGATACCGGCGATCAGGCCGGTGTTGGAGTTGGCACCGGTCTCGGCGAGGTTGTCGTCACCGGCCGCCGGGGACGGGGCGTTGGACGAGGTGTCCGCCGGAGGGGTGCTGTCCGAGGCGGACGGGGACGGGGACTCCGAGGCCGGGGTGGAGGCGGACGGGGTCGGCGTCGGCGATGCCGGCGGCGTGGTCTCGTCCTTCGAGCAGCCCTCGGACGGAGTCGTCAGGTTCGGCGTGATGTCCTTGTCGACGATCAGGTGGTCCTTGTCCTTGCCGGCCGCGACATGGATGCGGTACTCGGCGTTCGGCGACCAGTCCTCGTTGAACGTGACGGTGACGCCCTCGCGGGAACCGGTGACGTCCTGCTCGCCGACCTGCTTCGCGTCGGCGCCGTTGTTCTCGAGGAACACGGTGATCGTCGCCGGGGTACCCGAGGCGTCCTTGTCGGTGACGGTGATGACGCCCTTGCTGCCGTCGCACTTGGGTGCGGCGGAGAACTCACTGATGTTGCAGGCGAGCGCGGAGCCCGCGGCGCTCAGCGCGAGCGCGGAGGACGCGGCGGCGACGCCCAGGATCTGCACGGAACGACGTGCGGTACGGCGAGATATGGACACGTTTGCCCTTCACGGGATGCGCAACTGCGGGGGGTTGACGAGGGACGTGAGGCGACTGTGGAGGTGAAGCCTCACCCTCCCCAGGAGACTCAAAGGTTTATAAGCGTTTGATAAGGAGTGTCAATGCGCAGGCGTACCTGGGGCGTTGGCTTTGCACTCTTATTAACCACCGAGACGTTTCAGCGCCGCCGGAGCCTCCTCGATCCGGTCAACGAGGGCGATACGGGACTCCATCGAGCGTTCCCGGGCGAGTGACTGCAAGAGGGGCCAGGTCGGCAGGTGCTCCGTCCAGTGCCTGCGGTCGACGAGCACCATGGGCGTCGGCTCGCCCCGTGACTCGTAATAGTTGGGCGTCGCGTTGTCGAAGATCTCCTGTACGGTGCCGGCGGCGCCCGGCAGGAAGACCACACCCGCGTTCGAGCGGGCCAGCAGACCGTCCTCGCGGGTGGCGTTGGCGAAGTACTTGGCGATGTGCGAGGCGAAGGGGTTCGGCGGCTCGTGGCCGTAGAACCAGGTGGGGATGCCGATGGAGTGGTTGCCCTTCGGCCAGCGGGTGCGCACCTCGAAGGCGGCGCGGGCCCACTCGGTGATCGAGGGCACGAACGAGGGTGACTTCGCGAGGAGTCGGCAGGCCTCCTCCAGCATGCCGTCCTCGTACGGCGCCGCGTACGCGCCCAGGTTCGCCGCTTCCATGGCGCCCGGACCGCCGCCGGTCGCCACCACGAAACCGGAGCGGCTCAGCTCGCGGCCGAGGCGCGCCGCTCCGGCGTAGGCCTGAGTCCCGCGTGCCATCGCATGGCCGCCCATGACACCCACCACGCGTGCGCCGCGCAGGAGTTCGTCGAGGGCGTCGGAGATCGAGTCGTCGTGCACGGCACGCAGCATCGAGGCGAATATGTCGCCGTCCGTTTTGGTGCGCTGGAACCAGGCGTAGGCGAGGGCGTCCGGCGTCTGCTCGTACCCCTTCTCCAGCGAGGCGAACAGCTCGTCGGGCGTGTACAGGTGCCCGCGGTAGGGGTCGAAGGGCAGATGCGGGACGGGCGGAAAGACCAGCGCCCCGCCGGCGCGGACCTTCGCGGCCGCTTCCTCGCGCATCGGACAGCCGAGGAACACCGCCTCGGCGGTGTCGGTGGTGAGCAACTCCCTTGTACGGTCCGTCAGGTCGACGGCCTGCACGCGGTAACCGGCGAGGGTGCCGCGGGCCGACACCGTCGCGTCGAAGTCCTCCAGCGTCTCGATCTCGCGCTCGTCGTGGTGGGCCGCATGGGCCGGGCTCGTCTGCACGGGCCCATGCTAGGCACGCCGTTCGTCGGGGATATGACCCAGGCTCTCAGCCCTGGACCGCCGCCGGGTCCATCCACACGACCTCCCAGCTGTGGCCGTCGAGGTCGTCGAAGGAACGGCCGTACATGTAGCCGTGGTCCTGGACGTCGTCGTTGGCGGTGCCGCCGGCCGCGACCGCCCTGCCCACCAGCTCGTCGACCTTCTCGCGGCTCTCGGCGCTCAGACAGATCAGCACCTCGCTGGTCTTCGTCGAGTCCGCGATCTCCTTCTTGGTGAAGTCCGCGTACCGCTGCCTGCTCAGCAGCATCGTGATGATGGTGTCGCTGATCACGACACAGGCGCAGTCGTCGGTGCTGAACTGCGGGTTGATCGTGTAGCCGAGCTCCGTGAAGAACTTCTTCGACGCCTCGACGTCGTCGGTGGCCAGGTTCACGAAGATCATCTGCTGGTACATGTGAGGTCTCTCCCGTCGGATGCGTGGTGTTCGCAGGGGTAGACCGGGGGCCCGCGCGGAACTCATCGATTCCCGGGAACTCTGTTCGTACGAATTCTCAGCGGGCCAGTGGCAGGGCCGCCAGCTCCGCCACCACCAGGGTCAGCGGCACGAACAGGGCGAGCAGTGCGCCCACCCGCAGGGCGGCGGCGCCGCGCAGCATCGTGGCCGGGGCGCCGAGGCGCAGCAGGGCTGCCGTGGTGTCGGCCCGGGCGTGCTTGGCCTCCACGGCCGCGGTGAGCAGCGTGGCGAGGGTGCAGCCGGACACCAGGAGCGTGCCGAGGGTGGTGAGCGGCCCGAAGGCGGGGCTGCCCGTGTCGTACAGGGCGGCCATGGCGTAGGTGCCGGAGGCGACCGCGCAGACGATGCCGAGGGGGCGGCCGATGCGGGTGGCCTCCTCCATGAGGACGCGGCCGGACAGCAGCCGGAGGGGGCCGGGGCGCCCCGCCTGGAGGAGGCGGCCGCACAGATGGGCGAGGCCGGGGCCGGCGACGGCGAGGCCGAGGGTGGTGAGCACCCAGCCGAGGAGGACCGACGGGGCGCCGGTGGCAAGGCCGCCGGGGAGCCGGGGGCCGGGGGTGGTCGACGCGCCGGTGGCGTAGGCCTGCACGGCCAGTCCCGCGGTGAGGACGGCGACGCCCCAGGGGAGGCCCGCGGGGGCGGTGCCGGGTGCGGGGGAGTGAGCAGCGGCGGGGTTCGGCCGGGCACCGGTCGAGTCCTCGCCCGGGGGTGGCGCTGTGGGGGTGGGTTCGCTTGCCCGCGCGTGCGGGGTGCCGCTCTCTTCGGGTCGGGAGCCGCCCCAAGCGGCACGACTGCCCGCAGGCTGGGGCGGCGGGGTGCTGCCCGTCTTCGGGGCGGGAGTCGCGTCGGCGGCAGCACTGCCCGCGGGCCGGGTGCGCAGGCGGGCGCCGAAGCGGCCGTACGTTCCGAAGGTCTCCCGTGCCACCGTCCGGCCGTAGGCCCCGAAGCGGCCGTAGTGCCGTGCCACCGCCCGTGCCGCGGCCGGTCGCGCGTCCCGCGGGAGGAGGACCAGTGCCACCGTCGCCGAGGCGACGGCCGGGACCAGCGCCAGCAGGGTCAGGGCCGCCGGGACGGGCAGGGGCTGGTCGGCTGCCAGGAACACCGAGGCCGCGCCGTCGAAGGGGACCCCCATGAGGTCGCCGCGCAGGTCGAGGAAGACGAGGAGGGCCAGGAGCGAGCCGAGCGTGCAGGACACGGCCGTCGTCGTGGCGGAGAGCGCCATCAGGCGGAAGGGGCCGAGGCCGATGGCCGCGAGGCCGGAGCGGGGTTTCGTGCCGGGGTCGGTGCGGGCCACCGCCACCGCGAAGTGCACGGTGGCGGCCAGGGGGGTCAGGCACCAGGCGAGACGGAGGGCCGAGCCGCCGGGGTTGGCCGGGTGGCTCATCGCGTAACCGAGGGCGCACAGCAGCAGGAAGCCCGTGCCGGCCGAGGCCACCGCCACCAGGAGGCGGCGCAGCTGTACGGCCGGGTGGGCGTCGCGGGTCAGACGGAGAGCGAGCACGGGGCCCGGCCTTCCGCCTCGGCCACCGGGGGCAGGTGGACCGTGTTCACGCAGCGGCCGTCCAGCAGCGACAGCGTGCGGTCGGCGATGGCCGCGGTCTCCTGGTCGTGGGTGGCGACGACGACCGTGATGCCGTGCGAACGGGCCGCCGTGGTGAGCGTGCGCAGGACGTGGGCGCGGTCGGCGCGGTGCAGGGGGGCGGTGGGTTCGTCGGCGTACAGGACGGTGGGGCCCTGGGCGAGAGCCCGGGCGATCGTCACGCGCTGCCGCTCGGCCTGCTTCATCTCGTGCGGACGCCGACGGGACAGGTCGCCGACGTCGAGGCGTTCGAGCCACTCCAGGGCTGCCGTCCTGGCGCGCTCGCGGCTGGTGCCGCGCAGCATCAGCGGCAGGGCGGCGTTCTCCCAGGCGTTGAGTTCGGGTACGAGCACGGGGGCCGGGTCGATCCAGCCGAAACGGTCGCGGCGCAGCCGCTCGCGGGCGGGCTGGGCCATGGTGTGGACCGGCACGCTGTTGAACCAGACCTCGCCCCGCTGGGCTGTTACCTGGCCGGACAGACAGCGCAGCAGAGTCGTCTTCCCGCTGCCCCGGGGACCGCTGACGGCGAGGATCTCGCCCTCCCGGACACCGAACGAGACGCCGCTGAGCGCGGGCGAGCCGTCACTGTGCTGGAAGTGCAGTGAGCGTGCCCAGAGCACGTCGTTGTCCGGCGGGGCCTCCATGGGCGTACACCTCGGTTCGGATCTGTGGTTCCCGTGATCTTTGTTCCCCCGTGCGGGGGAACGAGGACAGGGCCGATCGGTTACCAGGCACGCTAAGGAGCGGCGGCGCCGACGCCGGACAGCACGCGGCCCGGCATGCACCCTTCTCACTCGTACGGGTGCACACCGGGCCGTATAAGCGGCTGAACCGCCGGGAGGTCAGAGCTTCGTCCAGGCCTCCGTCAGCGTGGCGCGCAGGATCTGCTCGATCTCGTCGAAGGTCTCCTGGTGGGAGATCAGCGGCGGGGCGAGCTGGATCACCGGGTCGCCGCGGTCGTCGGCACGGCAGTACAGGCCGTTGTCGAAGAGGGCCTTGGAGAGGAAGCCGTACAGGACGCGCTCGGTCTCCTCGTCGTTGAAGGACTCCTTGGTGGCCTTGTCCTTCACGAGCTCGATGCCGTAGAAGAAGCCGTTGCCGCGGACGTCGCCGACGATCGGCAGGTCGTGCAGCTTCTGGAGCGTGGACAGGAACGCGCCCTCGTTGTCGAGCACGTGCTGGTTCAGGCCCTCGCGCTCGAACAGGTCGAGGTTGGCGAGGCCGACCGCCGCGGAGACCGGGTGGCCGCCGAAGGTGTAGCCGTGCAGGAAGGTGTTGTCGCCCTTGTAGAACGGCTCGGCCAGACGGTCGGAGACGATGCACGCGCCGATCGGGGAGTAGCCCGAGGTCATGCCCTTGGCGCAGGTGATCATGTCCGGGACGTAGCCGAACTTGTCGCAGGCGAAGGTGGTGCCCAGGCGGCCGAAGGCGCAGATGACCTCGTCCGAGACCAGCAGCACGTCGTACTGGTCGCAGATCTCGCGCACGCGCTGGAAGTAGCCGGGCGGGGGCGGGAAGCAGCCGCCCGCGTTCTGCACCGGCTCCAGGAAGACGGCCGCGACCGTGTCCGGGCCCTCGAAGAGGATCTGCTGCTCGATCTGGTCGGCGGCCCAGCGGCCGAAGGCCTCGGGGTCGTCGCCGAAGAGCGGGGCGCGGTAGATGTTGGTGTTCGGAACCTTGTGCGCGCCCGGGACCAGCGGCTCGAAGGGGGCCTTCAGCCCCGGCAGGCCGGTGATCGACAGGGCGCCCTGCGGGGTGCCGTGGTAGGCGACCGCGCGGGAGATGACCTTGTACTTGGTGGGCTTGCCCACCAGCTTGAAGTACTGCTTGGCCAGCTTCCAGGCGGTCTCGACCGCCTCGCCGCCGCCGGTGGTGAAGAAGACCTTGTTGAGGTCGCCCGGGGCCTCGTCCGCGAGGCGCTCGGCCAGCTCCACGGCCTTCGGGTGGGCGTAGGACCACACCGGGAAGAACGCCAGCTCCTGCGCCTGCTTGAAGGCGGTCTCGGCGAGCTCCGTGCGGCCGTGACCGGCCTGGACCACGAACAGACCCGCGAGACCGTCGAGGTAGCGCTTGCCCTTGTCGTCGTAGATGTAGGTGCCCTCGCCGCGCACGATCGTCGGGACGGGGGAGTTCTCGTACGAGGACATGCGGGTGAAGTGCATCCACAGGTGGTCGTACGCGGTCTTGCTGAGGTCCTTGGAGCTCACGGTTATCGGGTCCTCACGGTTATCGGGTTCCCCACATGTAGGTCTGCTTCTTCAGCTTCAGGTAGACGAAGCTTTCGGTGGAGCGCACGCCGGGCAGTGCCCGGATGCGTTTGTTGATGACGTCCAGCAGGTGGTCGTCGTCCTCGCAGACGACCTCGGCGAGGATGTCGAACGAGCCCGCGGTCATCACCACGTACTCGACCTCCGACATGTCGGTGAGCGCTTCGGCGATCTTCTCCACGTCGCCCTCGACGTTGACGCCGACCATCGCCTGCCGGCGGAAGCCCACGGTGAGCGGGTCCGTGACGGCGACGATCTGCATCACGCCCTGGTCGAGCAGCTTCTGCACGCGCTGGCGCACGGCCGCCTCGGACAGGCCCACGGCCTTGCCGATCGCGGCGTACGGCCGGCGGCCGTCCTCCTGGAGCTGTTCGATGATGGCGAGGGAGACGGCGTCCAGATGGGGACTGCCGTTCCTGGACTCGCGGGACGAGTCCCTTTGCTCTGCGCTTCGACTGGCCACGACCTCACTGTGCACGACGTCTCGGCGGTTCCGCAAGGGCGGACCGATGAAATTCGTTGTTTACATGACTGAGTACTGCGGATTTCGCAGTCTTGGCGTGACCGGGGGTGTTGAAAACGTGGGCTATCGGATTAGTGTGGGTGTCTCATTCAATGGACACGTTGGATCCACTCGAACTTGGAGGGCCGGCAGTGAGCACCGAGCTGCGTCGTCTGCGCAACTACATCGACGGTGAGTTCCGGGACGCCGCCGACGGACGGACCACCGAGGTGGTCAACCCCGCGACGGGCGAGGCGTACGCGACCGCGCCGCTGTCGGGCCAGGCGGATGTGGATGCCGCCATGGCCGCGGCCGCCGCCGCCTTCCCGGGCTGGCGCGACACGACCCCGGCCGAGCGGCAGAAGCACCTCCTGAAGATCGCGGACGCGTTCGAGGAGCGGGCCGAGGAGCTCATCGCGGCCGAGGTGGAGAACACCGGCAAGCCGATCGGGCTCACGCGGTCCGAGGAGATCCCGCCGATGGTCGACCAGATCCGCTTCTTCGCGGGCGCGGCCCGGATGCTGGAGGGCCGGTCGGCCGGTGAGTACATGGACGGGATGACGTCCATCATCCGCCGCGAGCCGGTCGGCGTCTGCGCGCAGGTCGCGCCGTGGAACTACCCGATGATGATGGCCGTGTGGAAGTTCGCGCCGGCGATCGCGGCGGGCAACACGGTCGTGCTGAAGCCCTCGGACACCACCCCGGCGTCCACCGTCCTGATCGCCGACATCATCGGGTCGATCCTGCCCAAGGGTGTCTTCAACGTCATCACCGGCGACCGTGACACCGGCCGGCTGATGGTCGAGCACCCCACCCCGGCGATGGCCTCCATCACCGGCTCGGTGCGGGCGGGCATGTCGGTCGCCGAGTCGGCGTCCAAGGACCTCAAGCGGGTCCACCTGGAGCTGGGCGGCAAGGCGCCGGTCGTCGTCTTCGAGGACACCGACATCGCCAAGGCCGTGGAGGACATCTCCGTCGCGGGCTTCTTCAACGCCGGCCAGGACTGTACGGCGGCCACCCGCGTCCTCGTGCAGGAGGGCATCCACGACGAGTTCGTGGCGGCGCTGGCGAAGGCCGCGGCCGAGACGAAGACCGGGCAGCCGGACGACGAGGACGTGCTGTTCGGCCCGCTCAACAACCCCAACCAGCTCAAGCAGGTGGCCGGTTTCATCGAGCGGCTGCCCGCGCACGCCAAGGTCGAGGCCGGCGGTCACCAGGTGGGCGAGAAGGGCTACTTCTACGCGCCGACCGTCGTCTCCGGGCTGAAGCAGGACGACGAGATCATCCAGAAGGAGGTCTTCGGTCCCGTCATCACCGTCCAGTCCTTCACGGACGAGGACCAGGCCGTGGAGTGGGCCAACGGCGTCGAGTACGCGCTGGCCTCGTCGGTGTGGACCAAGGACCACGGCCGTGCGATGCGGATGTCGAAGAAGCTGGACTTCGGCTGCGTATGGATCAACACGCACATCCCGCTGGTCGCGGAGATGCCGCACGGCGGGTTCAAGAAGTCCGGGTACGGCAAGGACCTGTCGGGGTACGGGTTCGAGGACTACACGCGGATCAAGCACGTGATGACCTCGCTGGACGCCTAGTCCCCACGACGTGACACCCGGCCCCGGGCGGATCAAGTTCCGTCCGGGGCCGCGCCGTTCGACAGGGTGTCCGGCCGGTGCGGGCGTACTCGACGCTGCGTCGATTGTCGGCGTACCGGCAGGGACGGCATGCTGCGCCCATGCCCCGCACACCGAAGACCTCCTCCCCCTCCCGCCGGTCCCTGCTGCGCGCGCTGGGTGGTGGTGCGGTGCTCGGCGGTCTGGCCGGGTGCGGGGTGCCCGCCGCGTATGTGCGGCCCGGCGAGCGTGCCGTCGCCGATCTGTCCGCCCGTGACAAGCGGCTGGCCTGGGCGAACTGGCCGCTGTACATCGACACCGACGACGACAACCCGAACCGGCGGCCCACCCTTGAGGCCTTCGAGAAGCGCACCGGGATCTCCGTCGAGTACACCGAGGAGATCAACGACAACGACGAGTTCTTCGGCAAGATCAGCCCCGCCCTGATGAACCATCAGCGCACGGGCCGCGATCTGATCGTCATGAGCGACTGGATGTGTGCGCGGTTCGTGCGGCTCGGGTGGGTCCAGGAGATGGACCGGGCGGGGCAGCCGAACGTGGCCGGGTACCTCGACCCGCAGCTGCGTTCGCCCGCCTTCGACCCGGGCCGCAGGTACTCGGTGCCGTGGCAGTCGGGCATCACCGGCATCGCGTACGACCGCCGCAGGCTCGGCCGCGAGATCCGCCATGTCTCGGACCTGTGGGCGAGCGACCTCAAGGGGAGGGTGACCCTGCTGTCCGGCCTCGACGAGGCGTTCGCGCTGCTGATGCAGGGCAACGGCGTCGACATCACCAGGTGGACGGCGGCCGACTTCCACCGGGTCTGCGACCAGGTCGAGAGGTACGTCGCGCGGGGCCACATCCGCCGCTTCACCGGCAACGACTACACCAAGGACCTGGTCAGCGGCGACGTCCTGGCCTGTCAGGCGTACTCCGGTGACGTCATCCAGCTGCAGGCCGACAACCCGCACATCCGCTTCGTCGTCCCCGAGGAGGGCGCGGAGCTGTGGGCCGACTCGCTGATGATCCCGGACCGGGCGGTGCACAAGAGGAACGCCGAGCGGCTCGTCGACTACTACTACGCGCCCGAGGTCGCCGCCGAACTCGCCGCCTGGGTGAACTACGTCTGCCCCGTCCCCGCCGCCCGGGACGTCCTCGCGGCCGCCAAGGACAAGGACACCGCGGCCCTCGCCGAGAACCCGCTGATCTTCCCGGACGCCGAGATGCGCAAACGGCTCGTGATCGCCCGGGACATCACGTCGACGGAGCGGGTGGAGTTCGCGAAGAGGTGGAACAAGATCGTGGGCTTGTGACAGGGACGGCGGGTTCCTCCGCGGCCCGCCCCGGGTCAGGCGGGCAGGGTGCGGATGGCCGCGATGTCGAACTGGAGGCGCACCTTCTCGCTCACCATGGCGCCGCCCTCCGCCAGCTTCTGGCTGTACGTCAGGCCCCAGTCGGAGCGGTTGATGGTGGTCGTGCCGTCGAAGCCCACCCGCTCGTCCCCGAACGCGTCGACGACGTGCCCGATGTAGGTGAGCTCCAGGTCGACGGGGCGGGTGGTGTTCTTGATGGTGAGCTCGCCGTTCATACGGTAGACGTCGGGCTCCACGAGCTGCACCGTCGTACTGACGAAGCGCATCCTCGGATGGTTCGCCGCGTCCAGGAAGTCACGGCCGATCAGGTGCGCGTCGCGCTGTTCCACGCCGGTGTCGACGGACGCCGTGGACAGGACGATCTCGGCCCGTGAACGGGAGGGATCACGGCCGTCGAAGTAGAGCCGGCTCTGGTACTCGGTGAAAGCCCCGCGCACGGTGGTCACCATGGCATGGCGCACGGAGAAACCGATACGGCTGTGTGCCGGGTCGATCAGCCACTCTCCGGTCAGCGCCGCGAGAGCGGGGCTCGGACGGTTCGCTGTGGGGGCGAACGCCGGTGGTCGGAGGGGGCGTTGCGGGGCGGTGGGGGGAGCCGGGCGGCGCGGAGACGCAGCACGGGTGAACAGGTTCATGATTCACGTACTTACGTCATGACGAGAACGGCCGCAAGGCACCTTCAAGACCCGCGCACACGGTCGTCACCAATTCCCCGATCATTGGCCGGATCCCACCGTCCCCCCTGTCTCACGGGACTTTGCCGGCTCTTTACAACCCGCCCCTCCGCTGCCTCGTCTCTCCGCTCGATCAGTCACACAACCCGCCGGTCGACCACCGGGCGGACCGACGAAAGAGAGCGATTCATGCGCCGAACCGGCCTCAGTGCCATGGCACTTGCGTGCACCGCCGTGCTGGCGGGCGCGCTGCCCGCGTTCGCCGACGGGGCGAAGACGGCCCCGAGCCCCGTCCCCAGCGCCACCCAGGCGCCCACCTCGCCCCCCAGTACCAGGCCCAGCGCCTCCACTGCTCCGAGTGCCGTGCCGAGCGCGGCCCCGACCCGGGCGCCTTCCTCGGGCCAGGTCTCCCGCGTGCCGAGCGGTGCCCCGAACACCGGTGTGGCGCCGACGACTTCGGACTCCTCGAACACGGGGGCGCTGGTCGGCGGGGGCGCCGCCGCGGCCGTCGTCCTCGGCGGCGGCGCCGTCCTCCTCGTACGCCGCCGGCAGGCGAACGGGGCATGAGCCCGCGCTCCGGGCGCGCCCTCGCCGCCATGGCCCTGGCCGCACTGCTTGTCGCCTGCGGCGGCCCCGGCGCCACGACCGGGAGCTCCGCGGGCTCCGCAAACACGCCCTCCGCCTCCGCGCCGCCCGCGGCCCAGTCCGCCAAGTCGGTGTCCGCGGTGGGGCGATCGGTCCCGGTCGGGCTCCGGATTCCGGCCATCGGGGTGGACACCCCGGTGATGAAGCTGGGCCTGGCCGCGGACGGCAGTGTGCAGGTGCCGCCGATCGCGGCGCACGACCGGGCGGGCTGGTACGAGCACTCCCCGACGCCGGGCCAGACCGGTCCCTCGGTGATCCTCGGCCATGTCACGGTCGGCGCCTACGGGGACGGAGTCTTCCGGCGCCTGGGGGAGCTGCACCGGGGCGAGAAGATCGTGACACGCCTGGAGAACGGCACGGCCGCGGTGTTCGCCGTGACCGAGGTCCGCACGGTGTCCAAGGCGCACTTCCCGTCGGAGGAGGTCTACGGGAACGTGAACCGGCCGGAGCTGCGGCTCATCACCTGCGGCGGCAAGCGGACCGGTGACGGCTACCTCGACAACGTGATCGTCTTCGCGGTGCTGAGCTCCGCCGGTCCCTGACCGGCCACCCGGGCCGGCGGAACGTACGCCGTCGGCCCGGGGTCTTCCTCCGCAAGCGCCCCTACGAGTGCCCCCACGACCCTGGAGAACGTTGAAACGGTCCCGTGAGAAGGCCGCGTCCGAGCTGTTCGCCGCCCTCTATCCGCGTCTCGCCGGTTGGTGCCGCCGGCTGGTCGACGACGACGAGACGGCCCATGAGATCGCCTCGGAGGCGTTCACCCGGCTCTGGGCCCGCTGGACGTCCGTCGCGGAGCCGCGCGGCTTCCTCTACGTCACCGCGGCCAACCTCGTCCGGGACCACTGGCGCAAGCTGGAGCGCGAACGCAGAGCCGTGCGCCGGGCGACCACGGAGGCCGCGGTGGCCCCGCATCCCGAACAGGCGGACCCCTCGGTACGGCTGCTCGTGCAGTCCCTCCCGGAACGACTGCGGGTCCCGATCCTGCTGCACTACTACGCTGACATGCCGATCCGGGAGGTGTCCGTGCTGACCGGACGCAAGGAAGGAACCGTCAAGGCCGACCTCCACACGGCCCGCGAACTGCTCCGCGCCCACCTGAGGAGAAGCCTTGATCACACACTCTGACGAGGGCCCGGACTTCGACCCCGACGACCCGCTCACCGTCCTCCTGCGGCCCCCCGCCGAATACCTGGGCGCACCCCCCGGCCGCTACGCGGAGATCCGGCGCGGCGCATCCCGCCGACGCCTGCTGCGTGCGGCCGCCGGAGCGGCCCTGACCTGCGGTGTCGCCGCACTCGTCGTGCTGCCTCTGCATTTCACCGCCTCCGGCGGCCCGGCGGCTCCGGCGGTCCCTCTCGCCCCGCCGCCCGCGAGCAGCCCCTCGACGCTGCCGCCGTCGAAGGCGGCACCCGCCCCGGTCACTCCCACTCCCAGCGCCAGCCCCTCCATGGTCCCCAGCCGCCCGTCGGCCCCCCGGACCGCCGAACCGTCGGCGAGATCCGTGCCGACGGTCGCACAGTCGGCCCGCGACGGAGGTGTCATCCCCTCCGGCAGGTGAGCGAAAGCAGCGGACGACAGCAGTTTTGAACACGTTCAACAACGGGCGTACGCTGCTGCCATGAGCGACAGAGCCGCCCTGCTGAAGGGCATCCGCGCCTGGCTGGCCTTCTTCGTCGTCTGCCTGGTGCTCAGCGGCGCCACGGCCTTCCCCCTGGTCCACGAACTGCGCTGGACCGAGGATCTGCTCCGCCACCTCCCCGCTCCGGACGCCCTCATGGACTGGATCGAGCGCGTCCGGCACGGACTGGACACCGCCGACGCCGACTACCCCTTCCTGCTCTACGGCACGGACTGGCTCGCCTTCGCCCACCTCGTCATCGCGGTCGCCTTCTACGGCCCCTACCGCGACCCGGTGCGCAACATCTGGGTCGTCGAGTTCGCGATGATCGCCTGCGCCGGGATCATCCCGCTCGCCCTGATCTGCGGGCCGCTCCGGGGGATCCCCTTCTGGTGGTCGGTGATCGACATGTCGTTCGGGATCTTCGGGGTGATCCCGCTGTACGTCGTACGGAAGAAGATCAAGCGGCTGGAGGGGCTGGGCGTGGGGGCCTCTCAGCGGTTGAAGGCGGGGTAGGCGAAACGCTCGGCGGTCGCCTGGCCGTCGCCCTTGGCGTCGGTCGAGGTGACCGAGTAGACCAGGGTGCGGGAGAGGTCGGGGGTGGCGGCGATCACCGTGGCGTAGCCCGGCCGCGAGCCGGTCTTGCCCCAGATCACCCTGCCGTTCAGCTCGAACCGCTCCAGCGCCGCCGCGTACCGTGCGCCGGGCACGTCGGGCAGCGTGAACATCTCCCTGAGCTGCGGCTCGGGCACGACCCTGCCGCGGAACAGCCCCACCAGCAGTCGCTGCAGATCGGCGGTGGTGGAGATCAGGTCCCCGGCCGCGAACCGGTCGGACATGTTCCAGTCGGTCACGTCCACCAGCCTGCCGTCGATCCAGTCGTACCCGCGGTTGTGCGGACCGTGGATGCGGGGGTCGGCGCCGACGGGGAACGAGCTGTCCCGCATGCCGAGCGGCCGGAAGATCCGTATCTCGGCCTGGTGTGCGTACGAGTCGCCGGTCACCTTCTCGATGAGCATGCCGAGGACCGTGTAGTGGATGTTGTCGTAGTCCTGCCGTGTGCCGGGTGCGTACGCCGGGCCCTTGGCGACGGAGGCCGCCACGACCTGCCGCGGGGTCAGCGTCTCGAAACGGTGCGGGTAGCCGTCCTCGACCGTGTCCCCGAGGGATGCGCCCGAGCGCAGACCGCTGGTGTAGTTGAGCAACTCCCTTACGGTGACGGGCTCGAACTCCTCGGTGAGGAGGCCGGGCAGATACTGCTGCACGGTGCCGTCCAGGTCGATGCGGCCCTCCGCGGCCAGTTGCAGCGCGATCGCCGCGGTGACCACCTTCGTCACGGAACCGGCCCGGAAGCGCCCGTTCTCCAGCGCCGGCGCCCCGGTCCGGACGTCCCGCACACCGGCCGTGCCGTGCCACGTCCCGTCGCCGCCGACGCGGATGGCCGCGGAGGTGGCGTCCGTGTCGGGCAGCCCCGCGATGGCGGCACGCAGGGCGTCGGTGTCGGGGCCGGTGGCGGCGGGGGCGGACGTGGAGGCGGTCGCGGGTGCGGCGAACGCGGGGGCGGCCGACGAGCCTGCCGCCAGGGCGAGGGCGAGGGCGAGTGACGCGGTGAGGGCGGCGGTGGTACGGGCGCTACGGGGGCGCATCGGCTGCTCCGGGAGTCGGCGGGTTGCTGTCGGTGATCATCCTCGGGGGGTGAAGCGTGATCGGGGATCGTCACCGAGGAGGGTGCCGACCCGGACCGGAGGCCTCGGGGATCCCTTACGGGCCGAGCCGGATGGGCTGGAAAGCCTCAGTTCACCTATATGTCGCTTATGCGTCATTAGTTCTTGACTGTGAGGACATGTGCGCAGCAGACTAGCCGTACGCTTACGTCGTAAACATACGACTTGGGACGGCCAGTCTGGAGGCGGATGAACGATGGATCGCACCGGCATCCCCCCGCTCCCCACCTTGTCCTGCCTGGATCTCAACGAGCCCCCTCGGGCTGCTCCACCTCGTCTGACCGTCGTGGTGCCGACCCGCAACGAGCAGGAAGTGATCCCCCTGCTGCTGCGTGCCCTGGGGCCCGCCTTCGCGTCCCTGGGTGCGGAGGTTCTGCTCGTCGACGACAGCGATGACGACACTCCGGCCGTCGCCGCGGAGCACGCGGAGCTGTGTCCGTGCCCCGTGCGCATGCTGCACCGCGTGCCCGGGGCCCGTGGCGGTGGCCTGTCGGGCGCGGTGCTCGCCGGAGCACGGCAGGCGCGGGGTGACTGGGTGCTGGTCATGGACGCCGATCTGCAGCATCCGCCGGAAGCGGCCGCGGCGGTCGCCCGGACCGCCATGGGGCACGACATGGACATCGTGATCGGGACACGGCACGCCGGGTCGGGTTCCAGCGGCGGGCTGAGCGGTGCCGGACGGTCCCTGGCCTCCTCCGGCAGTGCGTTGCTGGCCAAGGTGTTCTTCCCGCGCCGCCTCGCCACCGTCTCCGACCCGATGAGCGGACTGTTCGCCTTCCGCAAGGACGCCGTCGGCCTGGACCGGCTCAACCCCCTCGGCTTCAAGGTCCTGTTGGAGATGCTCGTCCGCAATCCGTCGGCCCGGGTCGCCGAGGTGGCGTACACCTTCGCGCCGCGCGCCGCGGGCCGGTCCAAGGCCTCCCTCCGCGAAGGGCTCACCTACCTGCGTCATCTGCTGAGGCTGCGCCGGACCGGGCGGCAGGGCCGGAGCGGTCAACGTGCCCGTGAGCTCGGCCGGTTGATCGCCTTCGGGCTCATCGGTCTGAGCGGGATCGGTGCCAACACGGCCGCGCTGTGGCTGTTCTTCGACGTGCTGGGACTCTCACCCCTGCTGGGCGCGGCGCTGGCCACCCAGGTCTCCACGGCCTGGAACTTCGCTCTCGTCGAGTCCCTCGTCTACCGCGGCACCGGCAACGGCACCCGCTCCGGCCGTGCCGCCCGCTTCTTCGCGCTCAACAACGTGCTGCTGCTCGGCCGTCTGCCGGTGCTGGCCCTGCTGGTGAGCTGGGGTGTCGGTGTCCTGTCCGCGAACATCGTCACCCTCGTCGGGCTGTTCCTGCTGCGCTTCCTGTTCAGCGACCGGATCATCTACGGAACCGGCGACCACCGCGCGGCGAAGCGCGACCCGGTGCGCACGCTGGTCGACCCGCAGTCCGCCGCGGACGACCCGGCCACGGCGCACGGCGCCCACAAGCGGCCGAAGTACCTCTCCCACCGCTACGACATTGCGGGCCAGGTCACCATCGGATCCCAGGTCGCCCTGCCCGAGCTGGAGTTCTTCCGCGCCCAGTGGGTGGCGCCGGACAGCTGCGACATCGTCATCCGGGTCGGCGACATCGGGCGCCGCATGCCACACCACCGCGCCGCCCTGACCGAACTCTCCCGCCCCGAGGACGGCCGGCCCCTGAGCCTGAACTACGAGGAGCAACTCGGCCGCATCGGTGCCAACTTCCGCGTCGATCTGGGCCACCCGGTCTCCATCGAGGTCAGCCCGCTGCTGGCGCACTCACCGCACGTCGTCTACACGAACGTCGTCGAGGCCCTGCTGCGCTTCGTGCTGGTGCCCCGCGGCTGGATGCTGCTGCACTCGGCATGCCTCGACTTCAACGGCACCGGGGTGATGCTCTCCGCCCTGACCGACACCGGGAAGACCTGCACCATCCTCAAGCTCCTGCGCGAGCAGGGAGGTCGCTTCCTCTCGGACGACATGACGCTGGTCGACGCGGCCGGCCACGCCCTGTGCTTCCCCAAGCCGCTCACCATCAGCGCCCACACCCTGCACGCGGTCCACGCGGACGACCTGACCGGCCCGGAGTGGATGAAGCTGCGCCTGCAGAGCCGGCTGCACTCCAAGGAGGGCCGCTCCTTCGCCCTGACCCTCGCCCGCCTCAACCTCCCCATCATGGCGATCAACGCCCTCACCCAGATCCTCGTGCCGCCGCCCAAGTACGCCGTGGACCGGCTGGTGCCCTGCGACATCGGCACCGCCACCGCCGTCCGCGACCTGTTCGTCATCGAGCGCGGTGCCCCCGGGCTGGCCGACATCCCCTCCGACGAGGCGGTCCGCCGACTCCTGGGCAACACCGAGGACGCGTACGGCTTCCCGCCCTTCCGCTACTTCGCCCCGGCCCTCACCGTGGACGGCCTCGACCATGCCGAACTGCGCGTCCGCGAACGGGAGATCCTCTCCGGATTCCTGTCCGGGGTCCGGGTCAGGGCCCTGGCCTCCGACCACTTCGGCTGGGCCGAGGAGATCCCCCGCCTGCTGGCGCGCGAAGGCGTCCACACGGCCGCCGACGGACATCTCGACGGCGAGGAACGGCCGCGCTGGGACTGGCAGTTCACGGCTCCGCTCGCCGTGAACGGCGCCGTCCGCCCGACGCCCGCCGGAGGACCGCCATGATGCGGCAGGCCCGGGCGCTGCGCACCGGCACCGCCATGCTGGTGCACGGCCTGACCGACACCGCCGGACGACCGACCGCCCGCGGTCCGTCCGGCACGAGCACCCGCGCAGACCCCGGCCCCCGGCGGAACCGGCCCGGGGCGCCGGATCTGCGCGGGCACGTTCTGCGCAAGCTGTACGCGGCGGTGCCGCTCACCGCCGTCCTCGCCCTGGCCGGCCTCATGCGGTTCTGGGCCCTGGGCGCGAGGGGGTTCAACAGCGACGAGGCCGTCTACACGGGAACGGCCGCCTCGCTGGCCGGCGACCCGACGCTCCAGCAGTTCTTCCCGGTCTTCCGCGCCCACCCGCTGCTGCTGGCCACCGTCATGTCGAGCCTCCTGGGGCGCGGGATCGACGACTACTCCGCCCGCGCCGTCACGGCGGCCATCGGAGTGGCCTGCGTCGCCCTGACCTATCTGCTGGCCAAGCGGCTCTACGGGCACAGGACGGGCCTCGCCGCGGCGCTGCTGCTCGCCGTCATGCCGTACCACGTGATCGTCAGCCGCCAGGTCCTCCTCGACGGTCTGCTGACCCTGTGCGCCACCGGCGTGCTGTACTGCGTGGTCCGGTACGTCGAGAGCACGAGCCAGCCATGGCTGCTCGCTGCCGGAGCAGCCATGGGCGCCACCGTCCTGTCCAAGGAGACCGGCGCCGTGTTCCTCGGCGCGCTGTACGGGTTCTTCGCGCTCACCAAGGGCGTCCCGGTCCGGCTGCGCCACCTGCTCTACGCCCTCGCGACCATGACCGCGGTGGCCGCCGCCTTCCCGCTCGCGGTGTACTTGTCGGGGAGCCACCGCACCGGACAGAACTACGTGCTGTGGCAGCTGTTCCGCCGCGCGAACCACCACCCGTGGTTCTACCTGGTCACCGTGCCCGGCGCGGTCGGCTGGGCCGTCCTCGTCGCCGCGGCGGCCGGACTGGTCTGGCTGCGCCGGCGGAACACCTGGCGCGAGCCGCTGCTGCTGTGGTGGATCGCCGTACCGGTGCTCTTCTTCGACCTGTGGCCCGTCAAGGGCTACCAGTACCTGCTGCCGATCGCCCCGGTGCTCGCCGTCCTCGCCGGACGGACCCTGGTCGCGGTCGCCGGACTGCGCCTGCCCGGACGGTGGCCCGCCCCCGTGGCATCCGTGGTGCTCTGCCTTGCGGTCGCGGCCTCCCTGGCCGTGCCCGCCGCCGCCCGGATCGACCCCCCGCCCACCGGAAAGCTGCTCGCCGGAACGGGCGGACTTCCCGGCGGCCGGGAGGCAGGCCACTGGGTCCGCGCCCATGTCCCCCGGGGCGCACGGCTGCTTGCGGCGGGACCGTCGCTCGCCAACGTGCTGCAGTTCTACGGCCACCGCCAGGTGTCGGCCCTCTCGGTCACCGGCGGCACGCTCCACCACAACCCGGCCTACCAGCCGGTGCGCAACCCCGACCGCGCGCTGCGCACCGGCCAGTACCAGTACGTCGTATGGGACTCGTACACCGCGGCCCGTTCCTCCTTCTACGGCGACAAGGTCCGCACCCTGGCGGCCAAGTACCACGGCATGACCGTCTACACCGGCGTCGAGCACGTGCGCGGCGGACCCAGCGGCGCCCACGCGGACCGGAAGACCATCGTGATCTACAAGGTGCGTGCGTCATGAGGGCCGCCCGGCTGCTCGGCGCGCTGGTCGCGGCTCTCGCCCTGCTGACTCCGGCGGCCGCAGCACAGGCCGGTTCGGACCCGGGGCCCGCGACGCCGATCCATCACTTCCTCTACCTCATGCAGGGCGGCCGGACGTTCGACAACTACTTCGGCACGTTCCCCGGAGCCGACGGTCTGCCGGCCGGTACCTGCCAGCTCCGCTCCGAACAGGACCGCTCCCAGGGCTGTGTCCGGCCCTTCGCGCTGCATGGCACGGTGCCGGCGCCGCTCTCGCCCACCCGCTCGATCATCGGCAACCAGCTGGACCGGGGCCGTATGGACGGCTTCGTGTCCGCCTACACCCGGCAGGGCCGCGACGGTTCCACCGCCATGGGCCACTACGACGGTCGCGACCTCCCCTTCAGCTGGGCCGCGGCACAACACGGCACCCTGTTCGACCGGTTCTTCTCCGCCGCCCCCTACGGCGCCGCGACCGAGCGCTCCTACTGGGTGTCCGCCACGCCCGCGCCCGGGAGCGGTGACAAGGTGCCGGCCGACGGCTACGGCGACCGGCCCACCATCTTCGACCGGCTCCAACAGGCCTCAGTCAGCTGGAAGTTCTACGTCGAGGGCTACCGGCCCGAGGAGACCTTCCGGACCGCCGGCAGCACCCAGCCGGTCCGCGTGCCGCTGCTCGGCTACGCCCGCTTCGTCGACGACCCGGCCCTGCGCGGGCACATCGTCGGCCTCGACCAGTACTATCGCGACCTCGACAAAGGCACCCTGCCGTCCGTCGCCTACATCGCCACGAACGGCTCGGCCGAGCGCTCGGCCCGCTCCATCCCCGCCGGCCAGCACCTCATCCGCAACCTCGCGACCCAGCTGGCGCTCAGCCACTACTGGGACAGCTCGGCCCTGCTGTGGACCTACGACGGCTCCGGCGGCTGGTACGACCACGTCTCCCCGCCCCGCGCCGCCGACGGACCCCGCGGCCTCAGGGTGCCCGCCGTCCTGCTCAGCCCCTACGCCCGGCAGGGCCACGTCGACCACACCGTGCTCGACTCCACCGGCGCGCTGCGCTTCGTCGAGGACAACTGGCGGCTGAAGCCGCTGGCCGAGCGGGACGCCGGTGCCCCGAGCATCGCCGGTGCGTTCGACTTCGGACACGGACCGCGCGCCCCCCAGGTCCTCCCCGCCCTGCAGGCCCGCCGCCCGGTCGGCCGCATCGACGCGCCGCTGGTCTACGGGATCTACGGCACCGCGGCCTCCGCGGTGGTCCTCCTCGCGGCTTACGCCGCCCAGGTCAGCGCCCGCTCCCCGCTCGACGTCCCGTTCCGCCGCCCGGGCGCCGGCTCCCGTCGGGGCCGTCCGACCGCGGGGCCGCGGCCCGACGGCCACTCCGCGGCTTCCCGGGCGGATCGTTCGGCCGCCGGCACCCCGCTCCAGCGCTCCGCCGCCGACCTCCCGCCCAACGTCCCGGGGCTCCGGAAAGGACCAGAGCGGTGAACCCCCGACGACCGCGCCCGCCACTGACCGCCGTACTGCTCGCCCTCGGCGGCCTGGTCCTCGCCGCGACCGAAGCGCCGCAGGCGTCCCCGGCCCCGCAGCCGTCCGCACCCGCGAAGGCCGGCGCGGCGAAGACCCCGGGCCACACGGCCTCCGACCCCCGCCCGGTCACGGTCGGCTTCCGCACCGTGCCCGCGGTGGCCGGTGTGCGGATCAGGTTCGGCGGCCATGTGGTCACCACCGACGCGGCCGGTCACGCGAGCTACACAGCTCCGCACACGCGCGCACCCCAGACGCTGCACCTTCTGGACACCGCCGTCGACACTGCGGGGCACCGCTACCGCTTCACCCGCTGGGCCGGTCAGCGCGACCCGGACCAGGCCTTCCGCCCCGTCGTGAACGGCCTCCCGCTGCGCGCCGACTACACGGTCACGGCCGCGTTCACCGTGCAGTACCCCGTGACCGCGCGCTTCACCGACCAGCACGCCGCCCCGCTCGACCTCGCCCACATCTCCAAGGCCACCGTGAAGAGCTCCACCGGACGGCTGACGGACCTGAACGTGCGCGGCATCACCTGGCTCGACGGAGCGATCCCGGTGTACCGCGGCAGCCGGCTGGCCGACACGCCCGTCACGTACTCCCTGCAGAGCCTGATCTACGACGGGGCCCAGCTGGCCGACGCCGGACGCCAGCGCTTCAGCCCTCGCACCTCGCAGCCCGTCACCTTCACCGGCCCCTTCCACGACCTGAGGATCACCGCGCACGACGCCGTCTTCGGCGGCCGTACGGGAAAGCGGGCCGAGGTGACCGGGCCCGACGGGAAGGTGCGCACGGTACGGTTCGGTGCGCACGGGACCGGCGTCCTCACTCATCTGCCGCGCGGCAGCTACCTGGTGAGGGTGAAGGCGCCCGCCGGCCTGATCGCCGACCAGGAGGTCCGGCTGTCCGGTTCGCGGACCGTCGACACCCCGGTGATCACGCCCCTCGACCTCCTGTTCGTCGGCCTCCCCCTGCTCGCCCTGGCCAGTGCGGTCCTGGTGATCCGTCGCACCCGCAGGCCCCGGCGGGGGTCGGAGCTGCAGCCGCTGAGGCCGGGACCGCTGGCAGGTGAGGACGTCTTCGCGAGGAGCTGGCCGCCGTGAAGCGCTGGTTCGTGCTGCTGGCCGCCCTCGTGCTGTGCTGCATCCCCTCCCCGGGACGCGCCGCCGACGAACCGGGTCCGGCCGCCCCCGCAAAGCCTGCCGTCCCGCTGCTGGCGTACTACTACCAGTGGTTCGACGCCGGTTCATGGCGGCGGGGCAAGACCGACCTCCCCGCTCTCGGCGCCTACTCCAGCGACGACGCCCAGGTGATCCGGCAGCACATCCGCTGGGCCAGGTCCGCGGGCATCGACGGCTTCATCACCAGCTGGAAGGACACCCCGAAGCTGGACCACCGGCTGGAGAAGCTGATGGCTCTCGCCAAGTCCGAGCACTTCAAGCTCGCCATGCTCTACGAGGGTCTCGACTTCGCCCGCCGTCCGCAGCCCGTGGACCGGGTCGCCGCCGACTTCCGCACCTTCCGCGACCGGTACGCCCACGATCCCGTCTTCCTGCGGCTGGACGGCAGACCGCTCACCATCTTCAGCGGTACCTGCAAGTTCTCGCGCGAGGACGTCGCCCGTGTCACATCGGGTGTCCGCCCCGGGCTGTTGGTGCTGTCGACGGAGAAGAACGCCGCCGGCTACCGCCGGCTCGCCGATGTCACCGACGGAGACGCCTACTACTGGTCGTCCGTCAACCCGGACACCTATCCCGATGCTCCGGCCAAACTCCGGGCCATGGCCCGCGCCGTCCACGCCGACGGACACTACTGGATCGCGCCGTTCGCGCCGGGGTTCGACGCCCGCCGCGTCGGTGGCACCTCCTCCGTCCCGCGCCGTGACGGCCGCACTTTGCGCACCGAGTACGCCAACGCCATGGGCTCCTCGCCCGATGCACTCGGTCTGATCAGCTGGAACGAGTTCAGCGAGAACTCCCAGGTCGAGCCGAGCAGGGCGTTCGGCACCCGCTACCTCGACCTCCTGCGCGAACTGCACGGTGCCGCACCCGCGCCGCAGTCGGCCGCGGCCGACGATTCCAGGCGCAGTCCCGCGCAGCACAAGGCCGAGCGCCTGGTCATCGTGGTGACGGGGCTGGTGGTTCCGGCGGTGGCGGTCGCCTGCGTCGCCGTGTGGCGACGCAGGCGGTCCGAGTCCGTCAGCAGGTGACCGACATCGTGGATGTGCTGGTGTTGCCCGCGAGATCGCGGGCCGCCACTCGGTAGCTGTAGGTGGCCGGGCAGGTGGCCGTCTTGTCGCTGTACGTCGTCACGTCGGGTGCCAGCGTGGCCAGGTACGTGCCGTTGCGGTACACGTCGTACGCCGCCACGGACTTGTTGTCCGTGCTCTTGCGCCAGTCCAGCCGCGCGGTGGTGGAGCCCTGCCGCTTGGCGGTCAGCGCGACCGGCGCCGAGGGCGCGCTGCTGTCCGGTCCGAAGTCGTACGTCTTCTGGTCGAAGACGGTGCCGTTGGAATCGGTGGGCGCGACGGTCACGAGGTTGCCGTTCACCGTGATCTTCAGGAAGTGGTACACCTGCGAGTCGCTGGTCGGGGCGGGCGCGGCGCCGCACTTGCGGCCCACGTTCGAGGTGTACGACCAGCTGATCCCGTAGGCGTCCGTGGTGGCGCAGCCGTGGCCCGCGAAGCCGCTCAGGTTGGCGCCGCCGCCCCCGGTCACGTAGCTGATGACGCCGCCGGGCGGGGCGATGTTGCGCTGGTAGATGTGGGCGTGGCCGTTGAGCACCAGGTTGACGCCGTTGTCGTGCAGCAGCTGCTCCAGCGTGTCGGTGCTGCCCGGGGTGTTCTTCAGGTACGCGTCGTCCGGCTCGGTCGAGTCGTCGGAGCGCAGCGGGAAGTGGAACGCGGCGATCTTGATGCCGCCGGGGTGCGCGGCCAGGTCCTGCTGGAGCCACTGGTACTCGGGCGACGACGTCGTCCAGTGGGCGTCGTGGTCGACCTGGTACTTGGCGCAGGGCGACCCGCACGCGCCGCCGGTGGCCGACCCGACGTTGCTGTCGGACCAGGAGGCGTCCAGTGCGTAGACGCGTACCCCGCCGGTGGTGAACGCGTACCACGTCGAGGGGTAGCTGGCCGGGGTCGAGCCGTCGAAGGAGGCGTAGTCCTCCATCACGTACTTGCCGCTCGACGCGGTCGCGGTCGCGCTCTCCGGCCAGGTGGTCAGCAGGGTCTGGTTGCGGCCGTGGTTGCCGTTGAGTGAGAAGTACGGGATCCGCTGCCCCGGCACGGTCCAGTACGAGGGCCCGAAGACGGCGCTGATGTTCACGCCCGTCTGGTTGAGGTCGCCGTAGCTGGTGGGCGTACCGCCCGGGTAGGCCACGTCGCCCGTCGTGAGGGCGAACCGGGCCCCGCTGCTCGCCAGCCGCGAGAGGACGTTGGCCTGGTTGACGTTGAGGGAGCCGTCGTTCACACCGCGGTTGGTGGTGTCGCCCCAGTCGCCGAGCGCGGCGAAGGTGACCGGCGACGTCCCGCCCGCGGCCTGCAGGGTCGTGAAGTCGGGGGAGGTGTTGGTGCCCAGCAGATCGGTCTGGGCGGCGTCGCCCGTGTAGATCCGGTAGCAGTAGTGGGTGTCGGCCGAAAGGCCGGTGACGGCCACCGAGTTCGTGTACTCCCGGACGCCGTTGATGGTGGTCGGCGAACCCAGCGGGACGGACTGCACGGTGTTCGCGGTGCAGTTGCCGAGCGGTCCGTACTTGACGATGCCTCGGGTCTGGGTCGTGGTGGCCCAGTTCACCTGGACCTTTCCCGTACCGAGATCCGTGAGGTAGGGAGCGCGGGTCAGCTGGGGGTCGGCCCCCGGCAGGTCGGCGCGTGCCGAGCCCGGCAGAGCGGCTGCAGCCGCCATCGCGAGGAGGGCCGCGGCCGAGGCACGGATGAGGTGTCGGCGGCGTCTTGTCGTGGTGTTCCGTGAACGAGGCATGGTGGCTCCGCCTGAGGTCGCAGGAATCGGGCATGACGGGTCTTCAGCGCATGCGCGCATCTGATGTCGTAGCCGCCATCGCGACGAAGAAGGGGTGGGCCACAGGGACGGCCGACCCTCCTTCACCCGAACGGTCGCCCAAGGGTCGGCGAATGCGTGACACTCCACGCGGCACCGCGACCACCTGCCACGGAGGGGTGCCGGGGCCCAGGATTCTGGAGCGGCTCCTTCCGGATCCGGTGAATGGCCATGGAGGCCCCGTGTACGACGTTCGCCCGCATCAGCAGGCCAAGAGCCGTTCCGCGCGGCACGAGCAGGGGCGGCGGTCGCGCGCCCTGGGGAGAGCGGCGAGTGGCTGTGCCATGGCTGCCCTGCTCGCGGCGGCGCTGACGGCCCCTCAGGCGGCGGCGGCAGACCTGAGCCGACGGTGCGGGTGCGGAGACGGGGACGGTGGCGGCGGCTATGCGTACGTCGCGAACTCCGGCGCCCGTACGGTCTCGGTCGTGGACGCGGCCGAGAACGCCGTCGTCGGCACCATTTCCGTACCCTCCGGCGCGGCGGACATCGCCGTCGGCTCGCACGGCGGGCGCGCGTACGTGACCGGCGGCGCCGGATCCGATGCCGTCACCGTGATCGACACCACCCGCAGGACCGCGATCCGGACCATCCGCGTCGGGCAGCGGCCCGAAGGCGTGGCCGTGACCCCGAACGACAAGCGGGTCTACGTCACGAACGCCCGCAGCAACACGGTGTCGGTCATCGACACCGCCACCAACCGGGTCACCAAGACCCTCCACGTCGGCCGCCGGCCACAGAACGTCGCCATCACCCCGGACGGCTCCCGCGCCTTCGTGACAAACCTGCTCTCGGGCACGGTGTCGGTGATCTCCACGTCCCGGGAGAAGGTGATCGACACCATCCGGTTCACCACCGCAGCGGCCCCCTTCGACGTGGCGATCGCGCCCGACGGCCGCCGGGCGTACGTGACGCTGGGCCTCGGAACCGACGCCGTGGCCGTGATCGACACCAAGGAGCGCGACGTCGAGGACACGGTCATGCTGCCCGAGGGCGCGGAGCACCTCGCCGTCACCCCGGACAGCCGCCGGGTCTATGTGACCACCGGCTTCGGCTCCGACGGGGTGTCGGTCATCGACGCGCGCAACGACACCGTGAGCGGCTACCTGGACGTCGGCGCGGGCGCGGAAGGCATCGCGCTCGGCGACGGGGGGCGTCGCGCGTACGTGACCTCGGGTGCCGACGCCCGCGAGACCCAGGTCGTCGACACCAGCACCGGGGAAGTCACCGCCACCGTCGAGGTGGGGGCCGGGCCCAACGCCGTGGCGGTGGCGGGCGGCGCCTCGTAGGGTCCTTCCGCGAAAACCATGCTGCGCGCCGTCGGCAACCTCGGTTCGCTCCGCGACCCGGACAGCTTCCGGTCCTGGCTGATGGCGATCGCCTGCGCCGCCAAGTGGCAGCGCAGGCGTTGCGGGTGGGTCAGCCGGTGAACGCGCGTTGCGGGGTGCCGGCGG